>DAIOEN010000274.1:0-8366 GCA_036746235.1 Vulcanimicrobiota bacterium | reverse complement strand
TCCTTTTTCTATTCCTTTTTCTATTCCTTTTTCTATTCCTTTTTCTATTCCTTCTTTTATCCCTTCTTTTATCCCTTCTTCTTTAAATTCTTTATATAAAGCCTGCATAACCCTTGTCATACGTAACACCTCCAGCATTTTCCTTACATATTCTTCATCAATAAATTTATCTGAGATACCAACCAGACATCCTATTAAAAAGATCTGTTCATTTTTATCTTCCACTTTCTGAGCTAATTCTATAGCCTCTATAGCCCTTTGAGATTTATCGACAGAATTCCTCATAAGAGGAAGAAATATAAGATTTAATTTATCCTGTGTAGTCAAGTTAAGACCTGCATTAATTTTATCTAAAAGTTCATTATATGTTTTATCCCCGTCATAATTCCCCATAAAGACCGGCTCTACGATATATTTTATAGAACCGTGATCCAGAAATACGGGAGCACTGTTTATACCTGCTCCATAAATAACGGCAGTTCTGACAGGTTTTCTTTTCTGTTCGTAAAGAAGTGTATCATAGAGCTTGAATCTTAAGAGGTCATCTTCTTTCACTGTTGTCTGGAATTCAAGGTGCATAAATGAATCATCAGAAAGGTAAAATACAAAATCCATACGTCTTTCATCTATCTGTATCTGAGGCAGTTCTGCCGGCTCTGCCCTTAAGATAGGAGCAGTTTTAAGACCGTAGAATTCCAGAGTCTGGTCTTTAAATAAACCTGTAAGAGATTTGAAGACTATATCATAATTGGCATGAGCAATCTTTATGTCATCAGATTTCATTATAATTTATCTCCTGTTACATATATAATCTATTGAACCTGTATCACAATCCCTTTCATTTATTATCTTATCACGGTAGAAGTTAAAATTCAATCTGAAAGAAATATAAAAAAATAAAGATTGCATTTTTTTATGACAGGTAGATTTATTTATACTGGAATTTATTCATTTTTTGCATATATTGTCATTGCGAGGAGCGATAGCGACGAAGCAATCCCACTGGTCTTTGCATGAAATAATGGGATTGCTTCGCTTCGCTCTCAATGACAGGGTTTCTTTTGTTTTTTGTATAAATCCTATTTAATTTTCCATCATGAATAAAATTACCTGTCATTTTTAAAAGCAATCTTTCTATGCTCCTCTATTTTTAAAAAGAGAAGGATTTCTTTAATATTCTGTAGAATAAATTCCCGTAATAATAATCATTAATATAAAAAAAGGAAGGCCCGCCTCCTGGGATACTGATTTTACACGCGGTACCCGGAGCGGCCTTCTTCGAAAATTGTACATTTTAATGTATAGATATAGATTATATCATATGAGAGAAGGGTAATCTATATGATTTTTAAGATTAATTTCTCGGAAAAAGGCCGGTATGTTTTCTGTTGTGCCGGATTTTTTATTTTTAAAAAGATTCTTATTTGATGCTTTTTTCTGAATTTAAAGTATAAGAATTTTCATTTTTGACCAGGATTTATATGAGAATCGTAATGCGTAATGCGTAATGCGTGATGCGAGGACAGATTCTCATCCTTCGTTGTGAACACACGGTCATGGCAGTTTTCAGGATTTATGAGATTAATGAGATAATAAACTTACTTTACGTGAAATTCCTGATCCTGGTAATCCTTTAATCTCATAAATCATGGTCGAATTTTCATTTTTAATGGCATAAAATAAAGTTTTAAATGAAAATTATGTAGAGGTGATTATCTAACAGACATGACCGGAGCGGCCACAACCAAATATGAAAATAACAGACAATGAGGTATAAGACTTCATCATTTTCATATAAAATAATTTATAAAAAAATTAAAAAATTTTGAAAATTTTTTGGAAAATTGCAATTTTTTGACTCTTCTATTATAGAAGGATCTTTTTTTTAAAGTGAGGTGATAGGAAAAATATTATTTTATTTATATTTCATCAAGAGGCCTGTGAGGCAAAGAAATAATTTGAATATAATTAAGGAGGAAGTTGCTCTTGAAATTTAACAGATCTTTTCTTATGAGTTTTATTCTGGTCTTATGTTTTTGTGTATTTGTAATAATTAATTTTAGCAGCTGCGGAGCCATAGCGGCTATTGTAAGTGCGATATTTGGTTCACAGAGTGGGTTTGTTTTTGTGCCTTTTTTAAGTGATGAGAAGACTCTTTCCGGCGAAGAAACAGGAAAACTCCCCGGTATGGTAATGCTTTATACGAATAATCCCCCGGCAAATTATAAAGCTCTTTCCGGCGCTATAGTTTCTATTGACGGTATATCAACATCTGTGACTACAAAAGAAGACGGCTCTTTTCTGATAGGTGGAATACCTGCAGGAGAGAAGATTTTAAGAGTGGACCATACCGGTTATGTTTCTATAAGGCAAAACGTTGTGATAATAGATCCGAATTCGGCAGGTACTGCATTCACAAATTTCAGGATTATTCCTGAAAATTTACTCATTTCAACAGGCAGTGCTTTTCAATTTACTTCGGCAGGTGACGGTAACGGCGGCAGTCCTGTGAAGCCTGATACGACATGGTCTGTAACAGGAGATATGGGATCAATAGATGCAAAAACAGGGATTTTTATTGCTACAAAAGCCGGAACGGGAACAGTGAAAGCTACAAGCGGTTCTTTTTCGGCAGAAATTCCTGTGACTGTAACAGCAGGTACAGGTACTGCTTACGGAAGAGTAACGAATAACGGTCAGCTTGTTACAAATGCAGAAGTCCGCGTGAATGATACCACTTTTTATACAATTACGGATTATAACGGTTATTACTCTATTCCAGGCATTCCTGCAACAGATGTTACCATAACCGGAACAAGCCAGGAAGGGAAAACCGGTTCGACAGAGGTAACTGTGCCTTCTTCCGGACAGGTGGAAGCCAATATAGTTCTTTCAGGACAGGCTGTAAATCCCAGTCTTCCCGGTGTGACTCCTGTACCGACTCAGACCGGGGGAGGAGAATGGGGGCCAAATGTAAAGGTAAATGACGGAAATGGTAATACATTTTATCCCAGTATAGCGGTAGACCCTAACGGGAATGCCTGTGCTGTCTGGGAGGATCGTGGAAGTGTTACCACGTCTCATACTTCTAGTTATGGAGATATTTATTTCTCCTATCGTCCTTCAGGAGGTAACTGGAGTACAAATGAAAAAATAAATAATACACCGGGACAGTATTACGGGCAGGATATAGCTATTGACCCTTCGGGTAATATGTACATAGTATGGTTAGATAATGGAACTCTTTCGGATCCTAATTATTTGCCTGTATATAATATTTATTTTTCCTATAAATCATCAGGTGGTTCATGGAATACTGATGTTATAGCATCATCTTCTACTAGCTATCTTTCCAGACCGCGTATAAAGGTTGATCATTCAGGCAATGCTTATGTAATATGGAGTAAATCTTCTTATAATGGTAATACTGATGATATTTATTTCTCCTATCGTCCATCAGGCAGTTCCTGGAATACCTCTGTTATCGCTTCCGGTACTTTTGGTTTTTTCAACTCAATGAAAGAAATAGCTGTTGATGCTTCCGGTAACGCTTATGCAGTATGGGACTCGCATCCTGCATTTGACCCGAATAGCCAGAGCATACCACAGTCAAATTCAAATATTTATTTTTCCTACCATCCTTCCGGCGGCAACTGGACTTCTCCTGCTACAATAGCAACAGGGCAGTTTATCGGTTCACCTGATATAGCTGTTGCCCCTGATGGGAATGCCTCTGTTGTATGGGAATATAACCAAAATATATCCACCATTATTGTCCCTCTTGATCCAAACAATCCTCAGCCGACTCCTACACCTGTTCCACCTGCTCCGAATAGCTTCTATTATTCCTATCGTCCTTTCGGAGGTAACTGGAGTCCTGCAACTATAATAACTTCAGGAGATAATTATAATTATCCGGCCATAGTGGTTAATCCTTCTGGCAATAACTACCTGCTATGGCTGGATAATACAGGCAATGAGAGTTTATATTTTTCCTGGGCTCTCAAAGAAAGTTCCTGGAGTCTTCCCGTAAGGGTTGATGACGGCACAGCAACTGACGTTGATACAGATCCTGCTATAGCAGTAGACCCATCCGGCAGGGTTTATTCTCTGTGGAGTGCCAGAAAAAATAATATTTACGGGATTTATTTCTCTATAAGGCAGTAGGTCAGAACCGGGATTTTCGGGATTAAAGGATTACCGGGATTGTCTGAACTCGAATGAGTCGGATTTATCGAATTTATAGGATTGATAAGATAGAGTGAAAGAAAATATCCGACTCATCCGTTAATCCGATACATCCGAGTTCAGACAAAAAAAGTTATTCATGAGAGATCTCGCTTTACGTGTTACACGTCACTATAATAAAGTAAGGAGGAAATTTATTATGAAATCGGACAGATATTTACTTGATATTGAAGGAAATATGTATATTTTTAATGATGAATTTTTACCGGAAGATTATATTTTAAAGGATTCCGTCTTTGATAAAGAATTGCCATACACTGATACAGAAATAATTCTTTACGACGGGCAGAACATGTATAAAATGCTTTCTCATAAGGCAAGAAGCCATATAGCAGGGAAGAGAAAGTTATCGGAAATTTTAGACGATATTTCTGCCAGGTCTTTACGGGATATAGATATAGAAGAACTGTCAAAACTTTCTCCTGCCATATATAAAATCTATGAAGAAGAACTTCTCCTGTTATGTGAGAAAGAAAGTGATGATGTAAGCCTTTATCAGATTTCATCACTTATGAATAATTATACAAGACCTGACACTATGTTCAATGCCTGCAGAAATGCCTTCAATAATATGAGTAATATTAATAATCTCAGAAATGCTATGGAAGGTATAATGCAGGGCGGCGGAACCTCTCCCTTTGCTCAGAGTGATACCTTTATACCTTCCGGGCAGAATGCTGATGATATGGCTCTTTTTTCCAGTATAAGGAATTTATCCAGAAATTTTGCTTCAGGTAATTTCAGTCCCGTTACCGGCGGCAGTTCCGTTCAGGGTGGAGCCTATAGTTTTTATCAGAATCCCATTGAAAATTCAGAAGAAACTCAAGAGGATACTTATACGGAAGAAGGAGAAACCGTGGATTCTGAAAGTGAAGAAGGTTCATCTTCTGCTGAGGAAATAAGTGAAAATAATTAATTGGAATTAATAAAAAGCTGATAGCTGACAGCTAATAAAAAGGAGGCCTGTAAAATGTCAAAAATGAAATACTTACTCGATCTTGAAGGAAATCTTTACCTTTTTTTAGATACAGATATATTAAAGGAATATATTTTATCTGGAAAAAAAATAGAAGAAGAAATAAATTCTTCCACAGAAAAACCTTATTCTGATACATGTCTTATTATTTTTGATTCTGAAAATCTCTATGAAATTCCTGAAAGTTTTGGGAAGAAACATATTCTGGGAGAGAGGAGATTATCAGAAACACTGAAGGAAATTTCTCATATATCTTTGCAGGATATAAAATCTGAAGAACTGGAATGTCTCTCACCTGCCATATATAAACTCTATGAAACAGAACTTCTTTTCCTCTGTGAACTTGAAGAAAATGAAGATGTAAAACTTTACGCCATTTCTACAGTAAACAATACCCATACAAAACCTCAGACCAGACCTGCTGTACTGAAAAGTGCAACCAGTAATAAAGAACAGGTGGGAGAACTGAAAAAGTCCATATCTTCCGTTAAAGTTGATTCCTTTACTGGAAAAACTCAGGAAGAGCATAAGGATGACGCATTTTTCTTTAATATTAAAAATCTGGCAAAAGGAATGGCTTTTAATGGTTTTAAAGAGATAAAAGAGAAGGGTGCATTGTCGGAAAAATCTTCCCTGGGTGACAATAATACTGATATATCTCAAAGTGCAAGAGTCAATGGCTCCATAGATGCCGGTGGAAAGGTTGCCAGTATTACTGAGATAGGGGAACAGGGATTAAATTCATTGACGAAAGGTGAAGGCAGTGGAGTAGTAGAAGGCGGTATGGAACATAAGGAAAGTCTGAAAAGTGGTAATACTGAAATTTCACACAGTGAAAAATCTGAAGGACTTCTGGATGGAAATGGTACCGCTGAAGTCTATATGAGTAATCTTAGCCTTAATTCTGAGTATGATGCTTCTTTAAAGAGTAATGGGACATATCATCAGGGCATAGAATATAAATCAAAAGACGATTCAGAAGAGGCTTTAAAAAATATTGACTTTAATATGAATTATACTTCAAATAGTGATGCAAAAGGGTTTATGGATGTCGGAGACAGAGGGATTTATGGGGAACAATCAGGAGGGTTACAGGTAAAATCCAAAAGTTTAATAGAAGCTAAAAGCAGTGAAAAGACATCAGGCACAAACTGGACTGCAAAAACTGGATATAATGATATGAATCTTGATGCAGATGTTAAGAATAAAGTTCAAATATCCGGTGGGGAGTTTGAATTAGGAACTAAATCTGAAGCCACTATATCTCTTACAAATGGTAGTCTTGATATTATAACAAAAAAACCTCATAGCGGTGATTTTACAAGGATAACCGATTTACCTGATATATTAGGAAATTTCAAAAATGATATGAATATTGCAGATCATGGAGTTCATCTGGAACAGGGAATAAAAATAGAGATCCCTGCTGTGGTCACTAAAGCTTTATCCGGAGATAATGTAAGTGGAAAAGGTGAACTTGGTGGAAGTATAGCTGAATTAGGTTATAAACTTGATATATCAAAAAAGGGTATTACTATTGGCGGCATAGCAAAGGCCGACTTAAATGCCGGGAAAGTCGAGGGAAATATAGAAGGTTATACTGAATCAGGATCAGGTCTCAGCCTCGGGGGCAGTAAATCACTGGGTGTGGGAGCAGGTGTAAGTGGTAATTTGACACTTGATAGAAGTGGTATTCAGGCTGAAGTGACAGATGGTCTGAAAGCCGGTATGGGAGTAAGCCTTTCACCGGGTATTAAGCTAAAATATGAAGATATAAAACGCCCTGAATTTATTATAGGAAATGTACTTTTAGGTCCTATTGGCGGTATTGCCGGACTTAAGCTCAGAGAAATTGGACCCGATTTTATTCTGGAGGGGCTTAAATTTATAGTATAAAATATACCCCCTGCTGAGGAGAATTTACCCGTGTCAAAAGAAGAAAAGGAATTTAACAGATTCTTATCCAGATTAACCGGATCTAAAACCTGTGAAAAAGTGGAGAGAATATCTCAAAATAAATCAAATTCACCTGAAGGAAAAAGTGAATATACCACTCATTTACTGCCTCAGGGAATAGAATTTTCTTCTGGAGAAGAGGCATTTATAGATACAGGTTATATGCTGAAAATTATGTCAGGCCCTGAAAATGGAAAAAAAATTATTTTAGACAGGCCTTTAATGCCTGTAGGCAAATATACAGGCACAGAAAGAAAAGGCTGGATTTTACTGAATTCTTCATGCATATCACCGGATCAGGCCACACTCAAATGGATGAACAGAGAAAAAAATATGGAATAATCCACAGCACATGCGCAATCATACCTACTTTTGTAAACGATAGAGCTATATCTTCATGGGAATTTACAATGCTGGAAAGGGGAGATGTTATTCTTGCCGGTAATATCAGAATAATAGTCTGTAAAATTCCTGGAGAAATAAAATCTTCTTTTAATAAATCTCCTGCAGTTTGTGAAGAAAATATTGAGTTCTTTGGAGGTAAACGTAATAGAACTTTTAGAGAAGAAGAAACAGGTTGTGCAGGTAAGATATCATTGATAAAATCTAAAAACTCCCTGTCAGGAAGAAACAATACAGATACCTGTGAAGCACCGTCAGAATCTTACCCTGTAATTAAGATTATAGAAGGTATGGATAAGGGAAAAATTTTTCATCTTCTTAAGAATGTGAATTTAATAGGGAGAAAAAGTAAACATTCTGATTTTATTACGGATATAGAACTTTCTAAAAAAGACAAAAGTATATCCCGTAATCATGGTCGTATAGTAAAGAAAAATAGTAAATATTATATAATAAATGAAAAAGAGAGTAATATAACTGTTTTGAATGGCTTACAGGTTACAGAGCCGGTCATGTTGAAAAATGGAGATAAAATTGAACTCGGTTTTGAGGCATCAATGATTTTCTATTTGCCATCACAGTGAAATTCCTGATAAATTTCAGCCTGCCCTGTGTAATGAATTAATATACTTTCCCTTTCCATTAATCACTGTCCTCTTTCATTAACTCTTTAATTTCCTCTATCATAAGTCCTGTATATCCTGAGTTTGACAGAATATTGTCAAAAACGAATAAAAAACCTCTAAAAAGCCTTATGTAATCATAGTGCTATTTTTTTAGCATC
>DAIOEN010000273.1:0-8424 GCA_036746235.1 Vulcanimicrobiota bacterium | reverse complement strand
AAGGAGGACATGTAGTGGCACCTGTATCTGTATATCATCAGGCTGTCAGATGGATAAAGGATCAAATGTAATAACGGTTTAAGTTGAAAGATAAAAAAATAGAAATGAGGTAATGTTTATGAAAATGAAAAAGTTTCAGAGAGGTGTGGCGGAAACGACTATTATGGCCCTGAGTTTCCTGATAATCTGTCTCGGATTATCTATAATGGGTGTGAGGAATTATTATCTTCTGTCAAATTATAAATCGGAAACCTTTAAGGCTATTCCGTCCGATGTGGATGTTTATGCAAATATCAATTTTTATCCTGTTATATGGCAGTTGGAACATACGAAATCAGGAGAAGAAACTCAGGAAATAAAAGACCTGAAAGAACTTCTGGGCATGTTTCAGAGTAAAAGCGGAATTAACGTGGAAGAAGATTTGTTATCCTGGATGGAAGCCGATGTGTCATTCGGTCTTTTTAAATCGGAGAATTTATACAGGTATATAAAGGCAGCCAGAAAACTTGATAAATGTAAACAGGATATTTATTCTACGGGAAATGCCCTTGAAATGTATTACGAGGTGAATAAATCTTACCCGAAGGAATTGAAAGAACTGATACCTGATTATATGGAAAAACTTCCTGTCTGTCCTTCAGAGGGTAGATATGAATATAAAACGGAACAGGAAAATCAGGCCTTTCTTCTAGAGTGCTGTGAAAATGCCCATATATCGGCAGGTCTTTCAGGAAGAAATCCTTCTTACAGAGGCGAAAAAGGTAAAGGACATATGATTGACTCTACGAGAGAAATGCCTTCAGATGCTTTACCCCATGTGCTTCTGGTTACAAAGGTGAAGGATCCGGACAGGGCAGAAGCCTTCATAGCTAAAATCGGAGGAGATGCAAAGATTTTTTCCGAAGAATATAAAGATGTTAAAATTAATTCTTTTGAAAAAGAACTATTTTTCTGTTTTATAGATACCTTTTTTATCATTACAAACAATGAGGATACAGTAAAAAAATCTGTAGATCTGCTCAAAGAAGGACATGATGATATAACAAAAAATAAACTTTTTGCAAAGTTTATGGAAAAGAAACCTGAATACTGTCTTTCTTCACTGTTTGTCAATCTGGAGCATATATTAAGTCCTCTTGCCAGGGATATTACAAAGGAACCAATCAGTAAGATACTTCCTCCTGTTATAAAAGCATTGAGGAGTTATTCCATATCATTTTCCGGTTCTGCAAGAGGAATGAAAATAGACAGTTATCTGAATATAGATAAGGAAAGTGACAGCCCTGTAATAAAAATTTTTCTTGATAAAAACAGGGAAAAAGCTTCAACTCTCAATATTATTCCTGATGATATGTCAATGGCTGTTACAAGTTCCGATTTGAAAAGCGGTCATGAAATAGGAAGGGAATTCATGAAGTCTTTTCCTGATATGGAAGAAAAATACAAAAGTCTTAACCAGATGGTCGGCCTTTTTACACAGTTAGATATTGATAAGGATATCATAGATAATATAACAGGTGATTTCACTATGTCAGCTTCTATTACAGAGAAATACCTGGAAGATATGAAAAAAATGGCAACAGTGGAAAAAGCTAAGAGAGATTTAGTTGCTCTCGGAGAAGCAACATTAAAATACCAGAAGGAACATTCGGGGAAAATTCCTGAAAAACCGGAAGATTTAAAACCCTCTTATATATATGAAATACCTGTGGCACCACATGGCGGTTCCTATGTTATCCTTCCTTCAGATGAAAAACAGACAGGAGAATATCCTCCTTTTTATACAGCTTTTTCCGGCATCTTACCCGGTCTTGAAAAGGATTTCCCAAGATATTATTCTCAGAATGGTATTACCATCGGAAAAGATGAGACAGGCGTGGAAAAAATAATGCCTTTACCGATTATGGATATGGTTTTTGTTATGGGAATAAAAAATAAAGAACCTTTTAAAAAGCTCTTTGACCTTGCCACACCGTTTATACCTGTTAAAATAGAGGAAATCACTTACAGGGGAACAGGTTATTCTACCTTTAATAATTTAGACGTAGCAGGCACTTCTTTTAACCTTTCATATACTTTTTTAGGTGATTATGTTGTTGTAAGTACCGGAAAAACTGTAGTACCTATGGAACATGTTATAGATACCTTCCGTGGTAACAGAAAATCCATAGTTCAGATGAAAGATTATAAAATAGCCGTTCAGGAGATGGGAGACGGGCAGGTTTCAGGTTTTTCCTTTATGAATATGAACGATATATTGAAAGTATCTGCCATACTGCCAGAGAATGAGGAACTTGGAAAAGAGAATTTAGAAAAAATTTCGAAACAGTTCAGATATATATGGAGCTCTTCTATGGTAGAAGATGAAGGTCTTCACTCAGTTATTTTTATACCTTTATATTAGAAAAGTGAAAAGTGGATAGTGGGTCGTGAATGGAGATAATACCTGTTCACGGCTTACTTTCTTTCTTTGTAGTGAAGAGTGAAGGGGGAGTAATAGGGGCGAATCACCCACCTGTCGCACGTTACGAGTTACCCGTTACGCGTCACGAGAACAATATGTATTATTTATCTTTATATCATTTGGCTATCACCTTTAGTACATTGCCTGCCTGGTGCTCCGGAGAAAAAAATATCACGACGACACAGGCCTATTTGAATAAAATATAATGCAAACCGGCATGATGTAACCTCTAACAAATATGGCTGTTCCAGTTAAGATTTTTTTCGGAGGATCGCCAGGCAGGCAATGCCATGGAATTTATAAAAATAAACTTGATTGCAATTTGGTATTACCTCAATAGCTATGAAGTGGTTCTGCGGATTTTCCAGTAAAGAATAAGACCTGTTATCATCATTCCGATACTGATTAACTGGGCTACAGTCAATCCCAGAGTAAGAGGAAGGAAATGTTCTCTCCAGAATTCTACGGTAAAACGTACTATGCTGTAAAGGAATATGAAACCACAGAAGACCTCTCCTTTATATCTATTTTTTTTCCACAGATATAAGAGTATTAAAAAAACTGCCAGATCAAGGGAACTTTCATAGAGTTGAGTGGGATGCCTGGGTAATTCTCCTGTTCTCGGAAATATGACGGCCCAGGGAAGAGAAGACGGTTTCCCGTAACAGCAGCCGTTGAGAAAACATCCTATCCTGCCAAAAACCAGTCCCAGTATGCCGCATAAAACAGATAAATCTGCTACATCAAGAAAAGGAATTTTTTCTTTTCTTGAAAAATATATCATAAATATAATTCCTCCTGCCACACCTCCATGCCATGCAAGTCCGCTTCCTGTAATATGGAAAATCTCAGCAGGTGAGTCTATGAAATTATGGAGATGTAAAATAATATATAATATCTTTGCCCCTGCAAGACCTGAGAGGAAAACAAATAAAATCAGATATATGGTTTTATCTGTTTTAAAATTCCTGTCTTTCCCGCATATAATACCGCAGATAAAAGCGGCAATGACACCGAGAGATGCCATGAACCCGTATGAATATACAGGTGTTGAACCTATATGAAAGAGTATTTTATGCATATGTCACCTCTATCGTGATGCTTAATTTACGTGACGCGTCAAGCGTTACATGTCACGGGTAAGTTATCTTTTCACTTTTCACTACTCACTACTCACTAAAACAACGTTCTCTGCGACTTGAGCTTTATATTTAAAAGAACACCTATGGACATCATATTTGTTAAGAGAGAACTGCCTCCAACACTTATAAATGGAAGAGGTATACCTGTAATTGGCATAATACCTATATTCATTCCTATATTTTCCATTATATGAAGTACAAACATGGATACAATACCCAGTGCAATAAGTGTGCCAAATGAATCCTTTGCATTTTTTGCTATGGACAGACCTTTCCATACAATAATGAAATAAGCGATAAGTAAAATCATACATCCTGTGAAACCGAATTCTTCCCCTATAACGGAAAAGATAAAATCTGTCGTATGTTCTGGAACAAAATGAAGATGACTCTGAGTACCCTGAAGGAAACCTTTGCCAAATAATTTTCCTGAACCTACCGCTATTTGAGCCTGAAGTATATTCCATCCTGCACCTGTAGGATCATTTTCTGCATTGATAAAACTCGTCAGTCTCTTCCATTGATAGGCTTTCAGGAAAAAAGGTGCTATCCCTGTACCAAGGAGAATGGTTCCGAGTAAATATAAAGGATTAACACCTGTATAAAAGAGCATTGTAAAGGTAATTCCGATAAGCACAATTGAAGTACCGAGATCCGGTTGCAGTAAAACCAGTCCTATAATAAATCCCGTATGTAAAGCTATTTTGATAAGTACAGACAGTTTATTTATTTTCTCCTGATTTACTGATAGTAATCTTGCCAGGGTAATTATAAAAGCCAGCTTCGCCGGTTCCGAAGGTTGAAATGTTCCCAGACTTCCAAGTGTTATCCAGCTCTGGGCCCCTCTTATATTTTCACCGTTTATAAGTACTATCACCAGGAGGATAACTGTACAGATATAGATATAAATTCTGCATTTGCCCCAGAACTCATAGTCTGCTGTCATCATAACAGACATGGCAATAAGTCCTACCAGAAAAAATGTAACCTGTCTTCTGAATTCGGAAGTCAGGCCTTCACCTCTGTAACTTGCACTGTAAATCATTATTATACCGAAGAGTATAATAGCCAGCACTGTTATGATAAGTATAAAATCCAGATGTTTGAATTTTTTCATAAGTATTGTGACGCGTCACGGGTGGTTCGTGATGCGTGATGCGTAATGCATGTTTTCACCGGTACCGGGCGATGGTTCGCCCCTACTCACTCTTCACTCCTCACTCTCCATGACTCACCTTTTCTCCATCCTTTTTTTCTTTATGTCAAAATAATCCTTTATTACCTCTGTACCCAGAGGTACTGCAGTTTTACCTGCATATCCTCCTGCCTGTTCCAGGAATACCGATATTGCTATTTCCGGATCGTCTGAAGGAGCAAAGGCAACAAACCATGCGTGGTTTTCACCTGTCGGGTTTTCAGGGGTCGGAAAATTTTCTGCTGTTCCTGTTTTCCCGGAAATTTCTATTCCTTTGATATTTCCCGCTGTAGACGTTCCCTTTGTAACAGCCATTCTCATGCCATTTTTTATTACATTCAGATTATATTCGGATACATTAATTTTACGATGGTTTTTTGATTTATACTCATGAATAATATCTCCCTGTTCCGATGCAATTTTTTTTATCAGATGAGGAGGGTTATAGTCACCATTGCCGGCAAGTATTGCTGTTACTACTGCCATCTGGAGAGGTGTGGCAAGTAAATACCCCTGTCCTATAGACATATTTACCGTGTCACCTATATACCATTTTTCACCTATTGTTTTCTCTTTCCATTCCTCTGTAGGTAATAAACCGGGATTTTCTCCCGGCAATTCGACTCCTGTAACAAGACCGAGATTAAATTGTTTTGCATATTCTTCTATTTTCTCAAGGCCCAGTTTCATACCGAGTTGATAAAATACAACATCACAGGATTCTGCTATGGAATTTGTAAAATCTATTTTCCCGTGGCCTGTTCTTAAATCGCAGTTGAAAATTTTATCTTCTACTTTTATGTAGCCACGACAGTAGAAAGGTGTCCATTCACCTACTATTTTTTCCTGAAGAGCAGCGGCAGAGGTTATAATTTTAAAGGTTGAAGCGGGAGGATAGAGGCCTGCTATGGTACGGTTAAATAATGGTTTCCACGGGTTTTCTATAAGCTTTTTATAATCTTTTTCCGATATACCTGTGGAAAAAAGATTTGGATTGTAATCAGGTTTGCTGGTCATTGCCAGAATATCACCTGTTTTTACCGAAATGACTGTCACCGTTCCTGCTTTCGTTTTATCTTTTTCAAATGAAAGCCTGTAAAGCATCTTCTCCAGTTTTTCTTCTGCTGCTTTCTGGAGATCTTTATCAATAGTCAGATATATGTTATTTCCGGAAATAGGTATTGTTTCTCCGATAACTTTTACTATATTCCCTTCGGCATTTACCTCTATCTCTTTTATGCCCTGTTTTCCTCTGAGAGTAGAATTATAATATAATTCAATACCATCTTTACCTATTATTTCCCATGGCTGGTAGTTTTGCTCCTTCACATCTTCCAGTTCTTTATCAGTAGGGAGACCTACATAACCAAGTATATGGGAAGCAACATTATTTCCGGGATAATTTCTTATTGGTTCTGTTTCTATATATACGCCGGGAAGGGAAGGAAGTATTTCCGAAAGTTCTGCTACTGTCTGAAGGGTAAGATCATGTTTTATTTCTACCGGTGTAAACAGTGGGTACGGAGAAAATTCTATCTTTTCTTTTATATCTTTTTTACTGATTGCCAGAATTTTTTCAAGTACAGAAAAGGTTTTTTCTTCATTTATCAGTTCAGTCGGGTTTATTGTAAGTAAAAAAGAAGGTTTATTATTAGTCATTATCTGGCCATTACGATCATAAATCAGTCCTCTCTGAGCTTTCGTAAAGG
The DNA here is from genome assembly GCA_036746235.1 of Vulcanimicrobiota bacterium. Classification (GTDB taxonomy): domain Bacteria; phylum Vulcanimicrobiota; class SpSt-956; order SpSt-956; family JAKJGF01; genus CALARM01. Next base: position 1,914 of record DAIOEN010000273.1, on the reverse strand, counting down.
TTCTTCTCACTATATTTTTTTCTGCTTTTTCAAGGAGATTATTGCCTTTTATTATTTGAAGCTGAAATAATCTTACAGAAATACCTGTGAATATTAATAATATAATTGTTTTAAATATAAATTCATTTCTGTTATTCATAGTTATACCGGGTTTTATATCTCTGACTGAAGAGTTTGTTCAGATTAATAAACAATAGTAAAAATAAAGGAAGGAAAATAAGATTTAACAGTAATTGTATTAATATTTTCTCAATAAAACCGGGAGGTAAAACCCTTCCTGTTCCGAGAGCAAAATAGAAAAGTAGATGAATGGCTTCATTCATAAATGTACTTATAATTATAATTATGACAGGTGTTAACAGACTTGAATTACTGAAATTATCCTTTAAATATCCTGCAAGAAAGCCTGTAGATGTTTTGCTTATACAGCAGGCTCCCAGGCTTTTCAGTGATATAAAATCCTGAATCATACCTGCTATAAAACCAAAAATACTTCCTCTCACTTCTCCTCCATGTAAGCTGAAAGATATTACAACTATGAGGGTTAGATCCGGTATGACTCCGTTCCAGCTTATTCTTGAAAGTACACTTCCCTGTGTTATTATAGAGATGATCATTATAATGAAACCTGTGAAAAAGAACATAATTTTAATTTCCCTGCCCTGGAATTGGTTCTGCGGGATTATCCTTTAGAATTAATACATTTTCCAGGGAATTAAATTGTGCTGAAGGTGTAATCTCTGCTGTCTGGAATAATTTATCGCTGCTTCGGTATAAATTCGTAATATGTCCTATTGTAATTCCTTTCGGATATATTCTGCCCAGGCCGGACGTTTCAACCGTATAATCTGTTTTAATATTTTTATCCGGAATTATATATTTCATTTCACATTTTTGTCCTGTCCCATAAATTATTCCTGAACTTCTTGTTTCTCTTATAATAGCAGGTACGGCACTTTCGTTATCCAGAATTAACATTACCTTGGAACTTTGAGGTGATACTACTATAATTCTTCCTATTATTCCATTATTATCTATTACAATCATATCTTTTTTTATTCCATCTATAGCACCTTTATCTATGGTTATGGATTGAAACCAGCTGTTAGGTTCTCTGCCTATTACCTGAGCCGCAATTGTCTCTATCGGGAGACTCTCTTTAAAATTCAGCAGTTCTCTTAATCTGTTATTTTCTCCCATATATCCTTTAAATGTTTCATTTTCCCTTTGAAGTAAAAGAATGTGATTTTTTAATTTATTATTTTCCTCCGCCAGGTCTTTATTTTTTTTGAAAGCCGATATAATTAATGATATTTTGTTTCCTCCTGTATTAATAATTTTTTGCACCGGTAATATTATATAAGAAAACATATTCTCAAGTCTGTTACTTTTTCCGCTTTCTATATCTCTGTTCTGATAAAAAACTATGATAAGTGAAAGTATTATAAGTAGAAGAAAAATACCGGGTGAGCTTTTTTTTCTTTTAGATGAATATTTCATTTACATAGCTACCTTTCATCGTAATGCGTGATGCGTAATGCGTAAAAAGCAGTTGATACTATTGTCATGTGTGATAGGGCGCTCTACGCGTGACGCGTCACGCGTCACGTATTTATATATAATATCGTACCTGTTTTTTTTCTTTCATTACTTCTTTAAAGAGAACCTGATTGGTAAAAAGATGGCCAAGTCCTATAGCTACTGTAGAAACAGGATCTCTGGCAATTCTGGCTGGAATTCCTGTAAGCTTTTCTATTACTTTATCAAGGCCTTTTAATAAAGAAGTACCTCCTGTCAGAATTATGCCATGTTCCTGTATGTCATTTATAAGATCAGGGGGAGTTTTTTCAAGTCCTACCTTTATTATATCAAGCATTTCTTTCAGAGTTTCACTTAAAATCTCTCTGATTTCTC
>DAIOEN010000272.1:0-8446 GCA_036746235.1 Vulcanimicrobiota bacterium | reverse complement strand
GCAACTCCTGTGACAGTAGAATCGCCTGTACCGACAACTGCACCGGCAACTCCTGTACCGGCAGTGGAAACACCGACTCCGGTGCCTCCCACTCCTGTACCTCCCACTCCTACAAAAGTACCTCCCACTCCTGTTCGTGGCATAGAAAAAATAATATTTGTATCAAACAGAAATGGAAACCTTGATATATATGCAATGAATGTGGATGGTACAGAAGTAAAACAAATTACTTCGAGTGCTTCAAATGAAGCATATCCCGGTGTATCTCCCGACGGAAAGAAAATAGCTTTTGCATCTAACAGGGATGGAAACTGGGAAATATATGTTATGGATTACGACGGAAAAGAAGAGGACTCTATCAGATTGACCTATAATAATACAGATGACCTTTATCCGTCTTTTACAGCCGATAACAAACATGTTGTTTTCCAGTCAAATAGAGACGGAAATTCAGAACTCTATATGGTAGATATAACAGATCCCAGAGCACAGATACGTCTTACCATAAATGAAACAGACGATATCCATCCTCATGTATTTAAAGTACCTAAATAATATTGAACTGAGAGAAGGATTTTTTTAATTAATTTGGAATGTAATGTAGTTATGAAAAGGTGTTTAAAGATAGGCATATTTACAGATGTATATAAACCTGTTGTAAACGGGGTGGTTACATCTATTGAAAATCTTTTCAATTCTCTTGCGGAGTTAAACCATAAAATATATATATTTGCTCCCGAATATCCGGGATATAAAGATGAAAGTAGTAATATATATAGATTTAAATCTATAAATTTATGGTCAAAAGTCAATTATCCTCTGGGACTTCCCTATTCAAGGAGGATTTTTAAGATTATTAATTCTCTTGATTTAGACCTTATACACTGCCACCACCCTTTCCTTATGGGAAGGGCGGGGCAATATGTTGCCAGGAAACTCCATATACCTTTAGTTGCAACATTACATACCCAATATGAGGAATATATTCATTATATACCATTTAACAGATATATTGTCAGATCTATGACTTTATGGGCTCTTAAAAATTTCTCAAATAGATGTGATGCCCTTATTATACCTGCGGAATCCAGGAAAAGACAGCTTGAGAAATACGGAATATCCTCCAGGATAAAGGTAGTACCAAATTGTATAGAACCGGATATATTCAGTAAATTAAATGGAAATAAAATAAAAGACAGATATTCCATATCACGGGAAGAGAAAATTTTAATTTTTGTAGGAAGACTTGCCAGAGAGAAGAATATAGAATTTTTGATTACATGCTTTAAAGACATTCGTAAAAAATATAACAATATAAAACTTATGCTTGTAGGAGAAGGGCCGGAGAGAAAAAGAATAGAAAATTTTATAAATAAAGAAAACCTTTCCGAAGATGTTATTCTTACAGGAGAGATAAATAATAAAGATATTAAAGATTACTACGGAGCAGCCGATATATTTGTCAGCACTTCTAAAACAGAAGTTCACCCTGTTGTATTACTGGAAGCTATGGCCAGCGCTATTCCTGTGGTAGCAGTCAGAGCACCGGGATATGAAGATACTGTAAGACATGGTCTTGACGGATTATTATGTGAGGAACATGTAGAAGAATTTTCAGATTCTGTTCTCTCTCTGTTAAATAACAATCTGAAAAGAGAAACTATATCAAAACATGCAAAAGAAAGAGCCAGGGATTTTTCAGTAAAAAATATTACCGGCCAGATAGAAAATATCTATTTATCTTTATTAAAAAATTAACAGGCTCTTTTAGAGCCTGAAGACAGGTTTCTTATGAAAAAAAATATTATACTGGTTATAGCATTAGGAATAACAGGTCTTATAGGATTTATTTATTCTATAATTTTTATTATTACAAATCTTACCGGATATTATGTAACCCATGCAACTGATATAGTTGGCATTATTATCCTGATGGCAATTGCCCTTATTTACAGTTATTTTTCAGTGGAAATGCCTCAGCAGGGACAGGTTACAGTAAGCAGCGGTATATTTTATGCATGTCTTTTATTATTTGGGAAAGAAATAGCTATCGTAATATCTTTTGTTTCCGTAATAGTAGTTTCCATAATAAATGGTCAGAAACTTAAAGAAATTATATTCAGAACAGGTCAGAATGTAGTATGTCTTTTAATCGCAGGTGTAGTATATTCTTCAATTGACAGACAGAGCGGTAATGTTATGTTCTTAAACAACTGGATGAATATGCTGGCTATTATCGTATCTTCACTGCTCTATTTTTTCCTGGACACAGGTATTATGTCTTTGTTCATATCCACACAGGAAGAACTTAATTTCAGGCATGTATGGGAATGGCACTGGGGTGAAATCTGGCCTTACTACATATGCATTTTACCTCTTGGTATAAGTATAGCAGTATTCTATCGTATTAATTTCCCTGTTTCTTCTATATTTATATTGTTACCTGTTTATTTACTGCAAAGAATTTACAATTCTATTAAACTACAGGGGTTTCTTTCAAATGTGCCTGCAGTAGTTCAGAATGCAGCAAATAAAGAGGTCGAAGCAGTAGTTGTCAAAGGAGAACATGTCAAAAAAGAATTAGAAAAAGAAAAGAAAAATCTGGAAATATTACTTCAGGCCAGCCAGGAACTTGGCAACAGCCTCAAGTTAGAAGATACCTATGAAGTTATTAACAGAATGATAAAAAAATTAGTTTCCTGTCAGACCTGTATAGTTTTTCTCATAAAAGATGTAGAAGGAGAACCGCAGCTTGTAGCCGAAGAAGTGACAGGGCCGTACAGGGAATATGTATTCACAGTTAAAACCTTTCCCATATCTTCTTCAGAAACAATAGTAGGATGGGTTGCATCTGAAAGAAAGCCATATATCATAACAGATACTGAAGTTGAAAAAAACCCTCCTCCAATGATAAGATATGAACGTTCTGAAATGGCAGTGCCTCTTATAAGTAAAGATGAATGTATAGGTGTTATATATGTGGGACAGCAGAAAGCCAATGCTTTCAGCCATGACGATTTAAATCTTTTAAGTACTTTAGCAAACCAGACTTCCATAGCCGTTACAAATGCAAAGCTCTATGAAAAAACTCATAACATGGCAACTACAGACGGTCTGACAGGTCTCTATACACACAGATATTTTCAGGAAAAACTCGAAGAAGAGGTTCAGAAAGCGCAGAGATATCAAACACATATGGCCATGCTTATGGTAGATACGGATCACTTCAAACAATATAACGATACTTACGGTCATCCCGATGGTGACATATTATTAAAGGAAATATGCAAGTTATTGAAAAGTTATGTCCGTGATACAGATATAGTCTGCAGATACGGAGGAGATGAATTTACCCTCATACTGGTTGAAGCAGATAAAAAAACTGCCATCAATACTGCAGAAAGAATAAGACAGGCAATACAACTCAGATTAAATCAGAGAGATGTAAAAATAACAGCAAGTATCGGAGTTGCCAGTTACCCGGAAGATGCTACAAATAAAACTGATCTCATGGCACAGGCAGATGCGTCTGTGTATAAAGCAAAACATGGCGGCAGAAATAGAGTGTGCTACCCCTAGACAGAGATTGGGGGGGATTTTCGGGATGGACAGGATTGTGGACCATTACGCATGACACACATTTATTATCATTCAGCTTCTTTATTAATAACTCTCTCGATTCTTCTTACGAGATTGACAAGATACATGTAAAGCAATACATTATAAATTGCCATACAGGTAAGAAACGGATTGGCAGAACGTTTCATCTTTTCAACAACTGCATCTATCTGAAGGGCTACTGTTTCTGACTGCTCTATTGTTATATTCTTAATCTTTTTATTGCCTGCAGCACTGTCCCAGAGATCGTTTGATAATTCATAGGCAAGATGATCCACTTCAACCCTTTTATGTGCATCTGCAGCCCCCAGCAGAGATAATTCTGAAGCCTGACTTGCAAGTAATGCCAGACCTTCTTCAAAAAAAGTAGTTTCTGCTTTATCATTCTGTTCTTTGGCTCCCATAACGGACAGTACGGCAAAAATATCTCTTGCAGTACTCAGAAGATAGGCGTGAAGATTTTTTGAAAAACCTTCATGTATGGCTGAGAGGGCAAAAATTTTGTCATTTACATGTCTTGAAAGGTTAATTACGGTTTTGAAATACTTATCAAGGATTTGAGGTAATAAATTTTTTTGATATACCATATAAATTATGTTTAATTCCCTGTTTATCTCATCAGGCATAGGAAGAGGGGTACGGGCAAGTAAATGTTCAATGCGATTTTTTATTTGTATCAATAAATCTTCTGCCATATGGTTAACTCCTTACTTCGTAACGGGTGATGCGTAAAGGATAATTTTACGACCGGCGGAAATTTTTTGTGTAGAGTTCTATTCTATATAATAAGGAGGAATTCCTTCTTTATAAGAGGAGTAAACTTTTGCAGACAGTTTCACTCCCGTAACGCGTCACGAAAAAAAATCAATCTTTATATCTGTCAACAGATGTCTCTATCGCCGTTTTACCTCCGTAATGTTTTACCAGCATATCATCAAGTTCATCTGCCATCATACCTATTTCTTTAACTGAACATATTAATTCTTCTTTATCAAGTGTAGAACCAAGCATAACATGATCTAAAACTATATAACCATTTTTATCAATGCCGAATTTTCCGAAACTGAGGTCTTCACTGTTCATAAGCAGTAATCTTTTAAGCAGACTATGAGTGAATTCTGCGCCATTCACTACATAGGCTCTACATTTCACCAGCGTCTCTGTGTCGCCGTAATCCTGAATAAATACATGGATAATTGCAGAACCCTGTTTTATAGTAAAAAAATTAACATCCTGCCTGGTAAATAATCCAGACCATGATTCCTTTAAAAAAGTTTCTACTTTAAAACAAATATCTTTAAATAGCGACATCCTTTACCTCCCCCGAATGTTTATTTAGTTCTGAACGTCAGTTCTACCCGTCACACATTACGCGTCACGGTTATTGCTTTTCATCTTTAAGATATATATTTATGAGACTGACTTCCTGCTGTATATTTTCAAGTGCAGCTGTTGCCATCTGTCTGAAATGCCCTTCACTTTCAGCACTCGACAGAGTATCTTCCAGTATTTTTTTTATGGATTTTTTAGGTAAGAACTGCATCAGATTTCTCAAACAAAAATCTTCTATCTGATCCTGCTTCATCAAAACGCCTCCAACTTTTAAAATAAAAAAGAAGCTTCAAGAGAGCTTCTTCACTATATAAATTCAATATTTTATTGTCACACAGAAGTTACAGCATTTAAATGTAACCCAATAAAGCAAAAAGAGAAGCTCGTGAGCTTCTTCACATATGTTTATTTAATTTGCATCATTATATAATATATAGTATCTTATGTCAAGACAGATAGTTTTTTTTTACGACTACCCAAAACTTGCTTCAATATAATATTGACAAAATAACCTTTTAGATAATATAATAGAGGGCATTGTACAGAAAAACGTTATAATTATTTAGGAGGTAAAATATGGATTTTTTGCGATGGGACACTCCACTGCAGGCAGTTACAATACTTTTAATAACACTGTTATGTGTATATTTTGTTTTTTTACAGCCACCAAAAAACACTACTGTTTCACTGGAAGTGGAGTTTAAAAAAGTTAACTTTATTACTAATGACGATATAGATACAATCCTGAAACCCTTCGGGCTGGAAGTAGACAGGGGAAAGGAAAGTATTGATGATACTTCTCCTCAATATGTATCTGGTAAGTTCCCAGTCAGATCACAGAAGGATGTCACCAGAACCCTGGCTGACGCAGACAGTGAGGTTCTTAAAAATGCTTTCAAGGACTATTTCGGAAGGCTTCAGAACTTTTCATCTGTAGATAACACTATATCTGTTGAAATAGAAAAGACTCTGGCTTTAGACCGCAAATTAAGAAAAGCTCTTGAAGATTACAAATTATCTAACAGTTTCATATCTCATGATCCTGCCAATCTTTTAAAAATAACTATAAATGCAGGAAAAATCGAAGCCGGTTCAAGAGCAGAAATTGAAAAAGCATTTAAAGAGAAAATAGGTGATCTTTCTTTCAAATCAGTAGACAAGGGGACAAGGGTTAAACTGGGTCTTGATTTGAGATCGGGAACACATTTAAGGCTTCAACTTCTTCCAAACCCGGAAGTAGGCATAAAAGAAATAACACCTCAGATTATGGAACAGACAATTATGGTTCTTGACAAACGTATCAATGAACTCGGGACTTTTGAACCAATCATACAGCCCCAGGGAGACAACTCTATTATAGTAGATTTACCTGAAGTGCAGGATCCTCAGGCGGCTATTGAAATAATTCAGAAATCAGCCTTCCTTGAGTTTAAAGAACAATCTGCCACTGATCCGAGCGGATGGAAAACAGTTATGACAGGTGATAAAATAAAAAATGCCCAGATGTCACTTGTAAACGGTCCTCATGTAGGATTTGAATTAACTCCTGAAGGATCAAAACAGTTTGCAGAAATAACAGAAAGAAATATCAAAAAACCTATTGCCATATTCTTCGACGGTGAACTTATAAGTGCTCCTGTCGTACAGAATGTTATTTCTACAGGTTCAGGTCAGATTACTATGGGAGGCGGAGGCGATCTGAAGAAAAATGAAGAAGAAGCTCTCAGCCTTGCGAGATATCTCAGAGCAGGTGCTCTCCCTGTACCACTTAAAATAGTGGAAAATCAGCTTGTAGGCCCCACACTGGGAAAAGAATCTCTTGAAAAAAGCCTCCATGCCGGTATAATAGGACTTGCAGTAGTATGTATATTCATGGTTTTCGTCTATAGAGTTCCGGGATTTCTTGCAGATATAGCTCTTATATTCTATGCCCTTGTTCTTATGGCATGTTTTACGGAATATGGTTTTGTCCTTACTTTGCCCGGCATAGCAGGCTTTATTCTTTCAATTGGTATGGCAGTAGATGCCAATGTACTCATATTTGAAAGATTGAGAGAAGAGCTATGGGAGAAAAAAGAAGTCCCTCAGGCAATAAGCACAGCTTTTCATCGTGCATGGTCAGCAGTGCTTGACAGCCATGTAACAACCTTTATAGGAGCAGTTGTTATGTATTATTATGGCTCCAGCTCTGTAAAAGGTTTCGGCCTTACCCTTGCACTGGGAACATTCGTCAGCCTTATTACAGCTGTTTTTGTAACAAGAGTATTTGTAGATCTGGTAAATAAAAATAAGATAGTAACCAGTAGATGGCTTTACGGTGAATAAGGAGGATTTATGAGTTTTTTTAACTTTCGTGATAAAGAATGGGATATAATTGGAAAAAGAAATTATTTTCTTATTTTCTCTGCTATGTTAGTCTTACTAAGTATAGGGTCACTTGCATTTCATGGGATGAATTTAGGACTGGATTTCAAGGGTGGTACAATATGTGAAGTAAGATTTTCCAATCCTGTTACTTCAGATCAGGTAAGAGGCATATTAAAAGATATAACCTTTAAAAGTGATGAAGGCGACATACATATGTCAAATGCTCTCATACAACAGTCACAGACTGACAGCAGAGTTATGATAATAAGGTCAAAATACCTGGAAGAAGGACAGATACAGGACATGTATAAAAAACTTGAAGCCACTATGGGGCACTTTGAAAAACTTGGTACATCAGGCGTTGGCCCTACTATCGGCACTCAGGTAAGTACAAATGCCGCAATTGCATTACTGATAGTTCTCGGTCTGCAATTAATTTATATAACAATCAGATTCAGTAATAACTTCCTTTACGGACTCGCTGTAGATATAGCTCTTGTCCATGATATTATCGTTATGGTAGGTCTTTATTCCATTCTCGGACTTGAAGCAGACAGCCCATTTCTGGCAGCTCTCCTTACAGTAGTAGGATATTCAGTAATGGATACAATCGTTATATTCGACAGGGTACGTGAAAACAGGTTACTTCTGAAAAGTATGACCTTTGAACAATTAATAAATAAGAGTATACTTCAGACAATAACCAGATCCATATATACTCTTCTTACAGTTGTAATATGCCTGGTTGCTCTGCTGGCATTCGGCGGAGCGACATTAAAAAACTTTGCCATAGCTCTTCTGATAGGCGTCAGCCTCGGAGCTTACTCTTCCATATTCATAGCATGCCCTGTAGTGGTCATGTGTGAAAGCTGGAAAAGCGATAAGGAAACAGTAAAAAGAGAACAGAGACTGGCAAAACTTGCTGAAGGTAAAAAGAAAGTAAAAAGCAGAAAACAGGATAAAGAAAAGATACCTGTATCAGCTATTACCACTCCTCTGGAACAGAATAACGGGCAATAAAGTGTAGTATACAGGATAGTTAAATTTATGATCAAAAAAAAATGGCTTTTTTCGACTCCTGGAAAAAGCCAGGATTTTTCTCTTCTGAGAGAAGCCGGTTATCCAAGAC
>DAIOEN010000271.1:0-8547 GCA_036746235.1 Vulcanimicrobiota bacterium | reverse complement strand
TTCTTTTGCATAATCACTTAATTTTTTCATACCTTATATTATAACATTTTTTCGTAGAAATTAATACAATTATTTTCTATATTTTTCTATAAAATTTATAACTAGTTGCTATACCTGTAACATTGCAGAGCAAGATTTAAATAGAGATAAAAATATTCATACTTTTAATTTTTGTAACCGTTCAACATTTAGCTCTCAGCTATCATCCAGAGTTTACAGATGGTGAATATGTAAATTAGTCTGAAGACCGGCATTTACTGGCATTTTTTATGTAATTACTATAAAAATTTATTGCTGATAGCTGAAGGGTTACTAATTTTTTTTATATATATGACGATAATAATTATGTATTGTATAACAGTCAATAAGAATTCATAAATAGCATTTGTTTGATACATAACATACTAATTACCGTAACAGGTAAAAGGGTACCCATAAAAAGCTTCTGCCTGGCAGGCTCTGGAGAAGAAAAATTAGTTTTTTCTATAGTATTAAAAATTAAATAAGGGTTAATTTATTGTCTATAAAGCAAATTATATAAGGCAAATTATTTTTCTTTGTAAGAGCCTGTCAGGCAGAAGCTGATAAAATGGTTACGAACTTATTTGGAGCGGTACTAAGAAAAAAATAAATTGTTGAACTGTTATGAAATTAACTTTTCACTGAAAGGAAGTATTTTATGTTTGATTCTATGAAAATTCGTACAAAAATTTTGCTTCTCCCGGTACTCTTTTTTCTGGGGCTTATAATAATTCAGTTGTTAAATCTTCTTATAGACGAACATATGAAAAAAACAGTTGTTTTCAAAAATTATGAAGAGCAGCTTCTGAATGGAAGCAAAGATACACTCATGGCAGTTGTTGATGTGGAAGCAGCCCATATGGGAAAAATACTGAAAGGTATGAATGTAAAAAAAGACATTGTTGATACCATTATAAAAGAAACCGACGCCATACGTTTTTTTAAAGATGGGTCAGGTTATTTCTTTACCTACGACCTTACCGGTATAAGAATTAATGTACCTATAAATAAGAGTAAAAATGGTCAGGATTGTTCTGACCTGAAAGACCCGAATGGCTGTTTTTTTGTAAAAGAATTTATAAAAATTTCTAAAGATGGCGGAGGTTTTGTACAGTACTTCTTCGAAAAAGAAGGCAAAGGGGTCCAGCCAAAGCTCAGTTATGTGAAATTAATTCCCGGTACGGATATATTGATAGGAACAGGTGTTTATATAGATAATATAGAAGCAGAGAAAGCAACTCTGGCATCTAATATAAACAAAGCCAATATTACCTATTTAATTTATAAAATTGTGCTGTTTCTTGTCGTTTTTTCAATAATTATCTTTCTATCTTTATTTATTAGTCATACCATAGCAAACCCTGTAATTAAAACTACTGATATGTTAAAAGATATTGCCATGGGACATGGGGATTTGACTGCCCGTCTGCAGGTAAACTCTAAGGATGAAGTAGGAGATCTTGCCAGGTATTTTAATCTGTTTATGGAAAAAATTCATACAATAATCAAGGACGTTTCAAGTAATACACATAACCTTTCCAGATCCTCTGAAGAACTATGTACGACTTCAAATCAGATGGCATCCAATTCGGAAGAAATGAGCAGCCAGTCAAACAGTCTTGCTGCTGCATCAGAGCAGATGTCTACAAATTTAAATAACATATCACTCAGAACCGAAGAAATGGCTCATTCTGTGAATTCAGTTGCTGCTGCCATAGAAGAGATGAGTGTTTCTCTCTCCGATGTGGCAAAGAACTGTACCAGAGCTTCACAGGTAGTAGCAGATGCCGATGGGAAGGCAAAGACAACTGTGGCTATTATGGAAAAATTGAACTGTTCTTCAACCAGTATAGGAAAAATACTTGATGCCATTAAAGAAATTGCCGATCAGACAAATCTTCTTGCATTAAATGCTACAATTGAGGCAGCCAGGGCAGGAGAAGCAGGTAAGGGTTTTGCAGTTGTTGCAAATGAAGTTAAAGAACTGGCAAAACAGACAGCCCAGGCTACAGGTGAAATCAGCCGACAGATTCAGGATATGCAGTTAAATACCAGAAATACTGTTACTGCTATGAATGAAATATCTAAAGTTATAACATCAATTAATTCCATAACACAGCATATTGCCGGTGCAGTTGAAGAACAGTCTATAACAATAAATGGAATTTCCGGTAATGTGAGTGAAGCCTCACAGGCATCGAGCGAAATAGCCGGTAATGTTCAGCAGGCTTCTATCAGTTCCGGTGAGATTTCTTCCAATATACATAATATGAGCACTGCTGCTCAGGATACATCATCAGGTGCTGCAGAAACTAAAGCCTGTGCGGAGAAACTTATTGAAATGTCTGTAACTCTGAATGGACTGGTAGGACAGTTTAAGGTTTAGCTGTTATTGCCAGTATCAGGACAGGTTTTCCCTGGTTTTATAAAACAAAGACCTGCTTTATGAGCAGGCCTTTATTTATACAGAGAATATTCCTCATACCTGTTAACCGGGAAAAGATTCTCCTTCCGGTTGACCTGATGCCGGTATGGAGAAATGACCCTGCACCATAAGCCATTTATCGTTACGTTTTTCCAGTACAGTAGTAAAACGTGCGGGAAGAGTCATTTTCTTCCCTGAAACAGTGGCACTTACGGTAACATCGGCACTGAACCAGGCTACATTATCCGTACCTTCTACGGAATACCAGTCATATATAAGGGCCATAGAATCTGCCTGGGAAAAATCCCTTTCCATTTGAGCCCTTATTTCTTCCGGCCCAATACGTTTTTCATCTGCCCCCGAACCATAGATTATTATATTATTATCATCAGAGGGAAAAAGAGCCATTATACCATCCAGATCTTTTTCTTCACTTGCAATGGCATATCTGTTCATTACGTCTATTACTTCTTTTTTAGTTTTTTCGTCAATCTTCATGTTTTTTCGCCTCCTTAATAGATATTATATATGATAATGAATTACAGTGCAAGTGATTGAGAATATGAAGAGGATATTAAGTGTTTTGACAAAGCTCTGAAACTTGATCCGGATGTTGATGGTGCTAAAGAAAACAGAGAAAAAGCCATAAAAGCTTTAGGAAAGTAAAAGAAAGAGTAAGCAGTAAGCCTTTCCGCTCACTGCTTACTTTTTACCCGTAAAACACCGGTCTCCTGCTCAGAAGAACAGGCAGCGGGAGAGGCCGAAAAGGCATATTCCCCGCCCTGCTTTTCACCATGTTGATAAAATCTTCAGGAGACATAATCTTCTGACTCCTGTCTTCTCTCTGTCTGACCGTAACAAGACCTGACGATTTTTCCTTTTCTCCTGCTACAAGCAGATAGGGAATCCATTCCTGCTCTCCGTTCCTTATGCTTTTGCCCACTGTTTCTCCTCTGTCATCTATGTCGACTCTTATATTATGGCCCTTTATTTTATCGCACAGTTCCGATGCAAAAGGAAGATATTCTTCCGATACGGGAATAATCCTTACCTGTGTCGGAGACAGCCACAGTGGGAACATAGGAACAATACCCGATTTTTCATTGATTGCTATATTTTCCAGGAGGGAGCAGAGTGTTCTTTCAATACTTCCGAAACTTGAAGCATGGATAATTACAGGACATGGAATCTTTTTACCTTCCTCATTTACATATCCTATATTAAATCTCTCTCCGTCTTTTACATCCCACTGAACTGTACTTACCTGAATATTTGAGCCGTCTTCCGTAATTGTCTGATATTCATTTTTCATTGCATAATAGTGGCTCATATGTTTCATAAGCTTAAAAAATGCCGGCACTTTCATTTTATTTCCTATGTTTACAAGCCATTCTTTATGCTCTTCAAAAAAATCTTCCGTTCCTTCCCAGCCCAGAACCCACCTGCCGGGAGCAATAATATCATTCATGAGGGAAGCAAATTTTAAACAGAGTATTTCAAATTCTTCTCTTGCCTGTTCTACTGTGGCGCATGCTGCATGCATATCTGTCATCATAAAATTCCTTACCCTCTTGAGGCCGCTTACTTCTCCGTCCTGTTCATTTCTAAAACATGTTGCTTCTTCATAGACCTTAAGAGGTGTCTGTTTAAAACTGAATCTTACCTTCTGCATAAAAGGAAAGGCAAGAGGATCTGACGCATAGCGTAAATAGGCTATGCCTCTTCCTCCGTCAACCCTGTAATCCCTTTCATGAAACTCGCCCATAAGCTCTCCCACTACATTATGATCTCCTCTTATGACAATGGGGTTTTTCATCTCAAAAGCCCCCCAGTCTACTGCAAGTTTACCTGAATAATCCATTATGAGCTTTTGAATTAAGAGTCCTTTAGGATACCATTTATAATGTCCTTTTTCAGAAACATCACAGTAATCTATCAGTTCATGTTTTTTCATATAACCTATGTGTTTCGGAACTGAGTCTGACTGAGACTTTGAAGAAAGTTCATTTGAAACAAACTGTTTTAAAAGGGAATAAATTTCTTCCTTCTCTGAAAATACAGGACAATCTCTGAAATTTTCAGGACTTACTTCATATATATTGCCTTTCAGATCTGCTATGAGATAACCGATGAATTCACTGCATTTTCTTTTGAGTTCCTCATCTTTTTTTGTATCTTTACCGGGAAAATATCTGCCGCTCCATTCAGACAGGGGATGGCCCAGGCATGAGATCTCAAATGATTTATACCATCCGAAAGGTGCACGGAATAGTTCCACTTTCCCGGAAAGCTGTTTCTCTATTTCATCTAAAACCTTCAGGGCAACTGCCGGTGAAGCAGGGTTTTCCGTAAGATGAACATAGGGATAGATTACTACAGATTTTACGCCTAGATTTTCAGATCTCTTTACTGTATCTGATACAAGCTGTTCTGCCACAGAAATAGGAGACTTTTCGTCCTCTTTTTCTACCGATATGAACATAACGAGACATTCTCTGTCTATACTGTGTTTACCATATGATATTACTTCTGCTCCTTCCATAGCTTTTTCTCTGCTCTGGAAATTAAAATATTTTGTATGTATGCCTAAAATTTTCATTTTTATCTCTCCTTTTCTAGTGAGTAGTGAATAGTGAGTCGTGAGTCGTGAGTCGTGAGAAGTGAAAAGTGAAAATACGTATTACGAACCATCAGTCACGCGTTACCAGTCACGATTCTGCTCACATCACTGATTATAGATTGTTATACAACAAACCATGTATCTGAATCTAAATATATAAATTATGATTATTACTTACGGGGCTGACAGAAAGAAAAATATTAAGATTACTTTCCTGCAGGGGCATTAACTGGCAGCCCCTGTCTAGTTATGGTGTTGCTGTACTTTGTGAGGATTTTTGAAGGTATTTCGGAAGGATCTTTTAAAATTAAAGAGGAATCCTTTTCCCTGGAAATCACAGGGAAACATGACAGAATAATTCCGGCCTGAATATAAGGGCCCTGAAAATTGAATATTTTCATATGTGGTCTTTTATACATAAGTTCCTCTTTAATAAAAAAATATTTACAAATCAGTTGCCACCATTATAGCGATTACCCAGGGCATCTGTCAAGATAGTCTGGAGCATATCGAGATAATTTCTGTTTTTGCTTATAATAACTTTTTTCCATTGCATTTCTTTACGTAAAAATATGGCAAGGGAAAATTCGTAATAGTTGGTAGGACGGCACGGGTCACTTTTATGAAAAGTTTTTACTTCACAGGAACATATATTGGATAAAGGCATTTCAATCGTTACTGTATAAAAAATATAAGTTTTTTTTCTTACAGATATTTTTTTGCTTGTTATGATAATATTTTTATCCTGAAAATATATTTCTTCTTCATTATGTTTTTCCTGAGCTGTTACTGTAGGCATAATTATTCTCCTTTCAGCTATATTATGAACTTATCAGGTTTTTTTCTTGCAATTTATTTAATAGGAGGTGACACTTCCAGATCTTCAACGCGAATTTCTAATTCTCTGAGTTTTGCCGAATTGGACCGAGATACAGCAATTTGTCTGTCCAGTTTCTTGTGAATTCCTGCTATTTCAGAATCTATAGTATCAAATCTACTTCCAGAGGTTTCTATCATACAGGATACATCTTTAATATCTTTCTTTAATTCGGTCTTAAAAAACTCCTGGCTTTTTATTTCAGAATCTATAGTATCAAATCTACTTCCAAAGGTTTCTATCATACAGGATACATCTTTAATATCTTTCTTTAATTCGGTCTTAAAAAACTCCTGGCTTTTTATTTCAGAATCTATAGTATCAAATCTACTTCCAAAGGTTTCTATCATACAGGATACATCTTTAATATCTTTCTTTAATTCGGTCTTAGAAAACTCCTGTCCTTCTTTTAATGCTCTTATATCTGATTTTACTTCTCTCAATTCAGAAAGAATTTCTTTTAATATCTGTTCAGACATTGATAACACTTCCTTTTTTCAGATTTTAACTGAAAGACCTCAGAATTCTATCCTGTCGCGAAGCAGAACGACTTTCTTATTACCTCTTATGTTTTTACAGTCCCAATAAACATAGTATTACTGTATTATTTGATAATAATATATCATAGTTATTACAAAAGTGTAATAGTTTTTTTATATTTTATATTGTACTTCATAATTTATTATAATTTAATTGAGTAGTGAGCGGTGAATGGTGAGTATTAAATAATTCCTTCGTAAATAATTTTCATTGTCTTTTTTCGGCGAAAGTTATATAATTCATTAAAATCATTAAGGAGGTCAGCTAAATGAGTCTTGAAGAACATAGAGAAAAATCCCGTAAGAGTGTAAAAGTTCTGGTTGTAACAGTAAGTGATACCAGGACAAAGGAAACGGACACATCGGGGAAACTTATAAGAGAAATACTGGAAAAACATTCCCATAAGATAGTAGATTCTATTATTATAGAAAATGATGCAAATATTATTCAAACCTTTGTGGAAAATGAACTGACATGGTTCCGGGCAGAAGCCATTATATTTAACGGAGGTACAGGTATTTCCTCAAAGGATATAACGGTTAATCTTTTAGAGAAAATGCTTGATAAGAAACTTGACGGTTTTGGAGAATTCTTCCGTTATCTCAGTTATAAAGAAATAGGGACTGCTGCTATGATGAGCAGAGCAATGGCAGGCGTTGCAGGGAGCACTCTCATTATATGTCTTCCGGGATCACCGAAGGCAGTTACTCTTGCCATGGAAAAACTTGTTTTGCCTGAAATAGGCCATATGGTTATGGAAATTTTTAAATAGAGGAGACTTTACATGAAACCCATAGGTTCTCTTATAACACTTGATAAAGCAATGGAGATCTGTTTTTCGTCCGTAAAAGAAATTGAGGAAGAAGAGAAAATACATATACTTGAGTCATCAGGAAGAGTTGTTTCACGGGATGTAATTTCCGGGATAAATGTTCCTCCTTTTGCAAGATCTGCTATGGACGGCTATGGAGTTATAAGTGAAAATACCTTTTCTGCAGGACAGTTTAAACCTGTAAGGTTGAAATGTGTCGATAAAATACATGCAGGTATGGAACCTCTCTGTGCCATAAAAAGCGGCGAATGTTCTCAGATTGCTACAGGGGCCATGATACCGGAAGGTGCAGACGCTGTTGTTATGGTAGAACATACTGAAAAAGACGGAGAAGATATACTTGTTTATAAACCCGTATATCCTGGGCAGAATATTTCCCCTGTGGGAGAAGATATTCTGAATGGTTCTGTCGTTTTAAGAAAAGGTGATTTCCTGACACCTGCAAAAACAGGTGTTCTGGCAGCTCTTGGTATGGAATACATTGACGTTTACAGAAAACCGAAAGCAGTCATTATACCGACCGGAAATGAAGTAAGAACTCCCGGAGCGGCACTTGAAGCAGGACAGATTTATGATGTGAATTCCTATACGCTCCATGCCGTCCTGACTTCCCATGGCGTAAATGCTTTTATCCATGAAGAGATAATTGAAGACGAAATAGGAAAAGTAGAAGAAGTTATACGTTTATATGAGAATGTCGATTGTCTCATATTTTCAGGAGGCAGTTCGGTAGGGGAGAGGGATGTTATTATAGAGGCTCTGGCCCGTCATGGAGAGGTTTTATTCCATGGTATAGCAGTAAAACCCGGTAAACCTACTCTTTTCGGTAAAATTAATGATACGCTGGTTTTCGGAATGCCGGGGAATCCTTCTTCCTGTCTTTCAAATGCATATGTCATGCTAGTGCCTCTCTTCAGAAAAGCGGGCCGTCTCCCTGAAGATATTGTAAGAAAAACAAAATTACCTCTCTCTAAAAGGGTTGTTTCCACTGTGGGAAGGCATCAATTTCTCACTGTGAAAATAGTCAATGGAGAAGTTGAACCTGCCTTTAAAACATCAGGAGCCATAACGAGCATGTCGGAAGCGGACGGCTATATAGAAATACCTGCACTTGTTGACCTCCTGGAAAAGGGTGAAATGGTGGAAGTAATATTGTTTTAGCAGTAACCAGTGATCAGTCACTGGTCACTGGTCACTGGTCACTGGTCACTGGTCACTGGTCACTGGTCACT
>DAIOEN010000270.1:0-8623 GCA_036746235.1 Vulcanimicrobiota bacterium | reverse complement strand
ATAATACTGTAACTCTGGATAGATATAAAGATAAGATTCTTATGGCAGGTTATGAAAGCGGAGGAACCTACCTTCAGGTCTTTGATATAAACAGCGGAAAAAGACTTTATGAAGATACTGATAAAACATGGTGATTTTCATAATGCCTGTGGCCTCAATAAATCTTTTATAAGATAAAACATAGATGAAATAAAGAATATAACAGCCAGAGTAATACCTGTAATAGCCAGTAAAGGAATGCCTGCCAGGAGAATATGACCTGTTACTTTCTGGAATATAAGAACTGCCGCAGTTACGGAAATATGCCAGAATATCCACAGAAAAAAGAGTTTTAAATTAATATTTCCCGACGAAAAGGCTATTTCTTTTTCAGGCTCCTTGTTTTTCCCCATCACCTTAAATATAAGAAATAAAATTAATATAATAATTGCCGAAATTACCGACATCGGTATGAGAGGAATATCCATAGATTTATGGCCATGAGCCAGATTTGTACCGACAAGAAGAAAGACTATATATATAATTACTGTAAATATGAGCAGATATTTTCTTTCCTTTTTGGAAAGCAGTATATTTTTTATTTCTCCCGTATATCGTAACAGTAAAATCCATAGAAAGAGGACTGTTGCTGATATAGCCATGTGTCCTATCAGAAATAATACATTCCTATGTCCGCTTATGAGCTGACCGTAAACTGCAGGTAACAGTATAAATGGTATAAGCATAACGAGTAAATCTATCCGTTTTTTTCCGGTTATCGGGAGAGGGAAGGAGAGAACTCTTTTTGCCAGATAGAGGGGCATTAAAAATGAGAAAAAAGCGTGATAGAAGAGAATTACAAATAGAATTGGCCCCGGAGATACTCCACAAATACGGATCTCATCAGGTTTTAATCCGTAAAAGGTAACTTTCGCCACATAAGTTTCCGTAATAATCCCTACGAGGAAACCGAATAGATACATTATATAAAAGTTTTTTTCTTTGCATCTCATAAGGGCATCTATGAAAAAAATATAAAGAAGGCCGTAAACGAGATAAATAAAGGGATTAAGAAGTGCCAGCGGATAGTTTGTTGAAATTACTTCCGCACAGAAGGAACCGAGAGCGGAAAAGGTTATATAAAATAAGTATTTTTTGAGACTTTCTTTCATAAAATTATTACCCTATATTTTTTTACAATCCCTGAAAAATTCCCATATGACTTCACTGGCATTAATGTCCCTGCAGGTTTTCCCCACAATATTCTCCGGCAGATACTGCCACCCTCCCGGCCATGTATGGCCTCCTCCTTCTATTGTATAAAGGATTACTTCTGTCCCGTTTTTCCCTTCACTGTAAATTTTTTCTTCTACTTTCGTTCCGTCCTCACGATCTTTATCAGGAATAACTATTATTCTCGCCTGTGGTTTACAGTGATTGTAAGAGACCCAGAATTTTACCGTATCTTCAGTAGAAAGGACTCTGTCTCTGCTTTTTCCAAGAAATTTTATTTCCCCTCCGTTCCAGACAACTTTATCCTCTGTTCCGTTCATTATGAGCAGGGGAAATGCTTTACTTTCTTTATGGTTTTTATATAATTCTTCAGAGAGACTTGCTGATACAGGAGCAAAGGCAGTAATTTTATCTGAAAGTTCGAAGGCAAGCCTGTAACACATATGACCTCCGTTTGAAATTCCTGTAGCATAAACTCTGTTCCTGTCTATGTTTATATTTTTTTCTAAATGATCGATGAGAGAAGATATAAAACCCACGTCATCAATATTTTCCTTTGATGCTTTTTCATCCATCTTTCTTCCGTCATTCCACTGTTTATCTATTCCTTCAGGGTAGACGATGATAAAAGTTTCTTTTTCCGCTAATTTACAGAATCCTGTGAGTTTCTCCATAGATTTTGCATTGCCGTAACCTCCGTGAATTGCTATTACAAGAGGAACAGTCCTGCTTTTATTATAAGTTGACGGAATAAAAATATCAAAGGTTCTTTCAAGATCCTTACATGTTATGGTGCAACTGTAACAACCGGGCTTATGAGGAACAGTATTTTTTTCTTCTGTCTTCACCTGCCTGCAGCATAGATTTAGTATGGTTATAAAAAAACAGAGGGAATAGAAAATAAGATTTACTTTCCTCATAATAACATTCCTTTCATATTTTGCTTTATATCTCTTTTCCATTCACATGGCCCGAATTCCTGCCTGCCACGTACATAACATAAGGCACAGGATATTAATATTATACCTGTGCTTTATGTTTTTACCGAGCTGACTATTTCCTTAATTAATATAATTATCTTTTGATACTTATACAAAATACCCTTGAACTGAGAAAAAATAATTAACCCGTACTATGGCTAAAATCTGGCATAGGCAAGCCATCTCATTTGTTCGAACTTATCCATGACTTTTAATGCTTCTTCCTGAAAGTCCTTTTCTGTGTCAAAGTTTTTGCCTGAAGACATGTAAGCTATATTTAACATTTCTTTTAATTTGAGTTTACCTGAAGATAGCGATAATAGTTCATATTCAAGAGGAGAGAGAATATATGAGCCGATTTGCGGATATCCCCTGTCATATGAAATAAGACCCCATAGTTCAAAAACCCTCTGGGGATGCCAGGAAAGTAACCTGTCAGGCGGTATGTCACCTGATCTTTTCAGTGCTTCACAGGATATTAAATTATAATAACGATGGTAAATGTTGTGATGCCTGAATATATTGATAAACCACCGGGAATAAACTCCATATTTACGAGCCAGTTTATAGTTTGTAATAATTATATCTTCAGGTATTTTCCCGTTTATATAAAAGTCGTCCATCTTTTTTACAATCTGCCTGTTCAGTTCATTTCTGACATTAAAGAGCTTTATCCATGAGAATTGTTCTGTTTCTGTAAGAGGTATATCTTCAAGGGCCTGTGCTGTTCTTTCTGTTACCAGTTTTATGCCGAATTTTTCAGGTGTAAGACTTACAGCAGTACCTGAATAGGGCATGAGAAAGAAACCGAGAGAATCAAAACTACCGGGAGCTATATCCATAAGGTTCATAATCAGGTTTATGTCTTCCTTTAACGTTTCATCACTTTCTACGGGGCCTCCCACTATGATATTGCCGGTAATCTGTTTGATCCCTGCCTTTACGCTTTCCCTGATTACTGTTTCTATCATTTCTTTAGTGGTTTGTTTTCTGTAAAGAGAGAGAACTTTATTCGATCCTGATTCTATACCTATAAAGAGTTTTACAAGTCCTGCCTGTGCCATTTGCTCCATCATTTCAGGCCATCTGTAAAGGGTCTGTACATGGCCTTCACAGAACCATACAAAATCTTTCTCTTTTCTTAATTCCGATAAACCTTTGCAGAATTCGTTTATCCTTGCTGGATCAAGAGTAAAGGTATCATCGATAAAAAATATATATTTACAGCCGGGATGTCTCTGGAAATGAACTTTTATTTCATCCAGGACATTCCGGACTTTTCTGAAGCGAACTTTTCTGGTATTTCCTCCTTCATAACAGAAAGCGCATCTGTAAGGACATCCTCTTCCTGTCATGACAGGAATAATATTCCATTTTTCATGGCCTTTTTCCAGGCGAAAATCAGGCCAGGGAAGGCTGTCCAGGTCTTCAATGGGCTTTCTGTCAGGTGTAAATACGATATTCCCCTGGCTGTCTCTGCAGCAGAGTCCGTCGATTTCTTCAACTTTTTTGTTTTTATTTATATAAGAATCCAGGAGTTCTAAAAGAGCAAATTCACCTTCACCCAGTACAACTGCATCACAGCCTGATTTCTCCATAAATTCTTCGTCTATGCCAGTAGCCTGAGGGCCTCCTATAAATACCGGAATATTCCATTTTTCTTTTATATATCTGCAAAAACCGGGAAGAAGCCATATGTTTTCATAATCACTGTAGAAACCTATGGTTTTTGCTCCTTCTTTATCCATTTTCTCATTAATCCACTTCAGAGCTTCTGCAGAAAATCCTCTGAACATTTCTGCACTGTAGCCTTTTTCCCTGAGGAATACTGTAAGCATATTCAGCCCTATAGAGATATCTTCCGGCACAGAGCCAAAGTAATCTCTATGAACATCCAGGAGTAAAATATCATATGACATAATTTACCTCTTATATTCTGGCATAAAGGAGCCAGAAGTTTCTTTCGAAATTTTTTAATATTTCTTCAGCAGTTTCCTTGAAAGAATTAAAGTCTTCAAACCGGTTACGGAACTTTGTATAAATCTGTTCCATTACTTCATACAATTTTAATTTCCCTGTTGAATGAATCAAGAATTCATATTCAAGGGGAGAAAATATATATGTTCCTATGGAGGGATAACCACCGGTGAAATCCATTATGCCCCATATATGGATAGTCCTTTGAGGCCTCCAGTTATGTAATTCTTCGTAAGGAATATCCTGTGAAGGATATAAAGCTTTACGGAGCATAAGAGTATAATAGTTAAATAATACAGGATTTTCCTTCAAGGTTTTTTCATACCATTGAGATGTTATCCCGTGATCTTCATAGAGGAGAAAATGAGTTTTTATTCTTTCATGTCTTTCTTCAGGCTTCAGGTTTTCTTCATCAGGATTCCGGCAATCTATATTTTCTTTATTTTGTGATGATAGATTTACGGTTTTTTTATCTTTATGTGAGATATTATAACGGTCTTTTAATAAATTGTCTGAAGAATAAACATTTTTATACCAGTTGCTTGTAATTCCGTAATGTGCCATGAGATGGAAATCCCGGGCCATACGTTCCTCTGAAATGGCATTTTCTCTGAAGATTTCCTTCATTTTTTCCCTGATAAAAGAGACAAATTCCTTTCTCATCGCAGTAATTCTCTCTCTTGAGAGGCTTTCCGTCTCTATGACAGCCAGATCTCCCATAGAAGTAATACCATGTGGATCTATTATTTTTATGCCGAAATCAGAAGGTCTGTCTGTTATGGCAGTACAGGGAAAAGGCATAAAAAGGGTTGATGTAAGGTCTACCATGCCGGGGCCTGCTCTCATAAGCCTCTCTGAAAATTGTTTTGTTTCCTCAAAGGTTTTTTCTGTTTCTCCTGCTCCTCCTATTATTATATTGCCCGCAAGATGAGGCAGATTTTTTTTCATTACTATATGCACTACCTCTTCTATCTGCTCTACAGTCGCGTTTTTCCTGTAAAGTTTGAGCACCGGAGGAGACCCTGATTCTATACCTATCTGCATACGAACAAGGCCTGCTTCTAACATCATTGAAACCATATCAGGATATTTTATAATATTACTGACATGGGCATCACAGAACCACACGAAATCGTAGTTTTTCCGTAACCCTGCCAGCCCGGTAGAGAAAGCTTCAATACGTTTTATATCAAGGGTAAACGTATCGTCGCCGAACCATATGTATTTTATGCCGGGATAATAGTTCAGAGCTGTTTCTATTTCATTTATTACATTCGTGACGCTTCTTAACCTGACTTTTTTAGCGATATTTCCTTCATAACAGAAAGCACATCTGTAAGGACATCCTCTTCCTGTTAGAATGATAAGATTTTTCTTGTTTTCTCTTACTGTGGACTTACTATCAGGCCTTCTTACAGGGATATTGTCCAGATCTGACAGGGGCTCTCCCGGCGGAACTGTAACTATTTTATCATTGTTTAAATAAGATACTCCGGCTATTTTATCTATAGAGCCTTTATTATAGAGGAAAAATTCCAGCAGTTCATAAAGCGGATATTCTCCGTCCCCTCTGACAAAAGCATCACACCCGGACTTTTTCAGGAAATCTTCTCCCAGTGCTACAGCCTGAGGACCTCCGACAAAGATTTTTATATCTTTTATTCCCTTTATATAAGAACTGAAACTTTCTACTGCTGAAACATTTTCGTAATCGCAGTAAAATCCAATGGCTTTCAGATTATGTTCTCTTTGAATAAGTTCGAGACCATTGTGCAGAGATCCGGAAAAAATTTTTGATTCATAACCTTTATCTTCTATAAAAGCTGCAAGGGATCTCAGTCCGAAAGGTTCCGTAAGTTCATAGGAATTTCCTGTCCCCAGACGTTGAATATAGAATAATATGATTCTGCCTTTTAGATATCTATCCGCCCTGTCCTTCATATCATGTTCCTTCTTGTAATTACAGTATGTCGCCGCTTTTATATATTATATTATTTTGCATATATTTTTATTTTCCTACTGAATATATGAATTATTATAGTTTTCTTTATTTTTCAATTCTGATATAATAGTTACAGGAGTTGATAATTGTGGCAGATACAGTAAAAAAATCAGAGAAAAAATTTACATATTCTGATTATGCTACCTGGCATGATGATAAGAGATATGAGATAATAAGCGGACAGGTTTATACTATGGCGCCAGGTGCAAGTGATATGCATCAGGATGTATCTGTTCAACTGGTTGTAGAAATTGGGAG
The DNA here is from genome assembly GCA_036746235.1 of Vulcanimicrobiota bacterium. Classification (GTDB taxonomy): domain Bacteria; phylum Vulcanimicrobiota; class SpSt-956; order SpSt-956; family JAKJGF01; genus CALARM01. The sequence continues at coordinate 2,194 of DAIOEN010000270.1, read as the reverse complement.
TTATCTTCGAGGTAAAAAGTGTAAAATTTATCATCCCCCTTTTGATGTAATATTACCGGAAGATGGGGACACTCTTGAAACTGCAAAAAATATAGTACAGCCCGATATATTTGTTGTATGTGATACAGAGAAAATAATACATAGAGGATGTTATGGTGCTCCTGATCTTGTTGTGGAGATCCTGTCGCCGTCAACAGCAAAGAGAGATATAAAAGATAAACGTAAGCTATACCAGAGATCCGGTGTTAGAGAATACTGGATAGTAGATCCTGTTCATAAGACCGTGCAGGTTTATAAAGTTGATGAAGAGGGAAAGTATAGTTTCCCTGAAACATATACAGAAGATGATAAAATTAAAGTAGGTATATTTAATGATGAACTGGAAATAGATCTCTCTGTAGTGTTTGTAAAATAATATGTGTGATAAATTATCTGAAACTTATATATATCTGTTTTTTTTACAGAGACTCCTTTTCAGAGATTCCTTTGAATTTATAGAGCCTCTGGGCTTATTCAGTCTTGCCGCTTTTATCGAAGAAAAAGGTTATAAGGCTGCAGTTTTTTCAGGCACTTTAACAGAAGCTGTTTCTATTCTGGAAAGAGACATAGATAAAATAAGTGCCGTCGGCCTGTACTGTGACTTTGAAAATGTTTCTGCCGTAGAAAGTTTTAGCTCCTGTATAAAAGAAAGATGGAATATACCTGTCATAGTCGGAGGTCCTCAATCAGTAGCTCTCGGTAAAGAATTCCTTTCTGCTTCACGATGTGATATCATAGCCAGAGGTGAAGGTGAATATACTTTATGGTATCTTCTGGAGTATTTTTTCTATGGCAATAAAAAATTAACTGATATACCTTCTATTACTTATCTTGATGAAGATTCTAACCTCATAAAAAATCCTCAGGGAGAATTAATTAAAAATTTAGATTCCCTTCCTTTTCCGAAAAGTTCATGCTCTCTTACCGGTAAAAAGAATAATATTTCTATTATGACAGGGAGAGGCTGTCCCTTCAGCTGTGCTTTCTGTTATCAGAGCGGTATTGAGAAAAATGTCAGACTGAGGAGTGTGGGGAGTGTTATCGAAGAAATAAAATACTGCCTTAAAGATAACCCTCACGCCAGATATATCTGGTTTGCTGATGATACCTTTACTCTCAATGAGAAACGTATGAAAGATTTCTGCAGGGAACTGTCGCTTTTGCGCCGCGAAAGGGATTTCGTATGGTTCTGTGAGGGCCATCCTGCCACACTGGTTAAATGGCCTCATATGATTAAAGAAATGGTTTCTGCAGGGCTTGTAAGAATGCAGATAGGTATAGAAACAGGCTCGAAATCTGTTATAGATAAATATAATAAAAAAACAACACTGGAAGAGATCGAAGAAGCTGTCAGACTCTGTCATGAAGCAGGTTTGCCCCAGTTGTGCGGAAATATTATTATCGGAGGTGCCTTTGAAAATAAGGATACCCTTGAAGAAACTGCTGAATTTATAAAAAAAATTATGACTGTCGCCCCCGGCATGGTTGATATAGGTCTGACTCTCTTTATGCCTTTTCCCTGTACTACTATGACAGATAATCCGGAAAAATTCGGTATGAAAATAATAGATAACATGGCTGTGACTTCTACATGTGATTATCCTGTAGTGGAAACCGAAGAATTAAACCTTTTCGATATTGCCAGGGGAAGAAAAGAAGTTTTTTACTGCCTTTTAAAGACTATGAGAGATTTATTGAAAAAAGGGATGGTTCCCCATAAATATATTAAAGAACATTACAGGCTCAGTATTAACTATGGCATAGGCAGTTTCTGGCATAATGCCGTTTATGGTAAAGACACATTCCTTAACAGATATTATAAACTTTTAGTAAAAACCTCTGCAAAAACTATGGAAGATATAGGGGAAAAAGAATTGTACAGATGGAAACCTCTCCGTGTGTTTATGCTCTCCAATGCACTATCATGGGATAATTTTTCTCCTGATATTACAGGATATATCTTATCACCTCTTGAATATGAATTAATGCTCCTGTGCAGCGGAAAAATATCACTGGAAGAAATTATCGAGATTATCTGTGAAAAATTTAATCAGAGATTTGACAGCAGGCAGGAAGGTGAAGAACTGATATATAATATTATTAAAAAATTTCAGAGAAAACACTGGATTGTTTTTGTACCTTCTTAGAACGATTA
>DAIOEN010000269.1:7043-8741 GCA_036746235.1 Vulcanimicrobiota bacterium | reverse complement strand
ACCTTCGGATTATGTAACAGTGATGCCACAAGATCACAGCGCATTCTCTGTCCTAAAGAGAGTTTTCTGAGAGGTAATTGAATAAAATCTTTCAAATCGAGTATTTCTTTAAATCTGTCAAGTCTTTCGTCAAAGGTCTTTTTATCCACTTCATAGACCTTTCTTAAAAGCCTGAAGGATTCAATAACTGCAATATCCCACCATAGCTGTGTACGCTGACCGAAAACGACACCTATGTTTTTCGTATATTCCGTCCTGTCTCTTGACGGTATATAACCTGAGACTCTGACGATTCCCGACGTGGGAATTAAAATTCCTGTAAGCATTTTAATAGTAGTGCTTTTACCTGCGCCATTTGCTCCTATATAACCTACCAGTTCACCGTCTGAAATATTAAAAGTAACGCCTGACACAGCAGGAACTTCTTTATATTCCCTGTTAAAAAGGTCAAGGAAGGCACCATAAATCCCCTCACGTCTTTTATAATTCAGAAATGTTTTTGTCAGATTTTTTACTTCTATCATAAGTACTATCTTTCTTTTACAGTATAAAAAAACCTTTTTCTTATGAAGGATTTTTATAAATATCATACAATATTATAAAAGGTTTAAAGGAAAAATATATAATTCTTATTACAGTTTATTTATAGAACTATGAGAGAGGAAGAGAGGGAATATATTTATGAAAAGCACAGAAAACTTCGAAGCAGAGAACGTTTTAAAAAAATTGAGAAACAGCAGCAGATTATGTTTGGAATTTCCTCATTACCATTATCAATAAAGAAAATTTTGCTTCATCAAAGGGAATAAGCTATGAAAAATAATTACATAAAAAAACCAGAAGAAATTATTCATGAACTGAGGAAGAGAATCCGAATATATGAAATGGTTATTTCAGAGATTGCTTCTTCTCCTCTTATAGATTCGGGAGAAATTGAAAAGATAGCAAATCATATAATGAATAGTCGATGTGAGACAGACTATATCGAAGATTTTCTGGAAGAGAGGACAGAAAAAATCAGGAAAGAAGATGCTCTAATGGAAGAGCATGAAAGGAACAGATTTATAGCGGAAAATGCCGGTGACGTAATATGGCTTCTGGATTTGACAACAGGGAGGTTTAAATATGTAAGTCCTTCTGTAGAAAGACTGCGCGGTTTTACACAGGAAGAAGTAATGAACCAGTCCATAAAGGAAGTACTTACTGATGAATCATATAGATTTGTATCAGAAAATCTTCCGGGAGTAATCAATGAATTTCTGGCAGGTAATACTTCTTTAAGGGTAATGACTCATGAACTGGATCAGAGATGTAAAAACGGTTCTATTGTAAATACAGAAGTTGTAGTTACACTTTTAAAAAACAATCAGGAACAGGTAACGGAATTACTCGGCATTACAAGAGATATTACAGAAAGAAAAAAAGCGGAAAGAGAACTGAGAAGGAAAACAGAAGAGTTGGAAAAATTCTTCAACAGTAGTCTCGACCTCCTCGCCATAGCAGATAATTACGGATATTTTCGCCGTCTTAACCCTGAATGGGAAAAAGTCCTCGGCTATGACCTGGAAGAACTTGAAGGACATAAATTTATTGATTTTGTTCATCGAGAAGACCGTGAGGCAACAATCGAGGCAGAAAAAATTCTCATAGAACAAAAGAAAGTCGGGCCTTTTGTGAACAGATACAGGACAAAAGACG
>DAIOEN010000269.1:0-6943 GCA_036746235.1 Vulcanimicrobiota bacterium | reverse complement strand
GAAGCACTCAGGAAAAGTGAGGAAAAATACAGAAAAATCTTCGAAGATGCCGTTGAAGGTATTTTCCAGACAACACCTGAAGGAAGATATATTACTGTAAATCCGTCTTTTGCAAAGATGTTTGGCTTTTCATCACCTGAAGAAATGATTTCATCTGTCAAAAATATAGGAGAAGAACTTTATGTAAACCCTGAAGACAGATTGACCTTCAGAAGACTTCTTGAAGAAAATGATCGTATTACCGGCTGGGAAGTCATGCTTTATACAAAAGGCAGGAAGAAGATATGGAATTCTATAAATGCCCATACAGTAAGGGATAAAAACGGCAGGATACTTTATTATGAAGGAACAAATGAAGATATAACAGTAAAAAAAGAAATGGAAGAAGCTCTTAAAGATAGTGAGGAAAAATACCGCCGTATAATTGATACATCCTGTGAAGGAATATGGATGATGAACGGTGATTTAGAAACTACATTCGTTAATTCACGTATGGCGGAAATATTCGGCTACAGTGCCGGTGAAATGCTTGGGAAGAATATAAGTGCATTTATGTTCAGTGAAGAGTTAGAAGATCATTATAAAAAAATAGCAGATAGGAAAAAAGGACTTTCCCAGCGTTATATAAGACGTTTTATAAGAAAAGACAGCCAGACGATATGGCTTCTTGTCTCGGCCACTCCTGTCTTTGACAGGGAAAGAAATTTTGCCGGCTCTTTTGCCATGGTAACAGATATTACAGAACTTATAAAAATAGAAGAAGCACTCAGGAAAAGCGAAGAAAAATACAGAAAAATATTTGAAAACACCGTTGAAGGTATTTTTCAGACAACTCCGGAAGGGAAGTTCATTACAGTAAATCCTTCACTCGCAAAGATGTTCGGCTATTCATCACCGGAAGAAATAATTTCTTTCGTTAACGACATTGGCTATCAGATTTATGTAAACCCGGGAGACAGATTAAGATTTAAAGAAACACTTGCAAAGAATAATAAAATTACAGGATTTGAGATAGAGGCTTATAAAAAAAACGGGCAGAAAGTATGGCATTCCCTCAATGCCTATACGGTTCGAGATGAAAAAAGTAACATTCTTTATTATGAAGGAACCTGTGAAGATATAACAGCAAGAAAAAAGATGGAAGAAGCTCTGAAAATTGAAAAAGCAAAGCTGGAAATAGCTTCTTTAGCAGGTAAAGTAGGCCTCTGGACATGGCATATTGAAACAGGAATCATAGAATGGTCATCGGCAATACAATCCATGCTGGGTTACAATGTAACAGACTTATCAGGCAATATTTCACTGTGGAAAGATATAATTCACCGTGATGACAGAGAAAGAGTCATGGTAAGCCTGAACAATCACCTTAAAGAAAATACGAGATACAGGATAGATTACCGTATCAGAAGATATGACGGAACATACATCTGGTGGCTCGTAACAGGTTCATCGGAAAGAGACAGTAACGGCCATGCTATAAAAATGTCAGGAGCATGTGTGGACATTACAGAGAGAAAAGTTATAGAAGAAGAACTTATGAAAACAAGGGCACTCTTCAAGGCAGCTCTTGAACAGTCACCTGTAGGGATAACCATAGTAGACTGGCCTGACATGAAATTCTGCATGGTAAATAATAGGGCAACAAAAATTACAGGCATACGTCACGGAGATTATATGAACATCTCAGGGAAAAGAATTGATACGGATTCATGGGAATTATTTTATCCTGACGGCAGAAAATGCGGCATAAAAGATTTTCCTCTTACAAAGAGCATACTTAACGGTGAATTCATCAAAGATCAACTTATGATAATAAAAAGAACCAGCGGTATTAGCCGTTATATACTGGTCAGTTCTGCACCTGTTTTCAATGACTGCGGAGACATCATAGCCGGAATATGTATCTTCCCCGATGTAACAGATGCCCGTAAGGCAGAAAAAGAAAAACTGGAAATGGAGAAAAAACTTCTTCATGCCCAGAAACTGGAAAGTCTTGGTGTAATGGCAGGAGGTATTGCCCATGATTTTAACAATCTCCTTATGGCATTACTGGGAAACCTGGAACTTGCCAGAATGGATATTTCACCATTTTCTCCTGCAGTTACATATATAGACGGAGCACTTCAGACATCCAGAAGAGCGGCAGACCTGACCAGACAGATGCTTGCCTATTCAGGGAAAGGCAAATTTGTTATTACTCCCATAAATCTGAATGAACTGGTAGAAGAGAATTACCATCTATTTAAAGCTTCACTTTCAAAATCTGCTATATTAAAACTGGAAATGTCTCCCTGTATACCCGGTATGGAAGGAGATCCCGGTCAGATACAGCAGATAATAATGAATCTTATTACAAATGCTTCTGAAGCCATAGGAGATAAATCGGGAATAATTACACTTGCCACAGGTATGGAACATTGTGATAAATCATATCTTGAAAAAAGCAGACTTGAAGAAATACCACCTGAAGGTGCATTTGTCTATATAGAAGTAAAAGATACAGGATGCGGTATGGATAAAGAAACACAGGACAGACTGTTCGATCCATTCTTTACGACAAAATTTACAGGAAGAGGTCTCGGTATGTCGGCAGTAATGGGCATTATAAAAAGTCACAGAGGAGCCATTATAGTAGACAGTGTCAGAGGCATGGGAACGTCTATTAAAGTATTCTTTCCTGCATGTAACTATGATGCAGGAACAGATTACGGTAAAGAATACCATGCTACTCAGGTCACAGTGCCTTTAAAAACAATGGATGGGACAATACTGCTCGTAGATGATGAAGATATAATACTTGCCACATCGGAAATAATATTACGGAGACTTGGTTTTAAGGTTATTACGGCATCAGACGGTGAGAAAGCAATCAAGATTTTCAGTGAACAGCCGGATAAGATTGACTGTATCATTATGGATTTATCTATGCCAAAGATGGACGGACTGACGGCCTTTAAAAAGATAATCGATATAAAACGTGATGTAAAAATTATTCTCTCCAGCGGATATAACGAAGAAGCAGCAGTAAGAGAACATACGGGCGGACTTGCAGGATTTCTTGAGAAACCGTATCAGATAGAAGATCTGCAGAAAATATTGCAAAAAACGTTAGGATAACAGGGGCACACGTGTGCCCCTGATAAACCAAAATTATTCTCTTACAAAATGGGGGATATTATGTGGAATTTCCAGGGACAATTCCACAAGACCTTCGCATATGCCGTCTTTATACCAGGGAGCCTGATATATAAGTTTTTTCTTCCCATTTTTTTCAATCGTATAGATATTGGTTTCTTCTTTTTCGAGTAATTCCCTTATCATGGTTTGAGCTTTCTCCGGATGACATGCCATGAGACTGGTTCCTACAAGAGAACTTCCGCCGCTACCGGCAAAAGTCTTACACGATTTTTCGTTCATTGAAAGAATAATACCTTCCCTGTCACATACTGTTATGGCTCCGTTAAAATCCTTTATCCAGTTATTCAAATAAATCACCTATTCTTCTGTATACTCAATAGTTTCTTCCGTATACTCGGTAGTTTCTTCATAAATAGTGTTATCATCATCAACATAAAAGGTTCCTGAATCATGTAATGTATCGCTGAATACAGGATCACTGTTATCTAAAATAATATTGTCTCTTCCGTCTATAATATAATATGAACTGTCGTCAACTGAAATAGGTCTGTCACATTCCCAGGTAACTTCCCAGTATTCCACCGGGTCTACAGTTATAAAATAATCATTATAAGCAGGTAGAACAACAGTATCATAACAATACCAGTAATCATTGCAATCTACAAAATAAGGACGGAAAGAAGGGTAATAAAAAGTTGTAGTTCTGTAAAACCCGTTCCACCATCCCATCAGAGATTGAAACACAGAAAGAGAAGCCATAAGTCCCATACTATTATCCTGGGCTTCTAAAATACGTTTATTTTCTTCCCTCATTTCCTTCAATTCATTGAGAAGTTCTTTAGAATCACCGAGTTTTGTTTCAACTTCAGAGAATTTTTTATCCAGTTCGCTGCTTTTTGCTTTCAGAGCTGTCATCTGTTTGCTGTCATCTGCCGTAAAATTGCTGTTTTTCAGAGGGAGAGATTCAATGTAATGCTGGCTGAATGCGTCCCATCCGTTTACAAGAGTTGTAACTCCTATTTCTACGTTTTTATTATTTATTTTTTCATAGCGATAGCTTGCTCTCACATCTGCCATGGATGTTGTTACATCTCCGACAAATTTACCTATATTTTTATTTTGTTGTTTCATAGCATCTTTTAATGAAGCAAGATTAGATTTCGCATTTTCCAGAGAAACATAAAAAGGATCTTTAGCCGGATTGGCCGGCTGATAATTCTCAAATATCAGTGTGAAAGCCTCCTCCAGTTCTTCTAGCATAACCGGTGCGCTGACATTTCTCTTGTTCTTAAAAAGATGTTTTCCATCTGCTCTGGCCTGTTCACATAAAAAAGATATTACAAAAATCAGGAGAAAAATTATACCTCCATAAAACTTTTTCATAAAATCACCTCTTAATAAATTTGTTTAATTGTAACAGTAAAAAAACAAATTTTCAATAGGGATTCAGTTGTTTTTTATCTTAATATGAAACAGATTTACCGTCAGAGACATTTGAGGAGTCCTGCATGTTCCGGGTCATATCTAAAATATCTTGTAGTAAACATAACAGATCTTCTGTTTGAGAGAACAATGTCGGCACTCAATATAGAAATACCACTGGAAGCCGCATATTCTTCTATTTTTTCACCGAGTCTGTTTCCAACCCATTTTCCCATGGAATTTTTCTCTACTATTATATTATTTACATATACCTCTCCCTGTTCTGTAAAATGATCTTCATTGTATGCCACAAGAAAAAATCCCAGAAGTTTTTCCTCTTCTTCTGCTACAAAGCTTACCATATGACCGGTTTTTAATTTATTTCCAAGTTCATCACAGAAATGCTCTCTGCACTGTTCTATTTCTTCGTGAGAATAATTTCGCAAAGGTGATATCAAATGTTCGAGGTTTTCCTTTATCAGTCTTATCATAAAAGGAAGATCATCAGGTTTTGAAGGTCTTATAATAAATCCGCATGGTTCATTCTTTTTATCTATTTTGAGTTTTTTATAAAACCTCTTTCTTTCTATTTCATAACCTGACGAAATAAAGAAATTCAGTCTTTTTTCGTCTGCCAGAGGTATCCTTAAAGCAATATGTCTCAGACCTTTCTCTTTTGAAATCTCTTCGGCTTTTCTGAGCAGTTCCGATGGTACAGAACTTTCCCGGTAAGGTTCTGTTACAGAGAGATCAAAAATCCATGCCTGAGGTATACCTGTAATAAGTTCATTATTTGCCGTATCCAGAAGCAGATATCCAAGGGGCCCGTCATGATTGTCTGAAGCAATCAAAAACTTATAATCAGGTAGAACTTTTATAAGATTTAAAACCTGTTTCATTTCAGAAAGATATTTTTCCCTGACAGAAGCAGGATTAACATCATGCCTTACAGGAGAAATCTGTGAAACAGATGTTTCAAAAGCAAGATTTAATATAAAAGGATAATCCTTTTTCGAGATTTCCCGAATGTTCATAATAGTGAATAGTGAGCAGTGAGTAGTGAGTAGACAGAACTCTCTGCTCATCTGGCATAAAGTTCAGGGAATTTTCTTTTTCCCCGGTGATTCCCCTGATAATTATACCATTTAAGTATTTTTATTTCTACTATATATACATAGAAAGAAATTTTGAGTATAATTACTGTAGTCGTGATGCGTAACAGATTATATTCTTACACAATACAGAATAATTATTGACCTGAGCATAAGCATGTAATAAAGGTCTTCTACGCGTGACGGGTTTAATCCCTGCGCATTACGCATTACGCATTACGAGGTCATTATTTATGGATAGTTATGAAGCTAACTATAAAATATCTTATCGAAGGTAACAATTTATGGCATGTCCCAAATGTGGCAGAGAGCAACCGGATTTGTACGAGTGTTTTAAAAAATACGGAACATGTTATTTACTGGAAGAAAGTGCCGATGAAGAAATATATCTTCATGAAAAGAACTACAAAATTATCTATCTTCTGAGACGGGGTGGGATGGCCAATCTTTATCTGGGAGAAGAAGTAAATAATAAAAGTAAATGTGTAATAAAAGAGATGTATAGTTCCGTAATGAGTCCAAAAGAAAAAATATCTTTTATTTCTATGTTTGAAGTAGAAGCTTTTATGCTTATCAGTCTCAATCATCCTGCCATACCTTCCATAAAAGATTTCTTTATTGAAGATGATAATTATTATATCATTATGGAATATATAGAAGGTGTCAATCTTTCCGACCTGCTCTATACTTCTTACAAAGGAGGATTTTCCGAGGAAGAAATCATTTCTATCGGCATAGAAATATGTGATATACTGGAATGTCTCCACTCAAATATTCCACCTGTTATACACAGAGATATAAACCCCGGTAATTTTATCAGAAGAGACAGAGATAATAAAATTATCCTGCTGGATTTCGGTATAGCAACGATATTTGAACATGGACATGCTGAAACACTCATAGGAACGCCGGGCTATATAGCACCTGAACTGTATGAAGGCCATATCGATATAAGAAGTGATATTTTCTCTCTCGGAGTAACCCTTTATGAATTGCTTACCTGTATAGATCCCTGCGAAAGAGTACCCTTTGAATTTGAATTAATTCGTTCTGTAAAACCATGTATTTCAGAAAAAATGGAAGAAATTATTCAAAAATCCCTGAATAAAGATATAGATAAAAGATTTAACAGTGCAACAGAAATGAAAGAAGAATTGCTGGATCTTTATCATATGTTGTATTATTAGTGAAAAGCGAAAAAAGAAAGTATTATTTATTATGATAAAACATAAACTTATTATCTCAGGCGGAGGGCCTGCAGGTCTTATGGC
>DAIOEN010000268.1:0-8753 GCA_036746235.1 Vulcanimicrobiota bacterium | reverse complement strand
GTTGCCGGCATAAGCTGCATAAGTCCCTGTGCTCCGCAGTGAGATGTAGCCTGAGGATTAAAACCGGATTCATTTTTTATTATTGCTTTTACCAGTGCGGGGTCAACTCCGTTTTTCATCGCTTCCTGGTTTATAATATTTGCATACTGGCCTGATACAGGATTGCCTCCGCCTGCTCCTGCCATTGCACCTGCTCCATTGGCGCCTGCATAAGCACCTGCATAGGGCTGGCCGTTAGGTCCTATACCTGCATATGCTCCCGCACCGCCGCCGCCCATACCGGGCATCATTCCGCCGCCCATACCGGGCATCATTCCGCCGCCCATACCGGGCATCATTCCGCCGCCCATACCGGGCATACCACCCATCATACCAGGCATCATACCGCCCATAAACGGATTCGCTCCGCCGCCCATCATCATCATCATCATCTGCATCATCTGCATCATCATCTGCATCATCTGCATCATAGGATTCTGCTGCATACCCATGAAATTACCGACACAGTTTCCCATCATACCACCCATGCCTTCCATACCAGGCATCATACCGCCCATCATACCAGGCATCATACCGCCCATCATACCAGGCATCATACCGCCCATCATTTCCTGGCATGGACCTCCTGTAAGTCCCTGCATCATCTGCATTAACTGCATCATAGGATTCTGTGGCATCATACCACCCATCTGTCCCATTGGTGAACCACCAAAATAATTATTTACCATAGTTGTGGAATTATTGGTATTACCTATTCCTATTCCCATTTTCTATACCTCCTCGGAGTATTTTTATTGTTTGCTGAAGTTAGTTGTCTATTCAATAATTATTATCACTTCATTTTTAAAAAAGTAAATAAGTGGGGAAAAAAAACTGGAAGAATTTGTAAACAGGAGTTAACTGTTTTGCATAAGAGTGCCTTCGCATCGATTCCCCGGTTATGATTGATAAATCAGTGCCATATTTACCGCAGGCAAAACTAAAAATATCTACATCGTAGTTACAGTTTGTATCGTAACGCGTTACGGGAGGATATTAATTGGCCTAACATTTTGCCGGAGTTATTTTTCTTGCAGTCCTAAGTTTTATATTCATTGTAAAATTCTGTCACTTTTTTTACATAATGTCTGGTTGTCTTAAAAGGAGGAACTCCTTTATATTTATTTACATTACCGGGTCCGGCATTATAAGCTGCAAGCATTAGTTCTTTATTGCCTTTATACTTTTTAGATAAATGGCTCAGATATTTCGCTCCTGCATTTATATTCTGTTCCGGATTAAATCGGTCTGAACATCCCAGGCTTTTAGCAGTAGATGATGTAAGCTGCATAAGGCCGGCGGCTCCTTTGTTGACAGCTTTCGGATTAAACTCGGATTCCTTTCTTATTACTGCTTTTACCAGGGCAGGTTCTACTCCATATTTTTCTGCTGCTTTATTTATTATATCAGCATATTTTCCTGTTACTTTCTTGCTGCCCGGAGTTGTTTGTTCTGTACCTGTAATTCCCGCCTGAGCACCTGTTACAGTTTTCGCTAAATCTGACTGAACCTGAAGCATAGATGCAGAAGCAGCAGGATTTGAAGTGTCTATATTTTTAGTTCTTAAATCAGATAAATTTGTTAACTCTGTCTGACTGTAAGATTCTGTTTTTATATCATTGTTTTTTTCTTCTACTGACTGAGGAGATTTTTCATTTACTTTTAAATTCTGTGGTTTATACTGAGTTGCAATTCCTCTGTTAACAGTATTTGTATTTATTGGTTGCATTTAATCACCATGCTTCCTGAAAATTATAATTTTAAATTATCGAAATACAGGTTATATTAAAAACCTTTATTATTAATATCACGACAAATCTCCATCGGTAAAGAGGAAAGAAAAATTAATTAAGATATTCTATTGCTTTTTGCAATTGAAGATCATCACTTTCTTTTTTTATAATTTCATTCATCTTTACTTCTATATCAGGCTTAAGACCTGATTTATCTATGTTCCTTCCGAGAGGTGTAAGGTAATATGAGGTAGTTATTTTTAATACGCCTGATATACCAAGAGGATATATAGTCTGAACACATCCTTTCCCGAAGGTTTTGGTACCTATTAAAATACCTCTTTTATTATCCTGAATGGCACCGGCAGTGATTTCCGATGCACTTGCACTGTACTCATTTATCAGAATGGCAAGAGGAAATTTTGTGTCTCTTCCTTCTGATTTATAAATAAGAGGGTAAGAACATTTTTCTTTTACTGTCACTATTTTGCTCTCTTTCGGAAGGAATTGGCTGCATACACTGACGGCACTTTCCACGTATCCGCCGCCGTTATTTCTTAAATCCAGAATATAAGCCTTTGCTCCTTTTGCTTTTAATTCTTCCATAGCTTTAGTAAGTTCTGTTCCGGTTGTAATGCTGAAGGATCTGACTTTTATATAGCCTGTGGATTTATTCATCAGGCTGTAAGATACATTATCTATGTGTATGACTCTGCGGATAACAGTAATATCTTCCGGCTCTGCTCTTCCTCTTTTTACTCTTAAGATTACCTCTGTTCCTTCCTGTCCTCTGACCTCTTTTATTGCTTCTTCAATAGATATGCCTTCAGTATCAATGCCATTGATTTTGAGTATTATATCACCGGGTTCCAGACCTGCTTTACTGGCAGGACTATTTTCTATGACTTCAATAATTATCGGTTTTTTTCCGTTGTTTTTATTTAATTCCATAGAAATACCTATACCGGAATAATCATTCATATTAATGGATTTAACAAAATCTCTATATTCAACGGGGTCCATATAATAACTGTAGGGATCATTCAATGCTTTAAGCATTCCGTCAATACCTTCTCTGAGTATGTCTCCTGCAGGTAATTTATCTGATGCGCAGGAAGAAATAATCTCATTGAGTCTGGATGCAAAAAGCTTTAAATCTTCTTCTTTATTGGCTGTTATTTTAATGGTTTTTATATCTGGAGAACATTTATTTTTTTTCAGGAATGATTTTATACCGTCAAAAGCTCCTGTAAATAGTGCCTGTCTGTCAATATCACCTGCAAAATGTTTCTCCGCAGATTTATAAATTTCTATGATAAGTTCTGTATTGATGTGGCTGTTATCTTTTGCCGTAAGATGGCCGGATAATAGAAAAAATATTAATAATAAGAGTAATATTGTAGATTTTTTTATCATAAATAACTATCTTTCATCTGTCAAGCATTTTTGCAGCATCTGAATCCTATAGTGCTTATACGGCCTACATCAGGGGTGCAAAAACCTCTTCTGCTGCACCTGTATGAATTCATTTCCCTTGTAGTCCGGGATACGCCTCTGATTACTTTATATCTTCCTGAAGGAGGCCCCTGGGGGTTTCTTAAATGGCCATAACGATAATAGTAAAAATCATACCAGTCACTGCACCATTCTTCTACAGAACCGAGCATATCCATTACACCGTAAAAACTGGCTCCTTCCGGAAACCTTCCTGCAGGGAGTGTGCCATCAAAATTCTGCTTTTTTCTTACATGTTCTTTTTTATCCATAAAGGGATTATCGCAGAAATTTTTATCCCATTTATTTCCCCATGGAAAAATCCTTCCGTCTGTTCCGCGGGCAGCTTTTTCCCATTCCGCTTCTGTGGGAAGTCTTTTTCCTGCCCAGTCGCAGTAAGCTTTTGCATCTTCCCATGTAAGACACGTGGCGGCATGATCCATTTTCTGGTCATACATAAAGCTCTGATCTATAACTCTTTTAAAATCACCTTTTACATTATAATTTGTTGATTTTACAAAATCTATGTATTGACCTATTGTTACAGGTGTTTTGTCTATATAATAATCATTTACGTAAATTTTTCTTTTAGGTTTTTCTCTTAATTCTCCATCCAGATCGTCTTCATCACATCCCATCCAGAATTCTCCTGCAGGGATATGCATCATTTCGGAATTGTCTTTACCATGTCTTATGGATTTGAATTTTTTCTCAGCCATTTATATACAACACCTCTTTGTCAGTGAACAGTGATCAGTGAATACTGCCCGATTGTTGTTCCTTATTGCTATTTCTTATTTCTCACTTCTTATTTACTTTGTACCTGGTACCTGGTCACTGGTACCTGGTCACTGGTAACTGTTTTACTTTCTGTCCAGTTCTGCAAGTACATTTAACATATATTCTTTTACCCAGGGATATACTTCTCTGTCTCTGGCTTTTTTTATAGATTCCAGGGCGTTTCTGTCACCGATTTTACCGAGAGCGAAAGCGGCATTCCATCTAATCCATTCATTATCATGCCTTAAAGCTTTTGTAAGAGAATCTACTGCCTTTGCATTTTTTATCCAGCCCAGAACATAAGCAACATTTGCCTGAGCTTCTACATTTGAATGTTTTATTTGATTCAACTCATCGATTAAATACTGTAACCCCAGTTCACCTATTTTAATAAGTGAATGCATGGCATTTTCCTGGACATCTCTGGAAGGGTCACCTGCGGCTTTTATCAGGGCTTCTACTGCCTGTTTACCGCCTATTTTCCCGAGAGCCAGTGCAGCCATTTTCCTTGTAGTTTCATCACTACTTGCAACACCTTTAACTACTTCATTGAGTTTAATGGTTCCCATACTGCAGAAATCTTTATATAATTTCTTTTTTTTACTACTGAGTTTTGTGTCAGGCATCTCTGTACCTGAGCCGACTAACTTTCCCAGAATGCCAAGCATAAAAACACCCCTGTTCGCTAAAAGTTACCTTTACAAGTATAGCAAACATAAATAAATATAGCAATACCTGCCCTAATCCTGTCCCATAATGTTTCTTATAGAATTAGCCAGATTATTCATTGTAAAAGGCTTCATAATGAATTCTCTTATGCCTGTACTCAGAGCCTGTTCTTCATTTACCTGTTCACTGTATCCTGTGCACAGTATTATTGGTATATCACTTCTTATCTTCATTAATTCTCTTGCAAGAGCTATGCCTGACATATTGGGCATAGTCTGATCTGTAATGACAAGGGAAAACTTATCAGGTTCGTTACGAAATGCTTCCAGCGCTTCTATACTGCATGTTGTAGAAATAACTTCATAGCCAAGTTTTTTTATGAGTCTGTTTCCTATATTAACTATTTCTTTTCTATCGTCAACAAAGAGTATGTATTTTTTACCTTCCTGTACTTTTAATTCTTCTGTTTCGTCTGTCATATTTTCATACCTGCTTCTCGTAAGGCATGGAAAATATATATGAAACTGTGTCCCTTTGCCTATTTCACTGTAAACTTTAATTTCCCCTTTATGGCTTTTTACTATGCCATGAACAACAGGAAGCCCCATACCTATACCTTCTCCGAATTTTTTTGTTGTAAAATATGGTTCGAAGATTCTTTTCATAACATTACTGTTCATACCATGTCCCGTATCACTTATGGTAAGTTTTACATACTGTCCCGGCCTGAGTTTCTCGTATAAATGGGCAGTTTCATGGGTAATATCTATATCTGTAAGGCTTATTTCCAGAGTTCCGCATTTCCCTGCCATGGCGTATACTGAATTTGTACAGAGATTCATCAAAATCTGCTGTATCTGGGCACGATCTGCCAGTATTACACTGTTATTTCCTTCAGTATTCTGCTGTATTTCAATAGTGGAAGGCAGTAAAGCTCTGAGCAGTGCAAGACTGTCTCTCAATACAACACTTATTACTACAGGTTCTTTTTTCTGTACGCCTTTCTGGCTGAAAATCAGTATCTGTTTTATCAGTTCCTTTGCTTTATGGCAGCTTTTTATTACTTCGTTCAGATTTTCCCTGAGAGTGCCTTCGGGAAGTTCTTCAGCTGTCAGTTCCGTGTAACCTAAAATAGATACAAGAATATTATTGAATTCATGGGCAATTCCTCCGGCAAGCCTCCCTATCGCTTTCATTTTATGATTATCATATAATTCTTCTTCAAGTTTTTTCTTCTCTTCTATTGCTTTTTTTCTCTCTGTAAGATCTGTAATTACAGCACGATAGACTGTGACATTTTGAGATATAACGGCAGGAATAGTGAGTAGTTGCAATACTGCTGTTTCTTTGTTTTTTTTCTCTATTGTAATTTCGCTCATTATCTGGCCGCCGGTTTTTTTGCATCTCTCTAAATGATTGAAGAATTTATTTAAATCACCAGGAACTATAAATCTGGTAAAAGGTAATCCTGTAAGCCCTGCTTTATCCATACCGAGTATTTTAGCACCTGTTAGATTAATCTTTTGAATTATTCCGTTATTATCTATCGTCACGTAACCTGCAGGTGCAAAATCGTATAGATCTGTATAGAGGTTACGTGAAACTTCCAGTTCTTCCTGGACTTCCTTTAATGCCTGATTCTGCATTTCCAGTTCCACCTTGTTTAACCTCAGCTTTTTTATTGTTTCTTCCAGTTTGTTGCGGTATATACTGTCTTTGGGTATCTTCCATGTCTTTTTCAGTTTTTTCCATGATGGTGCAAAGCCTTTAAAGTTCTTATGGATTTTATAATCTGACATTTTTCAACCTCCTATCTGGTATTAGAAATACACTATAAATACTCTGTACTTTCTCTCTTATTTGCAATTATCGGCTTTTTTCTGTAAAACAATATTGTTACGTGAAAATAAAAACTCTCCCTCTGTTAAAGGAAGAGTTCATATTAAACCCGGTAGAAGATTTATCTCTCATAATACTACCTCTACCAGCATGCTTTATTTCATAAAAATATACTTGCCATTATTAATTTACTTTCCCTTACTCTCTTATTCTGCTGGTTCATTATATATTCGTCAGGTTATTTTTAAGATCCTTTTTAAAAAGAAATTTTTTATATAAGATGCGAAATTTTTATTGATAAGCCTATTTTTCTTTTTCTCCGGGTATAATAATGTTCAGGGAGTGATGTAAAGTGTATAAAACAATGGAACTTACAGAAGATCTTGCATATTACTTTAATATTCCGCGATATACTAATATATTGTTTACCCTGGATATGTATAGAGATTTTAAAAGAACTCTTTATGAAACAGGCAATCCTTCTGTTATAGATGATCTTGATACAGTGGAACATTTACTTAAAGATCTCAAGGGAAGACAGAAAAAAATAGCAAAACTTATAGAATATTCAAAAAGTAGAAAACGTATAAGCTACAGTCTTGGCGCAAGTCTGTCCACTATTAAAAGAGATATGAGAGATATGAGAGATATGTTTTCAAGAGTACTTTCCAGAATTTATGCTTATTAGTTAAATAATGAAATATATTGACAGAAGATTATTTTTATGTCTCTTTATAATTTTACTTATAACCTTCATAAGTTTTTTTCCTGTTATTAATGCAGATCTTACCAACTGGGATGATAATCATTATATTACCGGTAATAAAATGATCATGAGTTTATCACCGGAAAACATCAAAGAAATGTTCAAGATCTTTTTTGATAAAAATGTGCCCTTCCAGCAAACTCTTTATACCCCTCTTGTTCATTTATCCTATGGGATAGAATATTATTTTTTTGGTTTTAATCCTTCTGTCAATCACAGGACAAACCTTATTCTTCATCTCATAAATACCATGGTCGTGTTCTTTCTTATCTATATGATTACAGAAGATAGAGGTAAATCTTTTTTTGTGAGCCTCTTTTTTGGTATTCATCCTCTTCATGTGGAATCTGTTGCCTGGATATCGGAGAGAAAAGATGTTCTATACAGCTTCTTTTATTTATTATCTCTTATTACTTATAATTATTATCAGAAAGAACATGGGAAGATTTATTATTATTTCTCAATTTTTTTATTTTCACTCTCCATTCTCTCAAAACCAATGGCAATGACTCTTCCATTTATTTTATTGCTTTTTGATTATTTAAAAAAGAGAAGCTTCAGTAAATATACAATCATTGAGAAAATTCCATATTTTATAATTTCATTTCTATGTGTAATTATAACTTTCACTATAAGTTCCCGGGTAAAACCGGAGGAAGAAGTAAAATTATTGAGTATTTATAATATTTTTATAGCATCCTATGGGATTATGCTTTACATCTATAAATTCTTACTGCCTTTCAGGTTATCAGCTATATACCCCCATCTCGAATGGAATAAAATACCTGTTATTTTCTGGATTTCTCCTTTTATTATTCTTCTTGCTCTGGCATTCGTCATATATTCCGGCAAATATACAGGCAGGATAATCTTCGGTTTTATGTTTTTCTTTATAACTATTTTACCTGTAAGTCAGATTATAACCCTCCATCCGGGAATAATTAATGACAGATATATGTATATTGCATCTATCGGTTTACTATACCTGTTCTCTGAAGGATTTTTTAGTTTGTATGAAAGAAAGAAATTCAAAAATTTTATTACAGTAATTCTGGTTGTAATAATAATTTCTTTTTCTTTTCTTACCCGTGAAAGGTGTAAAGTCTGGAAAGACAGTCTTTCTTTATGGAATGATGTTCTTTTAAAATATCCCAATGCCATGCAGGCTTATACTAACCGTGGAAATATATATAGAGAAAAAGGCGAATATAATAAAGCTCTGTCTGATTTTACAGAAGCTTTAAGGTTAAAACCTTATAAGGCAGAACTTTACGCTACCCGTAGTAATATCTATACAGAATTAAAAGAATATGATAAGGCTATAGCAGATCTTAATTATGCTCTGAAACTTAAGCCTGACCTGCCGGGAGCCTATCTTAATCGCGGTAACCTGTACAGACTGAAAGGCGATTATAATAAAGCTATTTCAGACT
>DAIOEN010000267.1:6952-8795 GCA_036746235.1 Vulcanimicrobiota bacterium | reverse complement strand
CACCATATACTTACCAAAAAAACTTCAAAAAGAAAAAGAAAATTCAGAAAAGCTGCCCTGGTTAGCGCCCCTGATACAAAAAGGATAAAAAAATTAGTTCCCGGTATTTAGAGAGAGCATCACATAATATTGTGTAAATCTATATTTCGCATATATTTACCCGGAAAAGATGTTTCCTTTCTATTAGAAAATTTGAAAGGCAGGTGGACCTTTAGGGTGTCTAAAGGATAATTATGTCTAGAGTAAAACCAGGTAAGACGACCAGAAGAAAGCATAAAAAGATACTTAAACTTGCAAAAGGGTACAGAGGAGCAAGAAGCAGAAGATATAGATGTGCAAACGAAGCAGTACTACATGCCCTTACCTATGCTTACAGAGATCGTCGTACCAAAAAAAGGGACATGAGAAAACTATGGATTACCAGGATAAATGCAGCAGCCAGAATAAATGGCTTATCTTACAATAAATTTATGTTCGGCCTGAAAAAAGCCGGCATAAACATTAACAGGAAAGTACTTGCAGATCTCGCTATTACAGATAGTGTTGCCTTTGCCAGACTTGCTGAAACTGCATCCAGAGGACTGGAAAGTTAGTAATTTTGTTCCATAAAATAGTGAAGGGTTTCTTTATATACCCTTCACTATTTTATTTATAAAAATATGATAACAAGTCATGACAATCCAAGAATAAAATTTCTTAAATCCCTGTTAACCACACAGGGCCGTAAAAAAAACAAATCTTTCATAATAGAAGGATTTAAACTCTTCAATGAAGCTTTAAACTATGGCAGATCTATAGAATGCTTTTTTTATAGCCCTGCTGCACTTGAAGGCAGAGAAGGTCTATTTTTGAAAGATATAATAGAAAAAAACTCTATAGATTCATGTCTTATATCAAATTCCATTATGAACTCTTTATGTGACACGGTAAGTCCACAGGGTTTAATAGCTGTAATAAAGAAAGAAATTGATTATAATGAAGAAATAGATTTCTCCGATCATATATGGCTACTGGCATATGAAATTCAGGATCCGGGCAACCTCGGAACTATAATAAGAACTGCCGATGCAGCAGGGGCAAAAGGTATATTTTTAAGCAACGGAACAGTTGATGTAACAAATCCCAAAGTAATAAGAGCAACAATGGGTTCCTTTTTTCATATAGATTTATTTAAAATAAAAGATATAGAATCTTTTATTTTACAGTCCAGGAAAAAGGGAGTTACTTTTATTACAACCAGTGTGTCTTCAGGTAAAGAATATTTCAATATAACGTACCGGACGCCGGCGGTATTAATTGTAGGAAATGAAGGACATGGATTGCCTGATGAAATAATTCAACAGTCAGGTATTACAGTAACAATACCTGTTTACGGGAAAGCAGAATCATTAAACGTAGGAATCGCTACAGGAATAATTCTATATGAAATAGCAAGACAGAAAAAGTTTATATGAGAATCGTGACGCGTCACGCGTGACGGGAGGAACAGATTCTCATATTTCGCTGTGTTCGAACCGGTCATGGTTGTTATATGAGAATCGTGAAGGGTAAAGAGTAATACATGATATTTTGTGCTGGCTCACTCTTCACCCTTCACGACTTAATATAATCGCACCTGCCATTTTTAAACGCATCCATTCCCCTCTTGTAAACTCCTTTTTAATATGTTATACTCTTAATGTAATCTGAATTACATTCTTGAGGTCGGAATCGACATACGGGAATCCAAGGAAAGGAGTGGCTCCTGATGGTAACTCCTAAATTATTCT
Organism: Vulcanimicrobiota bacterium; assembly: GCA_036746235.1. Taxonomy (GTDB): domain Bacteria; phylum Vulcanimicrobiota; class SpSt-956; order SpSt-956; family JAKJGF01; genus CALARM01. Next base: position 7,026 of record DAIOEN010000267.1, on the reverse strand, counting down.
GGAAACTCTTTAAAAGTACCGGCTCTGTCTCATTTTATCTTATGTATCGATACTTCAGCCAGGAAGAAATTTAA
>DAIOEN010000267.1:0-6852 GCA_036746235.1 Vulcanimicrobiota bacterium | reverse complement strand
CCGATATTTTTATTCCATACTCCCGGTTTGTCATACTGTGTTCCTGTCATGGCAAGACCTGCAGAAAAGGAATATATAACAGGTGACCCGATAAAATCATCAGGTGTCTGTCTCCAGGAAAGATCAAAAGATGTAGGATTACCTTCTACCTGACTCACAGCATTCTGAGTTTTCAGATTAAAAGTCAGATAGGAATGACTGAATCTGTGGCTCATATTAAAAAACACATCAAGATCTTTGTTATTCTGCCAGTCTACATTCAGCGTTCCATCAGTCTGAGAACCAAATTTATGACGGTAAATCATTCTGGCTTTTCTATATTTATCGCTATTTATATCATCAATATAAACTGTAGCATTTGCATTATCAGAAAAACGCTGTTGATGTTCCATACTGACACTGAAACCTGCATCACCGTTATATTTCATATGGGCTATTGACATAGATTTTTCTTCCAGAGACACAATAACAGGTATATCAACAGTAGCACCCAGGTCAGTATAGGCTACCCTGGGTGTGGCATAAGTTGAACCTGCTCCTATAGTAAAAGAATAAAATGGGAGTTCCATGGAACGATTACCGTTTACCCAGAAAGCTGCAGGTCTTATCTGAGCTGTTTCATTGGGATGTATTACAATTTCTGTTCCTGTAACACATACATCGGAATTTACTATATTTTCAATATAAAATGTTCCTTTAGGAAAATCACTTACAGTTCCTGTTACCTGAAAAGTGGCTGCATCAAACTGAACTTTAGGTTTATCTTCATCTGAGGTAATCATATAACATTTCTTATCATATAAATTGATAGAAATAGAAGAGCAACTGATTTCTCCCAGCTCGGATCTGAGGAATACATTATTTGAAGCAACAATACGGGAATTTATTCCATCCATACAGATAGTGCCTGCTGTAAGTTCAAGACCCTGAAAAGAAACTACAGCATTACCATTTGCCACAAAAATATTCTTTTCCTGATTATAGGTTATATGCTCTGCTTTAGCCGAAAGGGATTTTTCATTCAGTGCATGTAAGGGGGTTATACATATAATAAGAAAAATAATTAATATTAGCGTTCTGTTTTTCATCATACACCGTGGTTCAGAGGTTTTCAGGATTTCGTAAAAACCTCTCACCTCTCACCTCTCAGTATCAAATTCTACACTGAAAAAAAAAATCCTTCCATAAAAATAAAAAGTGCCCCCGAAGGGACACTTTTTATTTTTATTAATTATTTATTTGTTACAGTTACAGTAATATTTCCTACAGTTATAGTCTGTCCATTATAAGGACCGGCTGTAATATTTACAACACCGACTTCTGAAACAGTAGTATTCGGATCTGTAAGAAGATTAATTGTATTGAAACTGAAAGTACCGTCAGAAATGGTGCTGCCACTTGTAGAAGATACACTCACGTTTGCAGAACCAGATACGCTGAGTGATATAGGTACACCGGCGACAGCTTTCGGGGTTGCTGAATTATCCAGAATTTTTACTGTATGAGATTTCATTGTGCCAGGACCGTTCAAAGACTCACTTGTTGAATAAGGAGAAGCTTGACCATCCAACTGTCCGGCAATCTGCACTGCTCCAAAATTACCTGTTACAGATGTGACTACATCATAATACTGAACAAGTACTGTGTAAGGTCCTTCCTGAGTACTCGTTAGATATGCTGTAACTGTTTCGGCCACACCGGATGAAGTTCCAGCCGTATAAACTGTAATCTGTTTAGAACCGTTATTGAAAACAACTGGACCGGAAGTTATCTGGAAGACAACCGGTATTCCTGCAGCAACTCCTACAGTTGTAGGAGGTGTAATTCTAGCTGTAACTGTAGCCAGATCCTGTCCGTTAGCTACATGAGCATTCGGATCAGCAGTAGCACTCATTGTTGCCATCGCAGTATCTGTTGCAAGCATTAAAAATACCTGACTGTCTCTGCCTTCACTTGTTATATAAATGCCGGGGTCTGTAGCCAGATTCGATCCTGTATCAGTCCATACTAAAGTACTGGCAATTCCGCCGAAGGTTTTAACTTCCTCCTGAACTGCCATAGCATTACCGAATCCTTTAACTTCTGCCCCATTGGCTGCATTATTACCGGCAGCTTTTTTATAAACTACTGTAGTTCCGTCAGGAAGTAAATTACCATTGTGATCCGTAACCTGAATTGTTACAAGATATACAGCAGCATTTCCCTCATGTCTAACAAACTGATGCTGGAAACGATATACCATAGCAAGCTGCTGTATCTGAGTGGATTGATTTGAACCTATAATGGCAAGGGCAGTTCCTATTATAACAGAGGCAAGTATTATACCAGGTGCCGAAGACTTACCCGGTATAGTCGCAGGAGAGCTTCCTACGAGTTCATCTCCCTGATTCTTTGCTACAACTACAATATCTCCTTCATTGAAATTCAATCCGGGAAGTATTGCAGTTTTTTCCACATAACAATCATAGGTATCAAGTTCTCTAACTTTTAATTTACCTATAATCCTGTTTTCTCTGTAAACTGCAAATTCAGATTCAGTTTTTATTCCAATGTCTCCGCCGATATTTAATGATATATCTCCACCCTTAATAATTGCAATCAAACCAACTTTGGACATATTATCATTGATCTGATTGACAAGGGCAAAGGAACCATTATTAATGGCTTCATCTGTCAATTCAAATTTCTCACCTTTAAAACCTTCGCCGGTTGCATAGGCGCTCTGACATACAAGTCCTGTATTTACGTCTACTACCTGCACAGCAAGGTTAATATAACATTTTTCATTATCTGATTGTATACCATAACCCTGAACCATTGTAACAGTCTCTACTCCGAGAGCCTTACCAACTTCACAGGCCTGGGTAATATTTAACTTTTTACCAGTTAACTGCATATCCTTCAGAGTTGAAGTTACCTGTTCACTATCAGTTACTTCAAATCTATGGGATTTAACCATAGCAGCGCTGAGAGCAGAATTTATCCTTACAGGAAGATCATTTTCCGAAGGACATTCTATACTGACTATTGCCGTAGTTAATTTTTCATTGAGGGCATAGGCAGGTGTAGGAACAAAAAGTCCCGGTACAGATGTTAAACTTAAAGAGAATATTAACATAATAGCTAATATTCTATAAATCTTTTTTTCAATCACTCTTCGATCCTTCCTTTCTTAAGCTATAATAAAGTATGTGCTTTAAAGCACTATTGCTTTGTTATAAAGAGGTTGTTTATTTAGACTTTGTGCCTCAAAAGGGACCATAAAAACTCTTCCCGCGAACAACATATAATAAATTTGTTCAATTATTACTGCCACACCGGCTTCCCTGTATCAAAAATAACTCCTTGTATCAAAAATTATTTCTTCGAGTTTAAATGACCTTCGAGACATTACCCCCGTCACCTGAATTTCCTGCACCTCCCTTCACATAAACCTGCTTAGTTTCAACATTTAAAAACATCTCCAGATTAAAATGGACTTTTATTCATACTTTCTCTGTAAATTTGAGAAAGTCTTATGAAAATCATTGAGTTTTTTGAGGAAATTCGACATGTAAAAATTAATTCCTCCTAAAAAGTTAAAAAAAATTGTTACTCAAATCTAATTCTGGGATCTATTATTACATAAAAAATATCTGTTATCAAATTTGAGAGGATTATCATTATGGAACTGAACATGATAGTGCCCATAAGAACAGGGTAATCTCTATGAAATATGGCATCCATGCCAAGTCTTCCCATACCGGGCCATGAAAAAATCATTTCAGTAACAAAAGCTCCTGCCAGCAAATCAGGTACAGAGAGACCTATAAGTGTAACAAGAGGTAAAAGACCATTTCTGAGGCCGTGTTTATAAAGGACTTTTAATTCTATCTGACCTTTGGCCCTTGCTGTTCTTATATAATCAGCCTGTAACACCTCCAGCATACCGGAACGAACATATCTGGACCATACTGCAAGGTTTGTAAATATTAATACAAAGGCAGGCATAATTAAATGCTTCAAAAAATCGAGACTCTTAAAAACCAGACTGTCTCCCACATCAGGAGACATAGTTCCTATGGACGGAAGAAGGTGTAATTTAACAGTAAACAAGCATATCATCATAAGTCCAAGCCAGAACGATGGTATGGATATACCGGTAAAAGATAGTACTGTAAGAATATAATCACCGGGAGAATATTGTTTTACCGCAGAATATACCCCCAGAGGAATGGCAAGTAAAATAGCAATTATATAGGAACTGCCCATAAGCACTAACGTATTGGGTAATCTTTCCATAATACTTTTAATTACAGGTCTTCCGTTAACCATAGAATAACCAAGATCTCCCCTGAAGGCAACATTATTAATCCATATAAAATACTGCTCATAGAGAGGTCTGTCCAGACCAAGATTTTTCTTTATTCTTTCCCTGTCTTCGGGCCTTGTCCTGGGGTCTATCATCATAGACGTAGGATCACCGGGAGAAAGATGAAGAATAATAAAGGATATTATAGATATGGATAAAAGAAGAGGGATAATACCGGCCAGACGTTTCAGTAAATATTTATACATATATGCGTGATGCGTTATACTCGTGACGCGTAACGCGTAACGCGTAACGAGTTGGTTTCGTGATGCGTGATGCGTGTTTTCATCGGTACAGGGCGCTTCCTGTGGACGTGCCCCTGCTGGTCACCGGTCACTGATCACTGGTCACTGCTCACTGCCCCCCTCTCCACCTTTATCTTCTCCGGTTCCAGGAAAAGCCCTGCCGGACTCGGTTTTGAAATATTCTCTATTCTTCTGTTTACACCCATCATGGTTTCTGAATACCACAGAAATATATATGGTGCATCTTCTGTTATTATTCTCTGAAATTTTCGGTAAAGTTCTTTTCTTTTATTTATATCCATAGTAGTTCTGGCTTCCTGTAACAGAATATCTACTTCACTGTTCGAATAGGACATAAAATTCATACCATGTTTGACCTGATCACTGCCCCATTCAACGAAACAATCGGGATCGGGATTTTCTATCCAATCCAGAAGTATTCCTTCAAATTTACCGGGATTTGCTATTTCAGTAACAAGAACACTGAACTCTACAGGCCTTATTTTAACTTCCACTCCTGTTTCTTTAAGAAAATGCTGTATATAAATACATACTTTTTCCGAATTTTCACTGCCCTGGCCGTAATGAATGGTAAAAGAAAATTTTTTGCCATCTTTCATAAGAATTCCATCTTTTCCCGGTATCCATCCCTGCTGCTTAAAAATCGCCCGCGCCATGTCAGGATTATATTCATAACATTCCACATCGGCATCATATGCCCACGATGAAGACGGGATTGGCCCTGTTGCAACTTTACCGTAGCCCATAAGAACAGAAGATATAATTTTCTCTCTGTCAACAGCATAATTCAGAGCTTTTCTGATTTCTCTATTTACAAAAAGAGGATTGGTCAGATCAAAGCCAAGATAATAATAACTCAAATCATACCACCTGTAAATATTCAACTCACGAAACTGTGACATTCTCTCGTAGTCTTTCTGAGGAACTTCTCCCACATCAATCTGCCCTGTTTCAAGGGCAATAAGCCTTCCTTCCGTAGAAGGAATTATCCTGAACGCTACTTCTTCAAGAGAAGGTTTGCCTCTGAAAAATCTGTCATTTGCCGAAAGAATAACAAGTTCACCAACTTTCCATTCTTTAAACTTAAATGGCCCTGTCCCTACAGGTGAAGAATTAAAATCAGAAAGATTTATATCGTGAGTCTTCAGTATATGCTCGGGCACCATACCAAGGACAGACAGATTTGCCAGTAAAGGAGCAAAAGGTTTTGCCATAGTTATTTCCACTGTATATTCATCTATAACACGGGCTATTACAGGTTTATCGTCTACCATAAAGAGTCCTCTGTTATAGGTATTGGTCTTTTCAGAAAGTACTAGATCGAGGGTAAACTTTACATCTTTTGCAGTAAAAGCATATCCGTCATGCCATGTTACATTCTTTTTCAAATAAAAAATAATCTTTTTCCCATCTTTAGATATTTGCCAGCTATCAGCAAGATCAGGTACAGGATGAAGTTCTTCATCAAGCCTGACAAGGGAATTAAATATCCATTGATTGACCATCATAGAAGGTACTTCATGGGCCAGGACAGGATTCAAATAAACGGGGTCAGCCCTCAGAGAGAGGATAAGAACAGGTTTTTTCTCAGAGTTATTACAGGAAAGATTTAAAATAATAAGAAAAAGAAAAAATATGAGGAATAATATTTTTTTTAACATATAATACGTGACGCCTGACGCGTAAGGCGTGACTCGATAATAGTGTTACCATTAAGCATTACGCATTACGTCGCATAACTTTCCGTATCTTTAACACACCTGAAACCTACATTAAAATTAATATAGTCAGGTTTCTGGCTGTAAGAACGACATGTGCACCTGCAGGCTCCCATAAGATTACCCCAGGCACCTCCTCTTAAAGCTCTGTATTCGCCCAGTTCGGGCCCTCTGGGATTATCACAGGTCTTCCCTAGCTTACTGTAGTAATTTTCATCGTACCAATCTGCACACCATTCCCATACCTGTCCGGCCATATCCATGACACCGTAGGGACTGGCTCCGTCAGGGAAAGAACCTGCAGGAGTAGTACCTTTACCATCATATATATCAACACGTTTTTTCATTATTTCAGGGTCATTAAGATCGGGAGTATTACATTTATTTTTTTCCCATTTATTTCCCCATGGATATTTTCTCATATCATTACCTCTTGCTGCCTTCTCCCATTCTGCTTCACTGGGGAGTCTTTTACCTGCCCATTCTGCATAGGCAGCTGCTTCAAACCAGTTAACTG
>DAIOEN010000266.1:5850-8813 GCA_036746235.1 Vulcanimicrobiota bacterium | reverse complement strand
CACCGGCAGATATAATTCTTTTTAACAGGAAAAAACCTTACTGGACTCCATGTCATGATGTGAAAGCAAATATAGTCTATACATCCCATCCTGCCGATATAGAATATGTTATATGTGACGGAAAATTATTGCTTGATAAAGGTAATCTCACGACTCTTGATGAAGAAAAAATTATGTATGAAGCAGAAAAAAGAGCTTTTCGTATGGTAGGACGGGAGATGAACCTGGTAAGAAGCTATAAGGGATAACTTTTTCTCCGGAAAGGTTTTGATTAAAATTAACGAGTAAATAAAGATTACTGAGGTGAGCATAACTAATACATATATGCTTTCGTGACGCGTAACTCGTAACGGTAGGAAAACCTTTATTAAATGCTTGTGCTCAACTCAGTAATACATTCAGAGTCCGGACAGGAAAAGGTTTCAGAGATGGACACTAACTTATCTGGAGTGATACTGAGTTTTATTTCTAATTTAAAACTGATGAAAGTATAATTTCTTCATCTTTTGAGACTTTTTCACCCATTACCTCTGCAATTTTTCCTCCAAACATTTTACCCATAAGTCCTGTATTCATTCCTGAAATATAAACTTTACCATTTTTCCCTTCATATACTGCAAAAGCACATGGCATCAGTGTTGCAAGGTGTGTATTATCAGTGAGTATATCTTTTGCATATTCCGGCTGACATAGTTCAATGAGTACAACTTTTTTAGGAAAATCGATTCCGGTTTTAGTAATCGATTTCTGTAGATTTCTTGTTCCGGGATGTTCCCAGTTTTTATTTTTTATAGCTTTTTCCAGTCTTGATATGGTTTCGTTAAAAGAATATTTACTTTCATGTACATTAATCATCATCGCCGGCATTAACATATACACAAGGATTATTGCAGTAAACAGTCCGAATAGAAAACCTCCTGACACCATATAAATACTTTTTGCATTTATAAATACTTTTTTATCCATAATACATGTTCCTCCTCATTTTTCTTTTACATTTTAGATGTAGAAACATATAAAAGGATTCAAACATATTTATTGTTATCTAAATAAAGGTTATATGGTTAATATGGAGAATTACTATCATTTATTTTACAGCAGGGAGGATTCGTTTTGAAAATTTTGCCTTTTAACAGGGAACAGATTCTTGAAATAGCAGAGAAATACGGCACACCGTTTTATATATATGATGAAAAAGGGATAAGGGAAAATGTAAGAAATCTTCTCAGAACTTTTTCATGGTGTGATTTCAGGGAGTATTTTGCAGTAAAAGCAACTCCCACTCCTTACATACTGGATATTCTGAAAGAGGAAGGATGCGGCCTTGACTGCAGTTCTATGGCAGAACTTATGGTGGCGGAAAAATGCAATGTGTCAGGTGAAGATATTATGTTTTCATCAAACAATACACCTTATGAAGAATATGAAAAAGCCATGAACATGGGTGCCATAATTAACCTGGATGATATAACACATATAGATTTTTTAAAGAAGCATTTATATATACCTTCTACCATATGCTTGCGTTACAATCCCGGAACTTTTGCTATGTGGAATAATATCATAGGCGAGCCGGGAGATGCAAAATTCGGTTTCACAAAAAAACAGCTTTTCGAAGGATATAAGATTCTGAAAGAGGAAGGCGTGAAAAAATTCGGCCTTCATACAATGATAGTTTCAAACGAACTTGACGGACGGTGTTTTATTGAAGTTGCAAAAATGATGTTTGAACTGGTTGTTGAAATTTCCAGAGAACTTTCAATAGATATTGATTTCCTTAATCTGGGAGGAGGTCTGGGAATACCTTACAGACCTGAAGAAAAGCCTCTTGATCTGAAAGATATATCGGAACATGTAAAAGATCTTTACGAAGTCCTCATAATAAAAGACAATATAAAACCTTTTAAATTATTTACGGAATTCGGAAGATTTATAACAGGGCCCTATGGTTATCTTGTATCGAAAGTAATACATAAGAAAGAAATTTATAAAAATTACATAGGTCTTGATGCCACCATGGCAGACCTTATGAGGCCCGCCATATACGGCGCCTATCATCATATAACAGTTATGGGAAAAGAAGAGCATGAGGCCACTCATAAATACGATATTACAGGCTCTCTCTGTGAAAATAATGATAAATTTGCCATAGACAGGGTCTTACCCTCTATTGACACAGGAGATATAATAGTAATTCATGATACAGGCGCCCACGGTCATGCCATGGGATTTAATTATAACGGTAAACTGAGGTCTCCAGAGCTTGTGTTAAATGAAAATGGTTCCGTGAAATTAATAAGAAGGAGAGAGACTTTTGATGATTATTTTGCCACTGTCAATATCAGTGACCAGTGATCAGTTACCGGTGACCAGTGACCGGTGAGCAGTGAAGCTTGTTTATAGTTTAAACATTAATCTGTCATGCTAAACTATAAATTTATGGTAACTGATAACTGGTAACTGCTAACTGGTAACTGCTAACTGCTCACTGGTAACTGAAAAAAAGGAGGACTTTAATTATGATGGATTCTTACGAAATAATAAACTATATTGCACAGGCACCCAGGAAATCCCCTGTAAAGGTTTATCTTTCAGGAGAACTGGATAAAATTGATTTTGCTTCTCTGGAGTTTATAGGAGGTAAAGAGTTCGGTGTAATTTTCTGTGAATTTTCTGAATTTCAGGAATTTCATGAGAAGAATAAAAATTACATAAAGAAATATAAACATGAATTGCCATGCAGGAATTCTGCCATACCTCTTGCAGATCTGAGTAGATATAATGCGAGAATAGAGCCGGGAGCAATAATAAGAGATCATGTGGACATAGGCGACGGAGCTGTCATAATGATGGGAGCCGTATTAAATATAGGCGCTTCAATAGGTGAAAAAACTATGATAGACATGAATGTCGTTGTCGGAGGAAGAGCCATTGTAGGTAAAAACTGCCATATAGGAGCAGGT
>DAIOEN010000266.1:0-5750 GCA_036746235.1 Vulcanimicrobiota bacterium | reverse complement strand
ATTACAATTTACTGCGGTTCGTCCATGACAGATGAGGAGGGAAGCTACGTGGTTTCAGAAGATATGATGATAGAGCAGCCTGTGGTTACAGGACTTTCGGTAATGGAAAATCAGACACAGGTTACAATAACAAATATGGCAGTCGATTATGATTTTGCCCTGAATGTATTTGAAGGTGTGGCAAAGGAAGGTCTTAATGTAGATATGATTTCTATTATAAAACCGAACGGAGGCCTTACTGTGTCTTTTACCATAGTGGAAGATAAAAAAGAATTTTTAAATAATGCTTTGAGCAAATTTCTTAAAGGTTTTAACGGCAATATAACTTATCAGTCCGGTTATATAAAAGTTTCTGTCGTAGGAATAGGTATGAAATCTTCAAGCGGAGTGGCATCGAGATTTTTTAAGGCCATATCAGGGATACCCATAACACTTGTTACAACGTCGGAAATAAAGATTTCATGTCTTGTAGAGGAAGCATACAAACAGCAGGCAGTAGATGCTCTTGTGAAGGAGTTTCAATTGTAGGTAGTGAGTAGTGAACAGTGAAAAGTGAAAAGTGAAAAGTAGGGGCGACCCACTGTGGTCGCCCGGTACCGGTGAAAACACGCATCACGTATTACGCGTCACGTCTCACGTCTCACCCGTCACGCGTTACCCGTTACGCGTCACGATTCTTAATAAGGAGTTAAAAAATATATGGCAACCTTAAAACTATACAACCCTTTCCCGATAGAAGTGGATAAAGGCAGAGGCATTTATATCTATTCAAAAGACGGTAAAGAATATACGGATACATTTTCCGGCATAGGAGTTTTATCTTTCGGCCATTCTTATGAACCACTGGTCACGAAAATGAAAGATAAAATGGACAGATATATGCATATGTCCAATTATTTTAAAGATGAAGATCTCGATGTATTGTCAGGTAAACTGGTAGAAGCCACAGGGAAAGACGGTAAAGTGTTTTTTACCAATTCCGGTACTGAAGCAACAGAAGCAGCTCTGAAAGCGGTAAAGAAAATTGCAACTGAAAAGAAAAATAAAATCATATATTTTTCTAAAGCTTTTCATGGAAGAACCCTTGGAGCTCTTTCTCTGAACGGATTTAAGAGCTTAAAAGAACCTTTTTTACCTCTCCTTCCCGATACAGTGGAACTTATGTTTAACGATGCAGAACTGTTCGAAGATTATATGACCAGATACGGGGAACAGGTAGCGGCAGTGTTTCTGGAGACGTTACAGGGTTCTGGCGGAATAGTCCCGGTTTGCCCGGATTTTGCGGAAGTTGTAATGAAATACAGGAAAATATGCAAGTATATAACGGTTATAGATGAAATTCAGGCAGGTCTCGGAAGGACAGGACATATTTATTCATATCAAAATTTTAACGTTGAACCTGATATAATTACTTCAGGAAAAGCTCTCGGAGGGGGACTCCCTCTCGGTGCAGCCATATTCCTCGGCGAAACATCCGAATTTTTAAAAGGTGCCGACCATGGATCCACATTCGCACCCAATCCTGTTGCCCTTGCAGGAGGAAGATTTTTGATGGAACATTTACCGGAACTCCTTGAAGAAACTTCTAAAAAAGGTCTTTACTTTAAAGAACTTCTCTGTAATATGAAATCTTCGAAGATTATTGAAGTAAGGGGTATGGGGCTTATGATAGGAGCTGTTCTGGATAAGGCTTATCCTGAATTAAAGGATAAAGCATTTAAAGAAGAAAATCTCCTTTTAAATTTTGTCGGAAATAACAGTATAATAAGATTGCTTCCGCCATTGAATATTGAATATAAAGAAATTGAAATGATTGTCAGTAAATTATATAAAATATTAAAAAATTAACATTTTGTTAACATAAGAATATTGTTTTTATTTCTCCGGAGAATTATTATAATTATAATGTGATTGAAAGGAGCCTGTAATTTATGAAAATAAATTCTACTAATCAATCTTTTGGCATAATAAATAATAATGTAAGAAAAGATGAAGAAAAAGAAATAAAAGATACATTCTCTCCCAGTGAAGATAGGAATGCCGCCAGTAAACAGTTTCTGATGAAACCGTCTTTTAAAGCAAATATAAAAGAACTGGTTCAGAATGGCCTTGACTATAAAATTCCTGTTCTGGCCGGCGGAACAGCCGGATTTTGTATAGCAGGAGCAGGCATAGCTGGAAAGTTGTGCTCAGAAGTCCCCGCACTCAGCATATTCGGAGTCGCTGCTGCAACAGTCCTTGCAGGTGTGGCTACATTTAAAGCAGCCGGATGGACAGGAAGCAGTGATGCAGAGTTAAAGAGTAATTTTAAAACCGGCCTTGCCGGCGCAGGTCTGGCTCTTGGCTGTGCAGCTCTCAGTGTTGTATCCACACCTCTTGCAATGGCAGCAGGTTGTGTGGCAGGAGCAGCAAAATTTGTCCATGATGCCAGGGAAATGGCTTCACTGGAATCTTAAGGATAAATGCCTGTTGTAATATATTTGCCGGCAGACTCTAAAAATTAATATTTTAACGATAATAATATAATCTTCCGGAGGGGAGATTATATTATTTACGGAGGTTTTTATGATTACACCGATAGAACTTCGCCATATAATACATCAAAATCCTGAACTTTCTTTTCAGGAATTTAATACGACAAAACTTCTGATTGATAATATCTCCGAATTAAAAACTCCGTCTCTTAAAATTCATATGCCCCTTCAGACGGGATTTATTGCGGAATACCATGTTAATGACGGAGAATATCTTCTATTCAGAGCAGATATTGATGCTCTTCCGGTAAAAGAAGAAACAGACTGTCTTTTTAAATCCTGTAATGATTTCATGCATGCCTGCGGCCATGATGTTCATGCGTCAATTCTTTACGGATTTTTACAATATGTGGCAGAACATGGAATAGAACAAAATATCCTCTTTTTGTTTCAGCCGGCAGAAGAACTGGGAGCAGGAGCAAAGAAAATTCTGGATACGAATATTTTTGATTCTTTTAATATATCCAGGGCTTTTGCCCTTCATGTGATTGACGAATATCCTGAAGGCACTGTAGCTTCTACCAGAGGAGCACTTTTTGCATCATCAATAGAACTGGATGTAGAGTTTTTCGGTGTTAATACCCATATAGCTTCCCCCCAGAAGGGTAAAAATGCTCTGAATGCTTTACGGGCTTATCTTGATATTATTGACAGAATTCCCCTGAATCCTGTAGAACCTTTTGTTTACGGCACAGGTAAGGTTGCTTCGGGAAATGTAAGAAATATAATACCGGCTTATGCAAAAGCGGAATGTGCCATAAGATCATTGAGTCTGAAGAAAAATCGTGAATATCTGCAGAAATTCAGAGGAATACTTGAAGGTATAAAGGTAATGACAGATGTGGATTATAAAATGACAGAAGGTGAAACCTGCCCTGAAGTAATTGTAGACAGTAAACTTTATGACATGGCAGACAGAATTCTTTCGAAAAAATACAATTTTATCGATTGCGGATATAAAATGACAGCAGAAGATTTTTCATATATGTCACATAAATATCCTTCCTTTATGTTCTGGCTCGGCACAGGAAGAGGAAATACAGTGGGACTGCATAATTCGAAATTTCTCCCTCATGACAGTGTCATTGAGCAGGGAATAGATATATTTATAGAGTTACTATCCGGTTTTCTGAGAAAATCGTGACGCGTAACGCATCACGCATTACGCATCACGCTTTACGACAGATTATCCATTCCTCTTTAATTTACCGGTTCTTTTAACGTATTTTTCTCCCATGTTAAATACTATGAGACCGAGAGGAATGGTGATTAAACCTGTAATCAGCAGTAATATAATAGAACCTTTTAATTCTGCAATTCCTGCACCTTCCATAATGGCATGTCTCATTGCCTTCAGCGTATATGTTGCAGGAGAAAGGTACGCCAGTGGCTGAACCCACCGGGGCAGTACCGATACATCATAATAGACTCCCGAAACAAGTAAAATCATGGCCTGAATTATATGTGTTGCCTGAGGCCCTTTCTCAGGAGACAGAAGAGGCAATACTGCCGACATAAGCCCAAGACCTATAAATGAAAGACCTGAAAGGGCAAGTATAAGAATTGCACCTGCTATGTTTGCCTTCTGAAGATCTATATTAAAAAACATTGCCACTATTATTATAATCAGAACTGTTCTTATAAGCCCGTAAATACTTGCCCCTATACAGGTACCAAGAAGATGGGTTATCCTGTGTATGGGAGCCATAAAGGTATATTCAATAGTTCCTTCCCATCGCTCCCATGATATGGACTGACCTATTTCATGGAAGAGTATGGATAAATACCCCCAGAGTATTGCTCCCATAACAAGATAAAGCACCTTCGAAGGATCGCCGCTTTCTACGCCTATAAGACCTATGGTCAGTGTATTTACTATACTGTATATGATAAACACTACTTCCCATTCCAGATAATGTTTTATCATATTGGCATATCGCTCCACAAAAGCATAGGAAGCTTTACATTCTTTGATTAATATAGCTGAAATCATAGTTATCACTCTCCTTGTATATTATGTTAAATATTCAGGTGACAGATTTCGTAACGCGTAACGCGTAACGCGTTACAGGTTTATAACCTGCGCATCACGCATCACCCATTACACATCACGCATATTACGCTGCCACTTCTTCTGTCAGTTGTAGAAATACATCTTCAAGGCTTATGTCGGATTTGTTTTCTCCGCTTTTTCTTTTCAGCCCTTCAGGCGTATCTTCTGCTATAAAATGTCCGTCTTTAATAATAGCTATTCTGTCACAGAGCTTATCCGCTTCCTCCATATCATGAGTCGTAAGAATTACTGTGACATTCTGGTTTTTCATTTTACCGAGTATAAATTTCTGCACTTCTTTTTTTGCTTTCGGATCCAGTCCCGTAGTCGGTTCATCAAGTAAAAGCAGCCTCGGTTCCGTAAGAAGAGCCCTTGCTATGGCTACCTTCTGCTGCTGCCCTCTCGATAAATCTTCTACGGATTCATTTATTTTATCTTCGGAAAAATCCAGATCTTTTAATATTTCTGAAGCTTTGTTTACCGCTTTCCCTGCATCCATGCCATAGAGTCTTGCAGAAAAAAGTATATTTTCCATAACAGTCAGCTTTTTAAAGAAAGCTGCCTCTACGGATACTCTGTTTATAAGGTGCCTTACCTTATAACAGTCTGTTACTACATTCAGACCGTAAACTGTCACTTCCCCTTCATCAGGGAGGAGAAGTGTAGAAATGATCCTTATCAGGGTTGATTTACCCGAACCATTGGGGCCGAGAATTCCGTATATTTCTCCCTTCCTTACAGTGAAATTTATTCCGTTTAAAACCCTGATTTGTTCCCCTTTTTTGAATTTTTCGAAAATATTCCATGTGCTTTTTTCATTTTTTCTGGCCTGATAGAAATATTTCGTTATTCCTGTGCATTTTATGGCCTTATTCATAACTGCTCCCCCTTTTTTTGCCCAAAATTTAAAGCCCACTATCAAACGATAGTGGGCTTTACGTAGCTTCAGAGATTTTATTTACAGAGGCGGACTCGAGCCTCCTATCGTTTCTTTTTGTATGAACATGTACAGAACAACCCCCTGGAAAGGACATGAGCTTCTATTAGATGCATAGCTGTATAATTTATCTGTCATATTTATATCCCTCCTCGGTCAGTATATAGATTGATCCGTTCATCTTATACTCTCCATAATTAAAAATAGTATAATATTTAAATATACT
>DAIOEN010000265.1:0-8824 GCA_036746235.1 Vulcanimicrobiota bacterium | reverse complement strand
ATTTTGACGGAGGAAAATTCCATGATGAAAATTTCAATCCCATAGGTTTTTTCAGAGGAAATCGTTTAGAAAATTCAAATTTTTCTCCCGTAGGTTATATTCAGGAAGGAAGAATTGAAACAAGAGACTACCAGACAGCAGGTTACTTTACAGGTGATACAGGTGGTAAAGACTGGATTATTGCAGCATTCTGTATTTATTATACGGATATGTTTCGCCATGGTGATATAAATAAAAATCAAATGAAAAAGTAAGACTTTAAACGAAGGAATGACAATTAAATAACTGTCTCGAATATATTAAATCGTGATCCGTAACGCTTAGCGCGTGACGGGAAGAAAGAGACAATTAATGAAATTTTATTCCGAAGATAAAAAAGAAATGCAGATGAATGAGTATATAAAATCTCTCAAAGAAGGTAACTGTCAGGAAAGACTGACTGCAGCAAAAAAGCTCGGAGAACTGAGATGTAATAATGCTGTAGAGCCACTTGTCTTATCCCTTATGGACAGAGAACTATCTGTAAGAAGAGCTTCCTGGACAGCTCTTGAACATATGGAACAGAAGTCGGTTCATAGAATTATAAAAAAATACATATCAACTCTTTCTTCATTTTTTATAGATGAGCTGAAGAACAGTTACTGGCCTGTAAGAAGTTTTGCAGCAAGAATTCTCGGAAAAATCAGAGAAAAAACAGCAATTGTACCTTTACTGGAGGCTCTTGATGACAGAGAAGGCTATGTGAGATATTTTGCAGCAGAAGCGCTGGGAAAGCTTGGAGAGCCATATGTACTGCCATATATGGTAAAATCTCTCATAGATGATCTCGGCAATACAAGAACCTATGTGGCAGATTCCATAAAATACCTTATCTTTAACCTTCCTGATAATATAACACCTGAAGATTTAATGTTCCTTGAAGAAACCCTGAAAAAAATAAAAGAGAACAATGGCTCTGAAGAACTTTCAAAGCTATTTGAAAAAATAATTGAAGAAAAGAAAACAGAAAAAGTAAAGGATTTTGTAATAATAAAGGATAGCTATCCGGAAGAGAGGCAGTTAGAAATAATCTGCACAGGTTAAGCATATGAAAAAAACGCCTTATATTCTGATAAGTACCGGAGACCCTGCCGGCGTGGGACCTGAAATAACCATTAAAACCATCAGATCTTTTATAACGTCAAAGGTTAAAATTATTCCTGCAGGAGATTTTAATCTTCTGAATGAAGCCAATGGGCTCTGCGGAAATTCTCATGCATTCCCTCTCGTAAAATTGAATTCCCTTGATGAGATTAACGATATATCATCAAACAATGAAATTTTACATATACCATTACTGTCTGAAATACAGAAGAGACAGGTTTCGGCAGAATCAGGTGAATATACTTACAATCTGCTTAAAACCTGTTCATCCCTGTGTTTAAAAGGTCTTGCTTCTGCTATGGTAACAGGTCCCATAAATAAAGAAGCTCTCAAAATGGCAGGTTATGAAGGAGGGCATACAGAAATACTTAAAGATTTTGCAGGTATAACTTCTATAGACACAATCTTCTGCATAGAAAATTTAAAAATCTTTTTTTTATCAAGGCATTTATCTCTGAAAGATGCAATTTCACTCGTAAAAAAAGAAAATATCCTGAAATCCCTGATAAATATAGACAATCAGATGAAAAACCTGGGATATAAAAAACCTGTTATAGGTCTTCCCGGTCTTAATCCCCACAGCAGTGACGGAGGACTATTCGGAAGAGAAGAAATAGAAGAAATGATACCTGCCGTACAAGAAGCAAGACAGAAGGGTATTAACGTAGAAGGTCCTGTGGGAGCAGATTCCATATATCATCTGGGAATAAAAGGAAAATTTGATGCCATACTTTCTCTCTATCATGATCAGGGACATATAGCTTCTAAAACCTACGATTTTTATAAAACAGTCACAATGACGGCAGGATTGCCATATATAAGAACATCAGTGGATCATGGAACAGGTTTTGATATAGCCTGGAAAGGCAAAGCCAATCAGGAGAGTCTCGTAAAAGCAGTGGAACTCGCCGTAGAGCTCGTAAGAAAAAAGGGAAAGCCTGTATATACGAAATATCATCGTGATGCGTAAAGGGTGAAGGTATATTGAACCTTATTATATCGAATGGTATAATAAGGAGGAGGTGGGAGATATGAAATGTGCTATAAAAGCTTTTGAGACAAAAGGTGAAATTCAGGAACAAAAGCACCTTATTCTTGAAGACCCTTTACCTGTTAACTGTTCAGGCCAGGTAAGGATTATTATCCTGTTACCCGAAGAAACAGAAATAAATGAAAAAGATTGGCTAAAAACAGCAAGCAAAAATCCTTCTTTCCATTTTCTGAATGACCCGGAAGAAGATATTTATACCCTTTCTGACGGAAGACCTTTTTATGACAAAGAATAAGATTGTTCTCGTACCCTTTCCCTTTGACGACCTCAGTACAAATAAAGTGTGCCCTGCAGTTTGCCTGACAGATCCAACAGGGATTCATCGCCATGTTATACTAGCTTTTATAAGCAGTAGAATACCATATGACTTACTGGAAACAGATATTATTTTGGATTCGAAGGACATAGATTTTCCAACAACTGGATTACAGGTAACCTCTACACTGCAGTTACATCGTCTGATGACAATTACAACTTCATTAATCAGACGGGAATTAGGCGAATTATCACCTGGAATTCAGGCTGAAGTCGCTAAAAAATTATGTAAATTATTTAATTTGCCATGAATATAAGAATACTTGCACTTACAGGAACAAGAAGGAAGGGCGGAAATTCCGATATACTCACAGATAAAGCTCTGGAAGGGGCACAGGGGGCAATTATCGAAAAAATCTATCTTAAAGATCTTCATATAAAACCATGTAAGGGCTGTCTTCGCTGTAACCTCCTTGGATATTGTTCAATAAAAGATGATGATTTTAATTATTTCAGAGATAAATTCCTTGAAAGTAACTCCATCATCATATCAGCTCCCGTATATTATCATTACATCCCCGGTGAGATGAAAGTTCTTCTGGACAGATTTCGTTCTACCTTCCATGTGACAATGACTACCGAAAAGCTCATATACAGTTCCAGATATGACATTGAAACAAAAAAATTCCTTTTCATTCTGGCACTGGGGCACCCAGAGGAACACGATGCCATTCCTGCCATAGAAGCACTGAAACTCTTTGCCTCCATGACATGTAAAAATCCTGTCATAATAAAACCCGTCATAGCAACCTTCCTTGCCATGCCGGGTCAGATAACAGCGTCTAAAGAAAAACTACGTCATATGTTTACAAAAATAAACATTCCCATTGAAGCTGTAGATGAAAAATACGAAGAGTATCAGCAATTTTTGAAAGATGCTTATAATTCGGGGAAGATAGTGAGTCGTGAAAAGTGAAAAGTGAAAAGTGAAATTTACGCATCACGCATCACGCATCACGTCTCACGACTCACCCTTCACTTATACCTCATTTTATGGTAAACTATTTAAATAAAAATTTATCAGTGTTCACTGCTCACTGGTCACTGCTCACTGGTCACTGATCACTGAAAAAGGGAGGTTTTCCTGTGGACAAATACAAAATTCCTCATAGTGAGGCAGATACACTTCTGGAAACACATAATAAAGAAATAACAGATAAAAGAAAAATCTCAGATACATCATGGTCGAAAGGTCAGATTGTAGATAATCTTTACAGGATAGAGCAAATCCTTCATGGCGGTATGGGTGTTATATATGTTATAGAACATCTTAAATGGGGTATAAAACTTGTTGTAAAATCTCCTGTGTCCGGCTTTTCAAAAGAAGACCATAAGAAACGGTTCATAAGAGAAGCAGAAACATGGGTTGAACTGGGGAAACATCCGAATATTGCCACAGCTTACTATGTAAGAGATCTCCACGGTATACCGGGGATTTTTATAGAATATGCAGACGGAGGCTCTCTTACAGAGTACCTGAAAAAAAATACTGTACGAGCTTTACCTGAAATGCTGGATATTGCCATCCAATTCTCCGAAGGTATCAGGTATGCCCATAAAAAAGGTCTTGTGCACCGTGATATTAAACCGGATAATATCCTTTTAATGAAAGACGGAACTGCCAAAATTACAGATTTCGGCCTCGTAAAAACAAAAGATAAAATAGATATGGCAGATACATTAAAAAATATAGAATGTCCGTCTGAAATATCACAGGATGAATGGCATACTATGACCCACGGTTATGCAATGGGAACACCTCCTTATATGGCACCTGAACAGTGGATAGAAGCAGATAGAGCAGATAACAGGGCAGATATATATTCCTTCGGCATCATGTTATTTGAAATGATCTGCAGTAGAAGACCATTTATAAAAGATCATAACAGTGTGGAGCACCCCCTTATTGCATACCAGATGATGCACAGATTCATTACACCGCCTGACCCGGCAGAATACAGAAAAGATATTCCTGTAAAACTGAAAAAACTCATATTTAAATGTCTTGCCAAAAATCCTGAAGATCGTTATAAATGCTTTGAAGAAATACTTGACGAACTGCTTATGATTTACAGTGAAGTAACAGGCAAAGATTATACAAGGAAAATGCCGGGAGAAGCACAGCTTAAATCTGAAGATCTCAATAACCGTGCTCTTTCCTATCTTGACCTTGGTAAAAAAGAGGAAGCAATAAAACTGTTCGAAGAAGCAATAAAACTTGATCCTCATTCTATTTATGCAAATATAAATCTCATAATACTCGTCTCGGAAAATAATCTGGACAGTTATGAAAATATTCTTCTCAGGTTTAAAACAGTAAAGGAAGGAAATACAGGAAACCCTCTTCCCTTTTACTATGAAGCAATCTATGAACTGGAATATGGAAATACACAGAGAGGTCTTTCTCTTATTTCACAGGCCCTTGAACTTGAAAAATCGAATGCCATGTTCTGGAATATAAAGGGAGTGGCTCTTTTTAATCTGATGAAATACCGGGAAGCATCGGAAGCATTTAAAATATCTCTGGAGTATGATAAAGAAAACAAAGAAGGCATGAGAAATTACGGTACATCTCTCTATCATCTTCGTAAATACCGGGAAAGCTGTGACGAACTCGGTAAAGTCCTGGATATGTATGAAGATGATATTGATTTAAAAGCAGATCTATCGGTTGCTCTGACAGGTACGGGAGAATTTAAAAAATCCCTTTCAGCTCTTGACGAAATCCTGCAAAAAGACATAAATTCCCTCAAAGGAAATCTCTACAAAGGTGAGTTACTTGCAGGAATAAATAGATATATTCCTACATTCAATCCTTCTGAAACAAAAGAATGTGAAGGTTATCTGAAAAAAGCTTTTACTATTGCCCCTCATGTGCCCAGAGTAATGGAAAGCTACAGAGAATACACAGTAAAACGCTCTCTTCCTTCACCTACAATTCCCACCGGTGAAGAAAAAATCATGGAAAGAGAAAAACCTCTTCTAATGATTGAACCGGGAGACATAAAGACCTTTGAAGGTTCCGGAGGGAAAATAAAAAAAGTCTGTTTTTTAACAGAAAGTCAGGTTTTAAGCATAAATGCTGACAGTATGATAGAATTATGGGATATTACTTCAGGAAAAACTATAAAAAAATTCCATGAAGACACCTCTTATATGAAGTTTGAAGGGTTTGACATAAGTGTATCACCATGTAAAAAATATATCATATCAGCCCATGGAGACGGAAAAATAAGAAAATGGAACATAGAGAAAGGAGAACTTTCAGATACCTTTACAGGTGAAACAATAATAAGGAGTGCAGATATTTCTTCTGACGGGAAATTAATAGCTTCCGCCGGCAATGACGGCATACTCGGCCTGTGGGAAGCAGAGACAGGGGTGTGTATAAAAAACATAAATAACGAAGGAGGCATTATATTCTGTGCAAGGTTTTCTCCTGACGGCACATATATAGCAACAGGGAATCAGAACAGGACAATTAAATTATGGAACAGGCATACAGGACAGTTATATAAAACTATGTCAGGCCATAAAGGTGCAGTATTAACTCTCTCTTTCAGTTATGACGGGAGATATATCCTGTCAGGCAGTGAGGATAAAACAGTAAAAATATGGGATATAGAAAAAGAATCTTCCATAATGACTTTCACCGGCCATAATTCTCAGATAGAAACAGTTGATTTCTCACCTTCCGGACTTTACTGTATATCAGGCACCGGAGACGGAACCATAAAAATATGGGATACGGATAAAGGAACATGTGCAAAAACCCTTTCAATACACAGCCATGCCGTAACAGGAATAAAATTCTCCAGTGACGGGTCTTCCATAGTTACAGGAAGTTCCGATAAAACAGTAAAATTTATACCGGTTCCTTTGAAAAGTGAGAAAACCTTTATAGCTCACTATAAAAAAGAATATCTGATAGTAAAACCAAAAACAGTAGAAGAAACCTTCAAAGATGAAGAAATATTTCAGGGACTTATAGAAAACGGGGAAAAACATCTTAAAGAATGGAACTGGCAGGGGGCATATAACCTGTTCAGAGATGCACAGAACATAGCCGGTTACGGGAAAGATAGTCTCGTTCTGAACTGTATCCACAGAGCCGGTACGGGAGGCATAAGAGAAGGTATAAAAAGTACATGGCTTCTGAAAAATTATTCCGAAGAAGATGGCAGAGGAATAACCTCTGTTGATATGGATGAAAAGGACAACATTTTCATCTGTGGAAACAAAGACGGAACAGTAAGGTTAATAGATAAAAAGAAAAAAATCCCCGTCAGTAATCAGGAAATCTTCACTGTTAAGTTCCTTAAAAATCCTGGAAAGATTTTAACAGCAGGAAATGATAAAAGTATAAAGCAATGGGACATACAGGGCGGAACATGTATAAAAACTATTACGGAAAATCTCGACTTTAAATCTATTGATATTTCTTATGGAGAAAATTATATAGTAACAGGCGGAGGCCTTACTGATAACAGTGTTAAAATATACGATATGGAAAAGGGAGAATGTATAAGAACCTTTCAGGGACATATTTCTGCCGTAGGAGCTGTTAAAATCTCAAAAGACAATACGGTTGTGCTGTCAGGTGGTGATGATAAAGCTCTAAAACTCTGGGATATAAATTCAGGAAAATGTATCAGAAATTTCACAGGTCATGTCTATGGCGTTACTGCCTGCGACATATCACCTGACGGAAAAAAAATTCTCTCAGGAAGTCAGGATAAGACAGTAAGGCTCTGGGATAGAGAGAGAGAAAAATCCATTCATGTGCTTAAAGGACATGAAGGAGGAATCACTAAAGTAGCCTTTTCTCCTGACGGACTCTTTATAATTTCTGCGGGGAAAGACAGTACTGTAAGATTATGGAAGACAGAAACAGGTGAATGTCTGAAAATTTTACAGGAACATAAAGATGAAGTAAGGGATATAAAATTTTCCTCAGACGGCAGATATATTATCTCTGCCGGTATGGATGGCACAGTAAAAGTTTTCGAGATAGACTGGCAGTATTTCTTCTCTAAAGAGACAAAACCTTTCCCTGGAACAGCTCCGGAAACTGTCTTTATAGAACCGAAGATTACGATTGAACATAAAGAAGAGTTTGTTCCTGACAGTGTTCAATATTTAACTGAAACAAGGACAGAAAAAACTTTATACAACAGGCTGAAAGTCCTTTTATTCATACCTGCAGTACTTATGATAGTACTTGTTATATATATGGTTGTTCAGATGTCTTCTGAGAAACCTAAAGTTCAGAAACAGGTGAGAGGAATTTTAAGTCTGAATCCCAAAGATAAGAATTTTACCACTATGCTATTTGCCGGAGAATCAAATAATAATGTAAAATCTCTCTTAAAAACAGGACACACAGGGATAGATGTTCTTATAGAAGACGGCCTTGTAGATCCGCCTTTTATAGAAATTGATAAATATACAATACAGAGGCTGCCTTCTGCAATCGGATGGTTTACGATTGACGATAAATCTCTGGATAAGTTAAAAAATGAACTTCCTGAACAGGAAAATTTAAAATATCTGGACTCTTTAAAAAACAGAAAATTTGTCGATAATGATTTCAGAAGAGAACTTAAAAATTTATCCTTCAGCAATATGGATATTATGATAATTATGGATCAAACCGGCAGGATTGATGAAAAAAAGGTAAAAAAGCTGGAAGATTTAATGGATAAAAGCTTCAGAAAAAAGGATTTGATAAATAGATTAAAAAGAAAGGGCTTTACAGATAAAGAGGCAGGACTGATATCAGATTATGCATCTGAAGATCTGGATTATATAAAAGTAAATGCAATGGGTATTCTTACTCAATTTGACGATAAAGCATATGTAAGGGAAAAAGGCTGTAAAGAATTCGTAAAACTCCTGTCAGGGAAAGAATCCTATATCCGTATTTCAGCCGCCCAGGCTCTTGCCGATATAGGTGCAGTGGAAGCGTTGAATGACATAAAAAGAGCTCTTATCAATGAACCGGAAAAATGGAAAGAAGAATATAAAGAAGAAGGATATCTGTACAGTGATGAAGATTATGAAGATTATGACACTTATAAACCCTGGTCATGGGCAGAAGAGGAATATAAAGAGGCTATAAAGAGACTGGAAGGGAAAAGCAGTGAACAGTGAACAGTGAACAGTGAACAGTAGGGGCAAACCACTGTGTTCGCCAAATATCCGGTAAAAACACGGGGTACGCGTCACGCTTCTAAGTACCGTAACAGGTAAAAGGGTATCTGTAAAAAGCTTCTGCCTGGCAGGCTCTGGAGAAGAAAAATTAGTTTTTTATAT
>DAIOEN010000264.1:0-8861 GCA_036746235.1 Vulcanimicrobiota bacterium | reverse complement strand
GAACGTGAAAATTTTACCTGTAGACAGTGAACACAGTGCTATATTTCAGTGCCTTGCCGGTAATTCAAAAAGTGACATATCAAGAATTATACTTACTGCATCAGGGGGGCCTTTCAGACATATGGCACAGGAAGATTTCACTTCGATTACCCCTGAAGATGCTCTGTCACATCCTACATGGAATATGGGAAAGAAAGTTACTGTAGATTCTGCTACTTTGATGAATAAAGGTTTTGAAGTTATAGAAGCCAGATGGTTATTTAATGTACCTGCAGATAATATTCAGGTCTTAATACATCCCCAGAGTATAGTTCATTCTCTTGTAGAGTTTAAAGATAAATCTGTTATGGCCCAGTTGAGTCCTCCTGATATGAGGCTTCCCATACAGTACGCTCTCACTTACCCTGAACGATGGGACGGAACAGGATTAAAATCTCTTGATCTTATTCAGGCAGGGAGGCTTGAGTTTTATCCTCCCGATACAGATAAATTTCCCTGCCTTTCTCTTGCTTATAAGGCTATAAAAGAAGGAGGAACCAGACCGGCAGTTCTTAATGCTGTAAATGAAGTTGCAGTTTCAGCTTTTCTTGATAAAAAACTTCTTTTTAACGAAATTCCTGTGCTTATTTCACAGGTTGTAAAAGAACATATAAATCAGGATGGAAAATCTATTGAACATATATTAAGTGATACATACTGGGCTACGAACAGAGCAAAGGAAATTTTAAATGGATATTGAAAAAATATTATGTGGATTTGAAATGTGTAAAGACTACGCTTCACGTATTACGCATTACGCATTACGATTAATTTAAGAAGGGAGTTAATAACTTTGTTACTATATAATCTTGCAATAAGTATGACACCTCAGGATCTTGGATATTATGCAGGTGCCATATTTTTATTTGGCCTTATGATAATGGCTCATGAATTCGGTCATTTTATTATTGCCAAACGTTCAGGTATAAGAGTGGAGGAATTCTCTTTCGGTTTCGGGCCGAAGATTTTATCAAAGAAAAAAGGAGAAACAGTTTATTCCTGGAGGGCAGTGCCTCTTGGAGGTTTTGTTCATATGGTAGGTGAAGATGCCGATAAAAGTGATGATTCTGATCCGGGAAGTTTTCAGAATAAGAGTTTTTTTGCCAGAATGGCAGTAGTGGCTGCAGGGCCTGCCATGAATTATATCCTTGCCTTTATTATATTCTTTCTTTTATTTGTATTCCTTGGCGAACCGGAACATACGACAGAACTCGGAGAAATTCGTCCCGGTTTCCCTGCTTATAAAGCAGGACTCAGGGAAGGTGATATCGTTCAATCTATAAACGGAACCGGTCTGGCTCTGGAAGATGGCATGAAGATGAGAGGACTTATAAAATCCAATGCCGGTAAAGAGCTTGACCTGATTATAAACAGGAACGGTAATATATTGAACTATAAAGTTACTCCTACATCAGAAGGACAGCTTGGATTTTTGATGAGTTTCGGCCCCTATGCAAATATTATAGAAAGTGTTAAGGAAGGCTCTGTGGAAGAAAAAGCAGGTCTTAAAAAAGGTGATGAAATACAGTGGGTGATGACTGATGGAAATGAAAAGAGAGAATTAAAGCATAATGACGGAATGTTATTGTTTCAGACTATAAGAGCAGGTGAAGGGCAGAAGGTTTTTATGGGTGTAAAGAGAGATAATGGCCTTCTTAATATCGAATTCGCACCTCTTCTGGTAGCAAAAGACAGTAATGAAAAACAAATAAAATTAAATTTTTATTTAAAATATATTTACAGGAGCCAGAATCCTATTAAAGCTGTTGGTAGTGCCATAAGGCAGGTTTATATGTATACAATTATGGTAGTAAGTTCTCTTTCCATATTATTCAGCGGTGAAGTACCTTTATCGAAGAGTGTATCGGGACCTGTCGGAATTGTTGCTGCCATGAGGGATGTAGGCACACAGAAGGGTATATATGATTATATAGTTGTCGCAGCTATTTTGAATATAGGTATAGGATTTTTTAATCTTTTACCAATACCTGCTTTAGATGGCATGAGGCTTGTATTTCTGGCTGTAGGAGCAATGAGGCGTAAAACGGTAAATCAGCAGACAGAAGGGATTATACATTATATAGGTTTTGCGGTTTTATTTCTCATTATGATAGCAGTTACATGTCTGGATATTCACAGGTTATGGAGCGGAGAAAGTATTATACCGAAATAAGGGGGACCCATGAAGGAAGATAAGGAAATAATTATACGTAAAGCAGAAATGCAGGATGTTCCGTCTATTATTAAGCTGGCCTCTGAATCCATTATACACAGTGTTTCTCCCTTTCGTAATATGGATATAGAGAAAGCAATAGCGTACAGGAGAGATGATTTAAAGGAAATAGAAAAGTGGGTTTCTCCCGAAAGTCAGGGAATACTTCTTGTCGCAGAAACAGAAGAAGGAGAATTCTGCGGTCATGTAATACTTGTTACGGGATATTTCGGTATAACAGGTGATCCTCTCGGATGGATCCTTGATATTACCGTATGTCCTTCCTTCAGAGGAACAGGGTTGAGTCAGAAGCTTCATGAGATTGCAGAGATTATATTAAGAGAACAAAATATAGGTGGTCTCTGCCTTGGAGTTACTTCTGCCAATGAGAGAGCAGTGAATTTTTATAAAAGACTTGGCTATCAGGAAGAGTTTGTTCAGATGGTAAAGGTTTTGCAGGATAGTGAGTCGTGAGTCGTGAAAAGTGAGCAGGGGCGTTTAATTAAACGCCCTGGATATGAAATACACATCACGCATCACGCATCACGCATCACGCATCACGATTATATTAGAGGTACGGTGAGAAAAATGATAGAAATAAATAATGTTACTAAAACCTATAAGCTTGGTGCTCATGAAATAAAAGCCTTAAGAAAGATATCTATTACGATTGAACCAAAGGAGTTCGTTGCTATTATGGGCCCTTCCGGTTCAGGGAAATCCACTCTTATGAATATCCTGGGATGTCTGGATAAGCCATCTGATGGTTCCTATAAACTTGATGGGATAGAAGTAAAAGATATGAATGATAATCAACTTGCAAAGATAAGGAATCAAAAAATAGGTTTTGTATTTCAGAGTTTTAATCTTCTCCCCAGAACCACTGCCTTAAAAAATGTGGAATTACCTCTGATTTATGCAGGGAAATATAACAGAACAGCCCTTGCTCAGGAAGCACTTGAACTGGTTGGCTTAAAAGAAAGGCTCAATCATAAACCAAATGAACTTTCCGGAGGACAGAGGCAGAGAGTTGCCATAGCACGGGCTCTTGTAAATAAACCGGGTCTTATCCTTGCTGATGAACCTACCGGTAATATAGATTCTATAGCCGGAGAAGAAATCATGGAGATTTTTCAAAACCTGAATGAACAGGGTATAACAGTTGTGCTGGTAACTCATGAAGAAAATATATCAGAACATGCAAAAAGAACAATAAGATTTAGAGATGGAAGAATAGTAGAAGACAGGCAGATTACAAAAAGGAGAAATGCAAAAGAAGAATTAAAAATTTTACTGGAGAGTGAAGAATATAAAAATAATAACAGACATACAGGTAACAGTCATTAAAAAGCTGACTGCTGATAGCTACTGTGGTGAGTATAAATAATACATACATGCTCTTGTGACGCGTGACGGGAGTAAAAACTTTTATTACATGCTTATGCTCAGGTCAGTAAACCCTGATTTCTAACTGCTGAGTGCTAATTGCTAATATTATTTCATATTTTAGCAGGGTTTTTCATTGTAAATATAGAAAAGAATATTGATTTATCAGTTATTTTATCAGTAGGAGAGCTATGATGGAAAAACTTTTATTCCTTCTTTCTATCAGTATGTCAGAAGGACACCTTGTAAATCAGTTTATCTGGTTTCTCTGTGGTTCCCTTGTGATAGTTATTTTTTCTTTTATAATGTTTCAATTACTCTGGAAATCCTTTAAAATTGAAGCTATTAAATCCAGTAAAATATCTATAGTTACAGCTCTCCTGCTAATCTTTGTATGGTTTACCATATTATTTAGTGCCCTTATTTCACTCCATCTTATAATAATAATAGGCATTATAATAGTATCGGTTCTTTTTATTACAGTATCAAAACTTGAGTGAATTTTTAATGGTATAGAAATTTTCATTGTAGAAGCAATTTATCTAAATAATCTAAGTGGGAATAATTCTCGCGTCACGCGTCACGCGTCACGATTTTTATAATCCAGGTGAGATAAATTTTTCAGTTCTCACGTCAGTAATATTGAGGAGGGATAGTTTTGAGTGATGGAGATATAACTCAAAAAGATACACAGCAGTTAAAAGGTATGACACCAAGTGTTATAATAGGACTGGGTGGTACAGGTAAAAGAGTGGTAATGCAGATAAGAAAAAAAATAGTTGAAGAGCATAAAAGCCTGGGGAATATGCCTATTCTTGCTTTTCTTGTTCTGGATACTGACGAGGAAATAGTTCAGCTTGCAGGGCAGGAATCTAAAGTTTTATTGAGTTCCATTGAACTGCAGCCAAATGAAGTAATTCACGCAACTATTACGGGCACCCAGGAATTAAATGCAAATCTCCATCTTTATCCTCATATAGCTGACTGGCTTGATCCTTTTGTCCTTGCTACAGGTGATTCAAGTCATGGAGCCAGAGCAATCAGAGCTCTGGGTCGTCTTTCATTCTTTTTAAATTATCCTTCTATAAGTAATGCTTTTGAACAGGCCAGACACAGGGTAAGTGTTGTTGATAACAGGGCATTTATGGAAAAGAGAGGCATAGTGGTAGACCCGGGACTGAATGTTTATATAGTAGGTTCTCTGTGCGGAGGTACAGGAAGCGGCATGTTTCTGGATCTTTCCTATATGGTAAAACATCTTCTTCGTAATGAATCAGTGTCTGAGCGTATTGGTTATCTCGTTTTGCCGGGCAGTTTTGAAGGTATTGGCCATCATATAAAATCCAATGCCTATGCGGCATTGAAAGAATTGAATTATTATTCCAGAGGAAATCCTTTTCCTTTCAGAGCTGAAATAAATACGAAGGCAGAATTGCCACCGCCGCCATTTACTTATTGTTATCTCGTAAGTAACAGAAATGAATGTGTAACTTTTCAGACTCCTGAAGATCTTTTCTGCATGATTGCCCATAATATATTCCTTGATTTTACTTCCCAGTTTGCCCAGCACAAAAGATCCATAAGAAATAATATAGGTGCCCTGACTGTTCAGCCCGATGAACTCGGATGTCCTCAGAATTATATGACTTTCGGCCTTTCTTCCGTATATTTTCCGAAGGAAAGGGTTATGAATGCCTGTTCCTACAGACTTGGTAAAAATATTGTAAAATTCTGGCTGAAACCTACGGAAAATTATGCTCCTATGGATGATTTCCTGGAAAAATTCCTTATAAACAATCGTCTTATGGAAAGTCAGAAAAAGAAGATCCATCATATATTACCTGCTATTATGGTAGCAAATCCTTCAGCGAACAGAGATTTCAATCAGGAACTTACCAGATGGGCAGGAGAGGTACAGAAGAGTATGGATGGTGTCCCTCCTCAGAGTCTTCAGAGCAAACTTAAAAGTTATGACGAAAGTTTCAGTAAGAAATTTTTCGATGCTCATCCCGACCAGAAGGAATGGGGAGATTATTTTAAGAAAATGTATGAAAATACACAGAAATTAATAGAAACACAGGGCAAGGTTCTTGAAACAAGAGTAGAAGAAATGGTAGAAGATGCCAATATGGGACCTGAATTTACCAGGCAATTCCTGAAATCACTTTCCGGGGAATTTGACAGTTATATATCTACCTTTACTCAGGAACGTAACCAGTTAGAACCTATGAAGCAAAAACTTCAGGATGGAAAAATGAAGGTACTTTCCTCTATAAAAGAGCATGTTCAGGCACCTTTTCTTTTTTCAAGAAGTGCCGTTCTTAAAAATGATGTAAAGGATTTCTGTAATGAAGCAATTAAATATTATAATAATCTTTTGATGGTTAAATCCAGATCTATGGCGGTAATGTTCTGTGAAGAAATTAAGAAAGTTATAGATAAACTTGTTAAAGATCTGGAATTGTTTATAACAAAGCTTGAAGGACTCATTGATGAACTGGCAGGTGGAGAAGAAATCTTTATAAATGATACTACAGGACTTATTGTGAACGGATTATTAATGTATGATAAATCTGATATAGATGGCTTTTACGGTAAGTCAGTAGGGCTTGAAACGATTAATTATACTTCCACTCAGGTTTTAAATGAATTTAAATGCAGACTTTATGCCATTCGCGGAAAAGAATGGTCAAACGGTAAAATTATGGATATTCTTATAAATACATGCAGAGGGCCTTTTAAAGATGTAAGGGAAACGTCTGTTGTTTCAAGGTTTTTTGCCAAATATACCGAACCTACGAAGCAGCAGAATGCCATAAAGGATATTTATGAACGTTCTTCTCCTTTTCTGAATTTTCAGGTTCCTTTAAACGGTTACAGAGATTTGCCGCAGAAAAAGCAGAATCTTATAGGTATTTATGAGGGAAATAATCCTACTGTAGATGAATTTCAGGAGATACAGCCACTGCTGGTCAAAGCAGGTAAAGGTGTAAATCTTGGCCTGAATGTGAAACCAATACCTGATAAGAGTGAAATACTTTTTACAAGAGAAGAAGGGGCTTTCCCTTTAAGAAGAGTTGCTATGATGAAGGATTTCAGGGATGCCTATGAATTTTATCTGAAGCAACCAAATCAAAATCCTCTTCATATAATGAAAAATTATCAAATTTTGACTGATATATTTCCTCTGGATACGGTAAAACTTGAACAGTCAAAATTAGTTTATTTCCTTGCTTCCCATCATGTCCTTGGTTATCTGTCTCCTGATGAAGAAAATCCATCTCTGATAAAATATAATTTCAGGGATAAAAGCAGTGGATTTATGGATTGCAAAATACTTGGAGAAACGGAACAACAGGTTATAACTACATTATATACGGAAGATGATATAAGAAAAGAAATACATAAGAAAATCCAGAATGATGCTATTGCATCTCAGGCTACTATGTCAAAAAAGAAGGAACTCTGGATGAAAATGAGAGATTATCTTGATTATATGAGAGAAAAAGGCCATCAGGACTGGCCTTTATATACAAAACTTGTAAAGGATTTTACGGTGGAATACAAACTCTATGATCCGTCCTTTGAAGAAGACTGAATTTGTGAGTCTAAAAAAATGAAAATTTCTTTTAATATTATAGCGGTAATATTGTTTTTAATATGCCTCTGTGATAAGGGGTTCTGTCAGTATGGACAAAAAATATTACTTACTCAAAATGATACACTTACATTAAACAGGATTGATTTACTTGCCTATCCGACAATATTTCTGAATGTTATGGTAACAGATAAAGAAGGCAATCCTGTAGAGGGACTTGGCATTAAAGATTTTACCGTATCTGAAAATGGTATAGAGCAGAAAATAGATTCTGTTATAAGTGCTTCACAGAGAAATGAACCTGTTACCATTATGTTAACTATGGACGTAAGCGGAAGTATGGGGGATGAAATATATCAGGAAGATGGCACAAAGAGGAGGCCTTTGGATGATGCAAAGGAGGGAGCAAAAACTTTTGTTTCTACTTTAAAGGCACATGATAAAGTTATAGTTTCTGTTTTTGCAGACTACTGGCTTGCTCTTAATGAGGCTACTGAAGACAGGGCAACTGTAATTACTTCTATTGACAGATTGACGCCTGAAGGTGGTACAGCTTTATTTCAGGGTGTAACAGAGTCTGTTAAATTACTCCATGATATGGAAGGCAATAAAGCTGTAATTGTTCTTACTGATGGTAAGGATACAGGAAAAAATTTGACTTTACAGGAATGTTTGACTAAAATAACAGGACAGGGGGTACCTGTATTTACAATAGGGCTTGGAACAGATATTGATGAAAATACCCTGGTTAATATTGCCAGGACGACAGGGGGCAGATATTTCATGGCTCCTGATTCGTCAAAATTAAAGGAAATTTATGAGCTTATTTCGAAGCAGTTAGAAAAACAATACTGGATTAAATATAGAGTAAAAAAGTCCCATCCTATAGGTTCAGAAGTGGATGTAGCTGTAAGTAATATGTCTCCTGCTATGAGAGGAGTCAGTAATTTAAAATATATAACTCCCGCACAGTTAGTAAACAGGATTATAGAATTCGGTATCGGACTGGTTGCTATAATTTTATTGACTGTTATGATATTTCATATTTTCTGGAAAGGATGTGGATTTGATCCTGTTTTATCCAGTTATGTAAGTATATTAATTTCAATATGTCTGTCTATAGGTTTATTTATATTTCTCTTCCTTGGAGTTTTTATTTATTATAAAATGACTCTTCAGGTGTTTCTGACACTTGGAATAATCACTCTATTAGGGTTTATATTTATAATATGGAAAATTAAGGATTATGCTTAACAAAACATATATTATTTTGAGGAGGTGATTTCTGGTTTTTTAAACCAGAAGGACATGGCCAAAAGAGGAAAATCGAAAAAAGATAAAAAGAAGGAAAAAGATGAGACTGTTGGCGGTGAAAGTCAGGTAGCTGAAGAACTTCAGGGAGAAGATGCTTCTGAAACTACAGAAACACCTGCAGAAGATGCGCCTGTAGAAGAAACACCTGCAGAAGATGTGCCTGTAGAAGAAACACCTGCAGAAGAAACACCTGCAGCAGAAACACCTGTAGAAGAAACACCTGTAGCAGAAACACCTGCAGAAGAAACACCTGTAGTAGAAACACCTGCAGAAGAAACACCTGTAGCAGAAACACCTGCAGAAGAAACACCT
>DAIOEN010000263.1:0-8955 GCA_036746235.1 Vulcanimicrobiota bacterium | reverse complement strand
CATGGTACTACGAAAATCCCGCCTATCTGAGAGCCTCTATCAAGCTTGCAGAATTCCCCGGTACAAGGAATTTTATGATAGGCTTTCGATGTGTAAAGGATGATTTATAAGAAATTAAAATTTGAACTGATTAAAAATTTCCATTATCCTGTTGTTAATAATAGCCTCTTGCTTCTTTTGAAATTTTTTTATATAATTAAACTTATGTAAGTAACGTAAATCGTCGGTTGTATTTCTTCACATAATCTTCACAGCTTTTTCATAACTTTTTCATAGCTTTATGTTATAATTATTTTAATTGATATTAACGAGATATATTATGAGTATGAAATCAGCAAAATCATTTATGGAAAGAATGAGACTACATGGGAGTTCCAGACTGAAAAGGAGGTATATATTATGAGCATGGAATCGGCAAAAGCATTTATTGAAAAAATGCAGACAGATGAGGATTTTGCAAGAAAGGTCAATGAATGTAAAGACAATAAAGACAGAATGTCATTTGTAAAACAGGCAGGTTATGACTTTACTGAAGGAGATATAGAACTTGTTAAATCTGAGTTGACAAAAGATGAATTGAATAGTGTGGCAGGAGGTCTTATACCGGGTGGTCTTGTATGTTATTTAAACCATAAATGGATTTAAAATACTTCAGTAATTACCGATCTTTATGTTATAATTACCTCGGTGGAAAGGATGTATATATTATGAGTATGGAATCAGCAAAAGCATTTATGGAAAAAATGAAGACAGATGAGGACTTCAGGAATAACGTAACTGCCTGTAAAGATGGAGAGACACGTATGAAATATGTGGAGGAAGCAGGATTTGATTTTACGGCAGAAGATATGGAACTGGTAAGAGCAGAATTAAGTGATGAAGACATAACGGCTATTTCTGGTGGTGAACAGGTTTGTGGCATTCTTCCTCCTTATTTTTATATAGAAGGATAAAGTCCATGAATAGCAGAATTAACAGATAATAAAATGGAATACATTAGAGACATTAACTGAAATTGTGTCAATACAGGAATAATGAATTTTTCGCTCCCTGGAAAAGCCCGCTGATTTGAGCCATAGGTTTTCCCGGGAGCGCCCGGAGAAAATAAACATGATAATAGTCCTTTTCGGGCTTCCCGGCACAGGGAAGACTACAGTAAGAGAAGAACTTTCCATACATCTCGATTTTCATTATTTCAGCACAGATGAACTCAGAAGAGATGTTTTAACCTGTTCTTCAGGGAAACTTTCCTATGAAGATACTGCGCCCCTTACCTGGGATGAAATACTTATGGCCTACAGGATTGTATGTTATGCGGCAAAACCTCTCCTTGAATTAAACAGAAATGTTCTCTTTGATGCTTCTTTTTCCAGCAGGGTTATGAGGCAGTATGTGATAGATCTTGCAAAAAATACAGAGAGTAATATTTATTTTCTGGAGATTGTCTGCCCTGAAGACATGATAAAAGAAAGGCTTTTCAGAAGATTAAATGAGAAAACCTCTGAAAGTAATGCAGGATGGGAGGTTTATAAAAAAGTAAAAACCAGCTTTGAACCATTTGAAGAAGATCATTTTATAATCGATACTTCAAAGGATTTTACATTTCAGATTGGAAAGTTTTTAGAGACTGTAAAATCGCCATGAAATAATGTTATTTCATTAATTCTATAAGTTTTTTTTCTGTTTTTAAGAGACGCCTTACAAGGACATCCATTATCCTTATGGAAACTTCGGGAAATTCTCTTAATATGTCAAGAAAATTTTCTCTGTTTATCCTGAGCCCTGAAAATTTTTTACTTACCCTTGCGGAAGCACTCCTCGGACACCGGCTTATAATGGCATATTCCCCGAAGATGTCATTTTTCTCCATTACTCTTAATATTATCTCTTTCCCGTCAGACAGTGTTTTGAAAATTTCTACGGCCCCTTCGAAGATAACATAGGCATCAAAAGCTTCATCTCCTTCTTCAAACAGTAAGTCTCCTTCGTGACAGCATATTTCTGATGATGTAAAAGCAATAATTTTAACTTCATCATAGGTTACTGGCTCAAATAACTCACACTCTTTCAGATAATCTATTTTTTCAGACAAACTGTACATTCTGCACCTCTTTATGAAAAATTAAAAACTCCATAATTTATTTTCCCCTTCTACCTTATGAATATAGTCAAGAAAATATGTGAGGAATTTTTTACATAATTCTCTGCTGTGATGCCCATGTTCTCCTATTTCGTGAACAAGTTTTGCAAGATGCAGTGTTTCCTGATAGGCTTCTCCCAGCTCCATTTTTTTCGACAGTTCCGCAGCATATTCTGTTATTTTTTCTGTAAGGTCTTCTCCTTTTAATTCCATGGCTGCCTGAGAGGATATTTGTTTTAAAGTGGCCAAAAATAGAAAACTGATATCTCTGTATATACTCATATTATAGACAAGAGTAGCAAGTAAATCCGACATTGTTGTGAGAAGATTCATATCTTCAATCGTAAATGGTTCATTATTGATTTTATCAAATGCTTCTACCACGCCGATTATATCATCATTATAAATAAGAGGGACACATAGAATTGATCTGGGATGATACCCTGTTGCTTCGGCTATATCTTTTTTCCATCTCGGATCAGATTGAATATCTGCTGCAATTACAGGTTCTCCGGTAACTGCCACTGCTCCTGCTATGCCTTCACCGACAGGAAATCTGAATACCATCGGTTTTTCTCTGTCAGGGTCTGTTTCAAGAACCAGTTCATTTGTTTTCTTATCTACAAGAAGTATGGAACTCCACTCGGCGTCCAGAAGTTTTCTTGTAGTTCTGAGTGTTGATTTTATTAAATAAATATAACCTTCAGGTTCTGCTACAGTCATAGTAGTGTTCAGAAGTTCCATTAATTCTCTTACCCTTTCTTCAAAGGAACTCTCTTCTATCCGGGTTTTCAATTGATCCCTTTCTTTCGTTACATCTCTCAGTCTGAGGAACATTGCATCAAATTCTTTTTGAAGTTCTTCCAGTTTCCTTTTAAGTTCTGATAAATTATCTGCCATAAAAAATCTCCTCCCAATATTTTTTTATTAAAATAATTCTTATAGTTATAAGAAAAGTCCTTCTTTTTATGTATTTGAATATTTATGAATATTTTTCTTGCATAAGAATATATAAAACAGGTATAATTATAATGAAATGATTATGAATGTTTTGAGAAAAATGAAATGATAATAGAAAATCAGAATTTTCCGTAAATCTGGATAGAAAGGGAGTGTATTTATGTACAAATTAGTTTATTCCATTCTCTTAATTATAATTATTTCAGTTCCTTCTATGGCATTTAAAGAAAGCCAGGGACTGGATAATTTTGTTTTTTCCTCTGATACTGCTGTTATTATTACAGATGTTCAGGGACTGATTGATGTTTTGCCATCAGATAAGGAAGAACATATTCATGTAAAAACAGGGGATATTATTTCCTTAAAGGATAAACTTATAAGTGGTGATAACAGCCGGTGTAAAGTTATTTTTCCCGACGGAAGCACTTTAAAGATCGGGTCTTCGACAGAAATTGAATTCAGTGAAAAAGAAAAGATAAATATGTTTTCAGGTAAAATATGGGGTAATATAAAGAATGGCAGTAATTTAAATATTATCACTCCGTCAGGTACAGCCGTTATAAAGGGTACAGAACTGGAAATCGAAGGAACAGAGAATTCATCTACCATTACGGTGATAAGAGGAACAGTTGAGTTTTTTAATAATTCAGGTTCTCTTCTTGTCAGGGAAAAGACTGTTGTTACGGCAACTACTGATACTGCTCCTTCGGAAATAAAAAAACTTTCAGATGATGAAATATTAAAAAAACTTGAATGGAGCAGTTTCGGCAATCCCCGGGTAATGGTTTTAATGGAAGAAGTGAATTTTGAAAAAAAAGGTTTTATTGCAGAAAGTACTCTGAACAGTTCTCTCAGTGAGAACCATTATCATCTTATAGATGAGAGTCAGATAAATGCCATAAGAGAAACAGATGAAGCAAAAAAAGGACTTACAGGCGATCCTGTATCTGCCGCTACTTTAGGTAAAAGACTTCAGTCTGATATAATAGTTATAGGCAGGGTTGCAACAGAATTTGTAGGACAGATGTCTACGTCCCAGAATACTGTATTTACATCAAATGCCAGATGTGATATAAGGGTTGTTATTTCTGATACAGGCCAGATAATACTTGCAAAAACCATCAGTCAGAAAGGGACAAGCCTGTCAAGGGAAGAGGCCGGAAATAAAGCAATAAAGAAAATGGCGGATCTGCTAGTCAGGGATCTTGTGTGGGAAATACCTGTAAAATATACTGTTCTGAGTAATTCTCACAGATCCATACAGATTATTGTAAGTAACTGTGATTTTACGTCCCGCGACAGAATAATTGAAAATTTAAAGCAAAATCCTGTTACATGTAACCATGTTTATCCGAGATCCTTTGAAAATTCCATAGCTATCATTGATGTAGAATATATAGGTACATCTGATGGCCTTGCAGGCGAAATATTGAAAATTTCAGATCCAAAGATTTCCGTTACAGGAATTACTATGAATAGAATAGAAATTTCTGTGACAAAATGATTCTACGTGATGTAAAGGCAATCTACAAATGATTATGACTGACTCTGTCAAAAATCTGTCATCGCGATACGCGTAACGATTCCTGAGAGGTAAGTCTTATGTTATGTCCATGCTGTCATAATGAAAATTACAGAGATGAAAATATCTGTTCTTCATGCGGTTTTTTTATTCATGGATTACCTGAGGGAACTCTGCTGAATAATAGATATGAGATATTAAATTCTATAAAAGCCGGTGGAATGGGATCTGTGTACAGGGCTTTTGATAGAAACAGAGGTAATATATGTGCTGTAAAAGAGCTTTTCAGAAAATTTGATGTCACATCAGATGATTCATATGAGGCCGATGTGGAAGCTTATATGGTCAATCGCTTTATGGAAGAGGCAGGTTTACTTGTTGAACTTGACCATCCTTCCATACCTGAGATGATAGATCTTTTTACCATTGGTAATGATTATTATTATCTTATTATGGATTATATAGAAGGGAAAGATCTTTTCACAATTGTTGTGGAGCGAGAGGGAGAAGGTCTGAGTGAAATACTTGTTCTTACATGGGCTATGGAAATATGTGATATTCTCCGTTATTTGCACTCAAGAACCCCTCCTGTTCTTCACAGAGATGTAAATCCTGCCAATATTATTCTCAGAGATAAAGACAGGAGATTATTTCTTGTAGATTTCGGTCTTGCAAGAACCCTGTCCAATACAGGTGGCGTAAAAACCTCTGTTGGTACAGGTGCCTATACGTCTATGGAACAGTTTAACGGGCATCCCGAACCGAGAAGCGATATTTATTCACTCGGTGCAACCATGCATTTCCTTCTTACTGCCCGGGAAAGTGAACCTTTTAGATTTATTCCCGTAAGAAAAATAAGACCTGATGTGTCTGAATTTACCGAATATGTTATTCAAAAAGCTTTAAATTTTTTGCCGGAACATAGATTCTCCTCTGCAGATGAAATGTATCGTGTTCTTAAAGGGAAAATTCCTGAGAGTGCGAATTCTACCTGTGAAAGAGATGAAGGTACTTATATAGAATTTGATTCAGATGAAAAAGAATTTGAAGATAAGAGTCTAAATGAAGAATATCAAGAGGTGAGTTTTAATATGGCCAAAAAAGAACAGGGGCTTTTTTCCAGATTATTCTCTAAATTCACAGGAGGAAAAGATGAGCCTCCTGCAAAGCCCCCGGAGAATATAATCTATGAACTTTATGTACTCGATGGTGATGAAAGAGGTAAATCCTTTGAATTAGGGTATAATCCTGTGGCTATAGGCAGAAGGCTCCCGGGAGATAACAGAACGACAGATATATTAATAACAGATATAGAAGCCACTATATCTACCGAACAGGCAAGAATTTCCTGGAGTCCCGAACATAATGTTCATTTACTTAATTTTGTTGCAGGTACTAAAAACCCTACCATTATAGACGGAAGAATGCTGTCAGGGCCAACTCTTCTTGCCGATGGAAATCAGATAATTATGGGAAAGAATGTTATTGTATATCGCAGAAAACTTCCCTGTGAATTACCACAGGTTTCTTACGAACAGCCTCAGACAGAATTTTCATTCCCTGCTCAGGAAGAATTACCTCCTCCTCCAATTTTTATAGAAGAGGAAATAGAATTAATAGAAACAGGTTATATGTTAAAGGTTATATCAGGTCTTGAAGAAGGAAAGAAATTTGAACTAAACAGACCTATTATTTCTATCGGAAAACTTACGGTACAGGAGAAAAAAGGCTGGCTTTTGCTGGATTCATCCTTTGTTTCTCCTGACCAGGCCACTCTTAAATGGATGGCAAAAGAAAAAACATACGGAGTAGTTCATACAAAAGGAGCAGCAAACCCTACTTTTGTGAATAATAAGGAAATTTCTTCCGATGAATTTACTATATTACAACAGGGTGATGTTCTGAGAATAGGCAATATTAAAATGATAGTAGGTAAAACACCTGTTCAGCAGGAAGGCATTGAAGGTACAGAGATTTCTGTTGTACAGGACCATAGTGCAGGAAAACATATAATAGAAGACCAGGGTGATGCAATAACTCTTCCCCGCAGAATCAGCCATGCTAAGATATCAAGCGGAAGTCTTCACCGGGATATTCCTCAGCCAGGGCCGGGAAAACATATAATAGAAGACCAGGGTGATGCAATAACCCTTCCCCGCAGAATCAGCCCTGTATCAAGCGGAAGTCTTCCCCGTAATATTTCCGGTCTTCCTCAATCCGGTAGAACTGATGTACTGGCTGATGATCTCTTAGATGAAGATGAAGTAATCAGGGAATTTCGCAGCAGGCCAAAAACTCCTCAGGCAACAAATTATCTTGATGAAGAAGTTGTATGTGATTATGTAGAAGAGCAGAGTGTAAAACCTGCTCCCCGGAGAGCAGGAGGAGGTTTTCGCCCGAGAGACAGAGAAAAAGAAGAAGCCTTTTCTGCTCCGGCCGGTCCTTCAGATACCGGGAAAGAACAGGAAAAAAAATTACCTGATATGACGCAGGAACCGTCCAGGTTGAGAAAAGGACATGGAACATTTCGTCCGAGAAGTCATGACGGAGGAGAACAACCGGTAAGGCCGGATTTCTCCAGGCTCAGAAAAGATGGTGAAAAAAAATTATCACTCCCTCCAAAATCTGCTCACTATGAGGAAGATGAAGAAGATGAAGAAGATGACAGAACCATAATGGATCAAACCATGGTTACAGCCTGGAAGGATGCCCATAAATTTAAAGTTATAAGCGGCCCTGACCAGGGGCGTGTCTTTATTGTAAGCAAAGAAATGGTTCAGGGGAAACTCATTATAGGCAGTAAAGGCAAGATTAGAAAAGATATAGAACTTTCAGATGATAATCTTTCAGACTGTCATGGAAGTTTATCCTTTGAAGGTAACTGGCTGTGTATCTGTCTGGAAGATGACCGGGGTGATATACTTGTAAACGATATGCCTGTAATGAAAAAAGGCCTTGAAAACGGAGATTTAATAGAAATAGGAACTACGATACTGGAATACAGTTATCTTGGTATGGAAACTGTTGCCAGAGCTTCCTGTGAGATTGAAATCCTGGAAGGCCCCGATAAAGGAAATATTTTCCATCTTACAAAAGATAAAAATTATATAGGAAGAAAAAGTAAGAAAGCAGATACAGCAAAAGAGATAGAGCTTTCAGAAAAGGATAGAAGCGTATCACGGTCTCATGCCTTTATAGAGAAAAAAGATAAGGAATATTTCCTTGTAAATGAAAAGGAAGCAAACGTGACAATCCTTAACGGTGTTCAGGTTGTCGAACCGAGACCTCTCGTAGATGGAGATAAGATTAAGCTTGGCTCTGAAACAGTATTATTGTTTAAACAGAGTAAAGTACCTATGGTGCCGAAAGAAAAGAAAGTTTCTATAGATGGGAGAGAAAAAATAGAGACCACTCATAATACCCCTCAATCTCTTGATGAAGATATGGTCTTTATACCGGGAGGGCCTTTCTGGATGGGTGTTGATCATATTGAATGTGATGCCAATCCCATGCACAAAGTACATGTGGAGCCTTTTTATATCGACAGATATGCTGTTACGAATTTTCAATATGAAGATTTTATAAGGGTTACAGGCTATGAGCCAAAAGGAAACTGGAGGGAATATTTCAGTGCCGGTAAGGAATACTACCCGGTCACAGGTATCAGTTATGATGATGCAGATGCCTATGCTTACTGGGTCGGTAAAAGGCTCCCTTCTGAAGCAGAATGGGAAAAAGCTGCCAGAGGAGAAGAAGGACATCTTTATCCATGGGGTAAAAAATGGGATCCATCCAGAACATGCAGTGAAGAAAGTTCAAAATCCCATACTGTATCAGTAGATAGTTTCCCTGAAGGTCAGAGTCCCTATGGCGTTATGAACATGCTGGGTAATGTATGGGAATGGACAGATGATTATTATGAAAAATATCCTTACAACGGGCCCTATCCTCCGGAGGAAGAAAACAGGGAAATAGCCATCAGGGGGGGAGATTATAACACTGAATTAAAAGATATAGGTGTTCCTGTTAGAAATAAGATATTTCCGGGAGAATTCGGGCCTACTATAGGTTTTAGATGCGCCAAAAACGCTTGAGCCGTGAAGAGTGAAGGGTGAAATTTACCCGTGACGCGTCACGCGTCACGATCCTCCAGGGGTGATAAAAATGTCAGACATTAATTATGATTCAGAAGATTTACTTAAAAATAGATATAAGGTAATCGAAGCTCTTGACAATGATCTTTCAGGGACTATTTATCTTGCGAGAGATACAGCCAGCGAGGAAGATTGTATCGTGAAAGAAATAAAAGAAGATGTAGACGATACAATAGAAC
>DAIOEN010000262.1:0-8964 GCA_036746235.1 Vulcanimicrobiota bacterium | reverse complement strand
CTATGGCCCATGCAGGAAAAGATACAGGAGGAAGTCAATTCTTTATATGTCATTCACCTCAGCCCCATTTAGACGGTGTTCATACAGTATTTGGCCGTGTAATAGAAGGTCTTGACGTGGTAGATGCAATACGCAAGAGTGATAAAATGAAGAAACTGACAGTAGTAAAATAGGTATGGTGACGGGTAACGCGTTAGCGTTACCCGTCACGAACCGGGTGATTTTTATGCATAAATTCGTAAGAACTGTTGTAAGGGAACTTGATCTTCCTTCCGGTGAAATAGTTCATTTAGGGGAGAAAAAGATTGAAAACCTCAAAATTACTATTATTGATTATGATGAAGGTCAGTTCCAGGAAAAAGAAATAAAATCTATGGAAGAATATATTCCCTATGAGAAAAAACCTACTGTAACATGGGTAAATGTAGATGGTATAAACAATGCAGAAGTCATAGAAAAAATAGGAAAACATTTTAACCTTCATGATCTTACTCTCGAAGATATTTTAAATACGGGCCAGCATCCTATGCTGGAAGATTTCGGAGATTATCTTTTTCTTGTCC
Organism: Vulcanimicrobiota bacterium; assembly: GCA_036746235.1. Lineage (GTDB taxonomy): Bacteria > Vulcanimicrobiota > SpSt-956 > SpSt-956 > JAKJGF01 > CALARM01. Next base: position 8,401 of record DAIOEN010000262.1, on the reverse strand, counting down.
TTAAAATGATTTACTGTGATGGTAAAGACCATGATACGATAGTAGAACATATAAGTTTACTCATAGGGTCGAATTTTGTTATTTCCTTTCAGGAAGGGTGTGGAGATGTGTTTGAACCTGTAAGGAAAAGGATAAGACTTGGCAAGGGACGTATCAGAAAGATGGGGGCAGGCTATCTTGCCTATGCTTTACTGGATGCAATCGTAGATAATTATTTTGCAGTTCTTCATAAAATAGGGGAAGAAATTGAATTTCTGGAAGAAGAGATTATAAACACTCCATCTGTTGATATACTGAAAAAGATTTATAATTTAAAGAGGGAATTACTTTTTTTACGTAAGTCTATATGGCCTCTCAGGGAAATTATAGGCAGTCTGCAACGGGAAGAATTTTTACTTGTAAAAGAAGCTTCCGGTATATATCTGAGGGATCTTTATGATAATCTTATTCAGGTTATTGATACGATAGAAACATTTCGGGATATGCTATGCAGCATGCTTGATGTTTATATATCCAGTAACAGTAATAAAATGAATGAAATAGTAAAAGTCCTCACTATTATTTCCACTATATTTATTCCCCTGAGTTTCATTGCCAGTATTTACGGAATGAATATTCTTATGCCGGAAAAGGATTATCCATTCACATACCCTGTTATAATATCAGTCATGTTGATTGTAGGAATATCAATGGTATTTTATTTCAGAAAAAAGAAATGGCTGTGATATTTTTTTGTAGCATATGGCCGGTGATTTTTTCACTTTTCACTTTTCAACGACTCATCTTTAATATATTGTGTATTGTTTCTCCCAGAACGTTAAGATTGACAGGTTTGAATAAAATTTCTCTTATACCGAAAGCGCTTACTCTGTCAAGGGTAATACTGTCGTTGAAACCTGTGCACAGAATTACCGGTATGGAGGGGTTTATTTTTATCACTTCTCTGGCAAGATCTATTCCTGTCATATGTGGCATAGTATAATCGGTTATAATGAGAGTAAATTTCTCAGGTTCAAGACGAAAAATTTCCAGAGCTTCTTTGCTGTTTGTTTTGCCTGTAACTTCATATCCGAGAAGAATAAGCAGTTGATGTGTCAGATATACAATGTCTTCTTCATCATCTACAATTAATATATGTCCTTTCCCTGAAGGAGGAACATTTAAATCGCCTGTTGTTTTTTTCTTATCTCCTCCTTTTACTGAAGGTAAATAAATGTCAAAAGTGCTTCCCTCACCGTGTTTACTGGTAACTTCTATGGAACCTTCATAGCTTTTTACAATGCCGTGAACTACGGAAAGTCCCAGACCTGTTCCTTCTCCCTGTGGTTTTGTAGTAAAGAAAGGATCGAAAATTTTATCCAGAACCTCCTGTTCTATACCTTTTCCTGTATCTTTTACCGTTAGTTTTATATATGAACCCGGAGATAGAGCAGATGTTTTGGAACTTTCAGTTATTTCTATTTCCGTGAGAATGATTTCCAGAGCTCCTCCTTTATCTTTCATAGCATAGGCGGCATTGGTAGACAGGTTCATTAATATCTGATGAATATGTGTTGGATCTCCCAGTATTTTATCTGAAAAAACATCTATTTTATGTCTTATTTCAACAGTAGAAGGCAGTGTTGCTCTGAGAAGTTTAATTACTTCTTTTATTACAGGTTTTATCTCTATAATCTGTTTTTCATGTTCACTCTGTCTGCTGAAGGTGAGAATCTGACTTACAAGATCCGCTGCTCTCCTGCTGGCTTTTAATATCTTCTGTAAATTATTTTTCAGTTTTCCTTCTTCCTTGACAAGGAATACGAGAGTCATTTCAGTATAACCCATTATGGCTGAAAGGATGTTATTGAAATCATGTGCTATACCTCCTGCAAGTGTTCCTATGGCTTCCAGTTTCTGTGCCTGACGGAGCTGTTTTTCCATAAAAATGAGATTTTCTTCTGCCTGTTTCCTTTCTGTAATATCCACGCGGGATATTACAGTACCTCCTTTTTTTGCTGCCAGAGGTGTCGCATTTAATAAAAGCCATATTTTTCTGGAAGGCAACTCACATTGATATTCACAGGAAAAATATCTGCTTTCCCCTTTTATTACAGCACCTATTCCGTCGATAGTCTTCAATTTGCCCGTAGAAAATTCCCCTGTTTCACTTTCCCATACCTTTATATAATGTTCGCCAATATCAGAGGAATTATCACATTTCCTTTCTCTGGAAAACCTTTCCCACGCCTCATTTACAGATGTAATTATTCCCTTTCTGTCAAGAACTGCAATCTGAGACGTTATGGAATTCATTACTGCTTTATTTAATTCTTCCTGTGAATCTTCAATTGATTTGAGCATTTCATTTATAGACTGGGCCAGCCCGCTGAATTCATCTGTTCCTGCCTCTGAGAGTCTGTCACTGAGATTACCTGTTTTACCTATTGTATTTACAGTCCGGTTGAGCCTTGTTAACCGTGACATGATCAGTTTATCTAAAATTATTATTGTAATAAAGCTGATTATTAAACCTGTCAGAAGGAAGTAAACAAGAAAATATATTATACTGCCTTCACCATGTCTGTATATATCCCTTTCGACATCTATCTTTAATATGAGAACAGGTTTTTTATATATATCCCTGATCAGTGTATAACCTGAAATAGTTTTATTATTCAATATTTGAATCGCGTCTGTTTTTCCCTCCAGAAGATTTTTTACTATTTTCGGGGGAAGATTCTCATCCTTCAGATTATATATTTTTACAGGTAAATTAACTTCCTTCTCTATAAGTTTCAATTCTTTGGAATTTAAATAACGGCCAACAATCAGAGCACCTCTTATAGGACCTCTGTAATTACTTGTTACTATGGGATGAGAAGCAATAAGGAGAGGGTTCTTATTGAACAGAATAATTCCTTTTATATGACTTTTTATATCTTTATGTTCAGCCAGTATCCTGTAATTTTTTATTAGATCTTCAAAAAAATTATCTTTATTATCGAGTTTTTTCCCTGTGTCCAGATTAAAATATTTCCCACAGACTACATGGCCCGAGTTATCTGTAAAAATTATAATATTAATTTTTTGTATGATAAAAGAATCTGCAGTAAGATTTTTCTGGATATAAGTATTATTTTTATCGAGAATAAAATTATAAGTATCATCCCAGGGGGCCCAACCGGAAAGGAGAATATCCAGTGACGACGATTCATGATCTATAGCATTTATAGTCCTGTATAAATGTTTTTTTGTATACTCTTTTTCCAGGTCGGAAAAACTCCTCAGGAGCAATTCCCTTGATATAATATATAAAATCCCTATGAGTATGATAAATGTTATTATTATTATAAACAGGGCTTTTTTACGAAGATTCATTTTTGCCTCATATTTATATGAGAATTGTGACTGGTAATCCGTAACATGTCACGGGAGAAACAGATTCTCATACCTCGTTGTAACCGCTCAAGTTATGGCCGTCAGTAAAATTTTATACCGGCTAATCACTTATAAATATTTATAGAACTATTATAATTCACCGGAATTTTTAAGTCAAATTAAAGAATAAAGTAGATTGTGTTCTACTTTTCACTACTCACTTTTTACTATTTTATACTTGCTATCTTTATGATATAATATTAAAATTATGAAAAAAACATATAATAATTATCAGATTATTGCAGATGACAATATTTATTCTGTTATAAAAGATGCTCTCCTTTTGAAGATTGAGGAACATCTTTCTGTGAAGCCTTTTTTTTCTATTGCCCTTTCAGGTGGTAATACTCCGAAAAAGCTATATAGTCTTCTGTCTGAGGAGGTACTTCCATGGGACAGAATAAAGATTTTTCCCGTAGATGAAAGGGTTTTGCCTCCCGATAGCAATGGTCTTAACTGGAAGATGATAGAAGAGGAATTTATCAGTTGTCTTCAATACAAACCTCTTACTTTTACTCCTGTTGATATGCATGTTGATCCTGAGAAATCTTCTCTGGATTTAGAAGAAACCCTTAAAAGGGAACTGCCCGGTACGGAAGAAGGAATACCTGTAATAGATCTTATGATACTTGGAGTCGGCCCCGACGGACACAGCGCATCAATCTTTCCGGGGAACAGTGCTTTTAAAGAAAAAAAAAGACTTGTAATGGTTACAGAAGGCCCGCCCCCTTTTGAGAAGAGAATAACATGCACTTTTCCCCTTATTGCTTCTGCAGGAGAGAGATGGTTTCTTGTTACAGGTCATGATAAGAAAGAAATTACAGGTAAAATATTTAAAGATACGGATAGAGATTTGCCTGCATGGAAGATAGCTCAGTATATGCCTTCACTGTGGTTTCTTGATATTTTATCGTTGCCTGAATCTATATGAGAATCGTGAAGGGTGAAGAGTGAAGGGGGAAGAAAGGAACAAGTTCTCAATATTCGTTGTTACCGGACTGTTATGGCAGTTTATATAAGAATCATTTTCATGGATTGCGTCCAGAAATGACAGGTGAGTTTACATACAAAGGAAAAAAAATTTTATTATAGAATATTTCGGAAGATTGAACAATGAACTGAAAAACCTCGCGTCACGCGTCACGCGTCACGCGTCACGATATAATAATGGAGGATGTTTATGTGTGGAATAAGTGGTATAGTACACAATATTAAAGAAAATATTGTTAAATTTAACCCGGAGAAAATCAATATTATTAAAGATAGATTAAAAAATATATCCTGTGACAGTATTACAGGCTTTTTAGAAATTTTAAGTGAAATTGAACCATTTGTCGACTCTTTATTTGCTTTTGGAAATTTTTACAATATTTATAGTTCTCCTCTGTCCAGAGGAACCGTAGAGGAAATGGCATTTTCACTTGAACATTCCGAACAGGAACTGGATAGATTTATAAAACATTCAGGTATTTCCATATCCCTGGATATGATAGAGAAATTTAATTCAGTTCTTATAAGAGTGAGAGATTTAATATGGAGGATAAGAGAAGATCTGTTTAAAAATATTTCAAAAATTAAAAATCTATCGCACGATTCAAATCTGGAAGAAAAGGAACACTTTATCCATGAACTGTGGAAATTGAATTTTACCCTGAATAATCTGAACAGGCTTGAAGTAAGGGGCAGAGATTCTGCCGGTATATCCTGTATTGTAACCTTTGGCCATTCTTCAGGGTTAAAGAATTTTAAAGACAGTCTTCAGGAAAAACTTAAACAGGACTATGAAGAGAGAATAAGATTAAAAGATTTTATTAACTGTGCCATTGTAGAGGCTTCTTCCTGTAATAATAAAGATATGGATTCTATTGTTTTTACCTTTAAAGTTGCAGAAGAAATAGGGAAGATGGGAGACAATGTTGGCACTTTAAGAAAAACTATTCAGGAAGACAGGGTATTTCTTACTGCCCTGTCCGGTAAAGACAGGAAAGTAAATATTCTCGCCCATACAAGGTGGGCATCAAACGGTATTATAAATCAGCAGAACTGTCACCCTGTAAACAACCAGACAGAACCGCTTCCGGGTACTGAGAGTAAGAACAAAGATTATTTAATTTCTGCCGTCCTGAACGGTGATATAGATAATTTTCAGGAATTGAAAGAGAAATTTTCTTCTCTTACAGGGAGAAAAATAGGTGACAATATAACTACAGATGCCAAAATTATACCTCTTATAGTAGAAAAATTTTACGAAGAGACAGGGAATCTGTATGAAGCCTTCCGTCTGTCTTTAAATGAATTCAAGGGCTCTATGGCTATAGCAATGCACAGTACCGTAGAACCGGAAAAGGTATATCTGGCTTTAAGAGGAAGCGGCCAGGCTCTGTTTGTAGGATTTATTAATGGAGGTTATGTTTTTGCTTCAGAACTTTACGGCATAGTGGAAGAGAGTTCCAGCTTTGTAAAACTTGATGGTGAAAAAGAGAGGATTACAGGAAATCCTTCGACACAGGGCCAGATTTTCGTCCTCGACCAATCGGTTCCCGCTGGAATGGAACACTTAAAGACTTTTTATTTTGACGGAGCCCCTCTTGTTCTTACAGAGAAAGACATTAAAAAATCTGAGATAAATACGAGAGATATTAATATAGGTCACTATCCTCATTTTCTTTTAAAGGAGATTTCCGAATCGCCTGTTTCCGTAGAAAAAACGTTGAGGGGAAAATTTGAAATCAGAGAAACTCCTTCAGGAGTTGTTCCTTTCTTCAATCTCGGTAAAGAAATAATACCGGAACTTGTCGTAAACAAACTTAAAAGCGGAGATATAAAGAAAATATGCGTTATAGGTCAGGGAACGGCGAGTATAGCAGGTAACGGCATAGCAAATTTTATGAACCGTGTTTTGTCCCGCTCCGGAATTCAGATAATGAGTACGAAAGCTACGGAACTTTCAGGGTTTTTACTGGAAGATGATATGAGCAGTCTTCTTATCATTGCCGTTTCTCAATCAGGCACAACTACAGATACAAATAGAACCGTTGATTTACTGAGGGTCAGGGGGGCTCATGTTATTTCTATTGTAAACAGAAGGAATTCCGATCTTGTTTATAAATCGGACGGTGTTTTTTATACCAGTGATGGCAGGGATATAGAAATGTCTGTTGCTTCTACGAAGGCTTTCTATTCACAGATAGTTTCCGGTACAATTATTGCCCTTTATTTTGCCAGGATTTTATCCTCTCTGTCGCCTTACGAGGTAGTTCAGGAATTAAGAGACCTTCAATCATTACCGGAGAAGATGTATAGTATGCTCTCACAGAAAGATGATGTGAAGGAAGTGGCCGAGAAATATGCAGTTACAAAAAAATACTGGGCTGTTGTAGGCAGCGGCCCTTATAAAGTTGCATCAGATGAAATAAGAATAAAATTGAGTGAACTCTGTTATAAATCAATAGCTTCCGATACTACTGAAGATAAAAAACATATTGATTTATCGTCAGAACCTCTTATTATCATCTGCGTGGCAGGTGTAAGCGGAAGCAACCTCCATGACATAGTAAAAGAAGTGGCTATATTTAAAGCTCATAAAGCGTGTCCTGTAGTTATTGTGACGGAAGAACAGGAATATCTTTTTAAACCCTATGCAAAGGGCATAATAAAAACACCCCGGGCTTCCGGCGTCGTTTCTGTACTTCTCAATACTATGGCAGGTCATCTATGGGGTTATTATGCAGCAAGAGCTATAGATAACAGTGCATCCCTGTTGAAGATTGCCAGAGCTTCTACTGTTGAGGCACTGGTTAATTCTACGAGAGGGGATTTGTATGAAGACAGAGCCATTATAAAATCTCTCTCAAGAAAACTTTATTCTCCATGTAAAGAGTTTTATAACAGGCTCAGAACCGGTTTTTATAACAGCTGTCTTGAGGTAAATACCGCATCGGAACTGAGTCTTTTATTAAAATATGTACAGGGAAAAATTCCTCTGGAAGATTTTGAGATTGATTTCGGTAAATCAGGAAGTCTTAATACTGTACTGAATGAAACAGTAAGATTTTTATCTTCTGCCATAGCAGATCTGACAAGGCCCATAGATGCAATAAAACACCAGGCGAAAACTGTTACAGTCGGTATCTCACGCCTTGAAGAAATACCTGAAGGTCTCATATTTGAAACATTAAAAGAAGAAAATATTTCTCTTAATAATATAACCTATCAGAACAGTTTTATACTTCAGTCTATAAATCCTGCTGTTGAGCATATTACAGGACTGAGTTTTTATGAAATCTCAGAACTCGATCCACTGGGATATCCAGCAGAAAATACACAGATAGTCACTCTTTATAAAAAAGGAACTGCTATGTCTCTAATGTCCCGGGCAGATAAAGGCTCTCTTCTTATAGGCAGAAAGAGAAGTGTTATCGCGAAAAATCGCGTTTTCGCAGGACGGGGTAACAGTGATGAAAGACCTATAATAATCATACCTTTACTCGATAAAGGTATATGCCGTAATCTTCTTCTTCTTCATGTCGGATTTAAGGATAAAGTAGAGATTCAGAGTAAGGTTATATTACTGAAAGCTCTTGATAAATATGAAGATATAAAATATACGGTTACTGAAATGAACATAATATGGGATGATCTTATCCTTGAACAGTTAAGCCCTGTAGATCTTATTTCAGAAGATCCCGATCATATAGCAGAATTGATTTCCTGCTATATTAAGAAGTAATTTATAGTTAGGGATATCTATCATATTTATAATCGTGACACGTGACGCGTGATTCGAGGACAATTTTAATGGCATAAAATAAAGCTTTAGATGAAAATTATGTACAGGCAGTTTATCTGAATAATTCAGCAGCCCCCTGGTACCGCACCGGGTAAATTCGTAACCATTTTATCAGCTTCTGCCTGACAGTCTCCGGAGAAGAAAAATAATTTGCCTTATATAATTTGTTTTACAGACAATAAATTAACCCTT
>DAIOEN010000261.1:0-8977 GCA_036746235.1 Vulcanimicrobiota bacterium | reverse complement strand
TTTATGATATGGTTTATTCATATGAGGAATTTTTAAAGACGTGATGCGTGATGCGCGATGCGTGGGTTCGAACTGATAACTGATAACTGATAACTGGTCACTGGTCACTGATAACTGGTCACTGATAACTGGTCACTGTCTACAGATACTTTTCTCCCGCCTGTCTTTCTCTTACCACCTGTGCCGGCGTGCCATAAGCTACTACATAAGAAGGGATATTCTTTAATACAGTAGAGCCTGCCCCTACTACAGTATGTTCACCTACCGTTACGCCGTGAATAATACTGGCTCCAAGAGAAACAGCACTGAAAGAACCTATTTTTACATTTCCTCCTGTAGTAACTCCCGGAGCAATACTTGCGTAATCTTCTATAATATTATCATGATCAACAGAAGATCCGGTATTTATAATACAGAAATCTCCTGTTCTGGTATCGCTGTTTATTACTGCTCCTGCCATAACAACACATCCTTTCCCTGTTGTTACATTGCGGGCAATCCGGGCAGAAGGGTGTATGGCATTGACAAAGACAAAATCAGGTGATATGTCTCTTATTTTTCTGACTACCAGAGACCTTATCCAGTTATCACCGATGGCCACTATTCCTCCGTAAATATTGTATTTTTTTATGATATGAAGTGTTTCATCAGTTACACCAAGAATTTTATAGCCAGAAAAATCAACCGGTAAATTCTTATTATCGTCAATCAGTCCTGAAATGTTATAAATATTTTCTTTTTCAACTATGTCTATAATTACTTTCCCATGACCGGAGGCACCAAAAATTAATATATTTTTCATTAATTATCTCAATCTACGAAAAAAATAGAGTCTGAATTTATGTCACGTATCACCTGTTACGCGTTACGCGTTACGCGTCACGATTCTCAATGATTGCTTATGATTTTTTGCAGATATTTTAAATCTTTTACCTGAGCATTATCATTTTCTGCCATGGCAAAATCAATCTGCCTTTTTAGAACTGTAGTGAATTTTTCATCCAGTTCTTCTTTTTTCTCTTCAATAGTATCATATAGAAATTCCGGAGATTTCGTAGTTATAATCTGCCTCAGTGCCTGTATAATCTCTACATACTTTCTGTATTCCATTGCAGATATTCTCTTTGATCCTCTATCACCGGGGGTAATTCTTGCAGGTTTCCATGAATCATCGGATTTTTTCTTTAGTCTTCCGGAATCCGCTCTCAATCTACCGGAATCCACGGGGCCGAATTTTTTCTTTTTTCTGCTTTCTTCTTTTTCACTTTCTTCATGACTTTTTACCGGCCTGATAGTAGTGACGGCAGGTTTCACCGGTTCTGCTGTTGCTGTTTTTCTTATGTGGAGATTATCCATAATCTTGCAGAGATAGCTCAGGGAATTAATAAGTTCAGAATTTTCTTTTGCAGCAAAGATTTCCATTTTTTTGTCAAGATATCTGAAAAAGCTTTCATCAAGCCGTTCTTTATTCTGTTGTATTTCTACAATAAGAGAATTGAGAGAATCAAACTGCAGAAATTTTTCTGTCAGTTGAAGATGTTGCTGGGAAATAAGAAGGTCTTCCCCTATTAGTTTCTGACCGCATTCTTTACAGAATCTGGCTCCCGGCCTGTTTGACGAGGAATTGCAGAGAGGACAGAGCGTTGAAGTTATAAATTCACTTTTAACTTCTGCCTTATGTTCAAAATCACTGGTTCTATTAATATTCTCTTTAATTTCTTTTCCTGCAGGGTTTTCCTCGCTATGGCTCTCTATTTTTTCACAGGTTTCTTCCTTTACTTCAGGTGTCTCTTCTTCTATCTCTTCCTCAATTATTTCTTCTATCTCTTCCTTTACTTCAATTGTCTCTTCTTCTGTATCTTCCTCAATTATCTCTTCCTTTACTTCAATTATCTCTTCTTCTGCATCTTCCTCAATTATTTCTTCCTTTACTTCAATTGTCTCTTCTTCTGTATCTTCTTCAATTATATGTTCAATCTCTTCATCTATTACTTCTTCCAGTAATTCCTCACCTTTTCCATGTTCATCTTTTCCCGTGATTTTTTTAGAAGGAAAAACCAGTTCTTCTTCTTCTTTTATATCAGTAACCGGTTTCATTTCAATAACTTCTTCATTGGCTCTGGATGGTGTTATAGTATCCGAAAGCTTTTTACTTCTGATTAATTCTACAAATAATGAATTGGCACTTGAAGAAATAGGGTGTCCTCCGTCAAAAGCTTTTCTTATAGAATCTTCAAGCTCTTTCCAGGAAGTACCTATTTTATATATATAACCTGTAGCTCCTGCATTAAAAGATGAAATGAATTTATGTTCATCCAGATAGGCTGAAAACATAATAACTTTTAAGTCAGGGCAAAGGGGAATAAGCTTCTGTGTTACTTCTATACCACTTATTTGCGGAAGATTGATGTCCATCAGTATTATATCAGGTTTTTCTTTCAGGTTTGTGAATATCCCGATAGCTTCTTCACCATTTGAAGCTTCTGCCACAATTTTTATATCATTGAAATAAGTTATAATTTCTCTCAGGGAATCCCTCATTGTTTCTTCATCATCAACTACCATAACCTTTATTGTTTTTTTCTCTTCTTTATGAGATACTATCATTTCCGGATGAGCCATAATAAGTGTATTTGTTTTATACTGGCTTACTATGGAAGAATATTTTTTATTATAAGCTGTAAGGAGATCCTGTTTAAGCTGTTTTGCAGTATCATATCTTAATTCCGGTTTAAAATTTACAGCTTTAATTACTATATTGTCTATGTCTTCCGATATAGGCAGGTCCGGCCTTGCTTCACGAAGAGGTCCAAATTCAAAAGCAATTTCCGGCAAATTGCCTGTAAGAAGCTCGTAAAGTGTTACTCCGAGAGAATATATGTCACATCTGGCATCAAGTTTACCAAGATATTGCTCGGGCGCAGCATATCCCTCTGTTCCATATGATGTATCAAGTGTTTTTTTGGATGTAGCTGCCGATGCAGAGCCAAAATCAACCAGAATAATAGCTCCGTCTGTTTTTCTTATTATCAGATTCGCAGGCTTTATATCACCATGGATAATGGGAGGAAACTGACCATGTAAATATTCCAGGATTCTGCAGATCTGTATGGCCCATTCAATAACCTGTTTTTCAGAAACAGCCCCTTCTTCATCAAGAGTCAACTCCAGATCTTTACCGTCTATATAATCCATAACAAGGTAGTAACGTTCATTTTCTATAAAATAATCAGTTACACATGGAATATTCGGATGTCTCAGATTGGCAAGTAATTCAACTTCTTTTTTAAATAAATTTATACTTGCTTCATATTCCATTTTTGACATTTCTTCGAGTCTTTTTTTGAACAGTTCTTTTATGGCACATACCTTGTTCAGTCTTATATCATACCCTAAATGAACACTGCCTATACCTCCTTCCGTAAGGGGAGATATAATTCTGTAACGATTTGCGAGTAAATCAGTTGTCGGGGCTTCTTCTTTGTCCTGAGGGGTAAGAGGATAACCACATTTTTCACAAAAGGATATCCCTTCCGGATTATCGTGGTAACATTCCACGCATAGCATAATTTATCTCCTTTAAATTTGACTTTAAAAGTCAAAATGTTATATGTTATATAATATTTAATCCTATTTGATAAGATCTATGAACTGCCTGACGTAATCCCCCCGATCCGGCAGAATCACCTGTTATGTATATATCCTCAACTTCATCTTTCATAGCCATATACAGAGAGTAATCCGGTTTGTATGAGCCAGTGCATATGATAGAATCAAATTTAATTTCTTCCGATTTATCATGGTCCTTACAGTCTTCTATGATTGCATGTTTTCCTGAGATTCCGGTTATTTTACTATTTCTCTTTATATTCACACCGTATTCATTGAGTTTTTGCATAACCATTGCCCTGTTCATAAGATCCATGTCTTCAGCAAATTCTTCTTCTTCCCCTGCTATTGTTACATGTCCTTTCCTTGAAGCAATAAATTCTGCCAGTTCACATGCCAGACTGTTGCTTCCCAGTATAAGTGTATGTTTCCCCGGTTTCTCTTCTTCCAGAAAAACCTTTTTTATATCCAGCAATGCTTTGCTTTCTTTCAATCCCGCTATATCAGGGATTTTAAATTTAGCTCCTGTTGCCAGTATAAGAACTTCCGGCTTTGCCTTTTTTATATCTTCCACTGTAACTTCTTTCCCGATTTTTACCTTGACTCCGGATTTTTCTATCTGTTTGATAAGGTAATTAAGGAAAGATTCTACCGGTTTTTTCCCCGGTGCAAGACTGGCATACAGGAAATCTCCTCCCAGTTTCTTACTTCTGTCAAAAAGTGTAACCTTATGTCCTCTTTTAGCTGCAGTAATTGCAGCAGTCATACCTGCAGGCCCTCCTCCTATTACCCATACATTTCTCGATTTCAGGGGGGGGACCGGACACGGAGAAGATTCCCTTCCTACTTCAGGATTTATATCGCAGAGGGCTTTCAGATTTCTTTCTATCTGGTCGATACAGCCACAGCAGTAAATACAATGTATAATATCATCAAGTCTGCCTTTTCTGGCTTTTTCAGGGAAATCAGGATCACAGAGCAAAGGCCTTCCCAGGGCGACTCCGTCTGATTTACCTTCTGCTATTATCATGTCAGCACTTTTTGCATCACGAATTTTACCGCATGCAAATACGGGAACATTTACTATTTCTTTTATTTCTTTTGCAAGATAAACTACATTTTCCAAAGGAGATCTCATTGCAAAAAGTCCGTCACCTGCCATACATGATTCGAAGTTTCCTGCTGTTACAGTCAGATAAGCTATACCGGCTTTAACAAGATGTTTTGCAAATATTCTGGCTTCTTCAAGTTTAAAACCGTCAGGCATAAGTTCATCTGCAAGGAATTGATAACCTACCGGATAGTTTTTCCCTGTAACTGCTTTTATATTTTCTACTACTTCAAGGGGGAATCTCATTCTGTTTTCCAGACTTCCTCCGTATTCGTCATCTCTTCTATTGGTTTTGGAAGAAAGGAACTGTGCAAGGAGATGACCGAAAGCTCCGTGGAGTTCTATCATATCAAATCCTGCAGTCTTTGCCCTGAGAGCTGCCTGACTGAAGGAACTTATTGTATTATTTATTTCCATTTTCAACATCGCTCTTGGTCTGATATTTATACCGGATGTACTTTCAACAGAAAGTTCCGATGCAGATATCGGTTCATCAACACTCGCCACTCTTCCGCTGTGCTGAAGCTGAATTACTGCTACAGCTCCGTTATCTTTTATAGCCCTGGCGAGTTTACTTAAACCGGGAAGAAAACTGTTATTATCTATTCTGAGCTGTGACAGATTGGTTCTTCCTTTTAAATTAACCAGTGTAGCTTCAACTACTACCATAGATGCTCCGCCTCTTGCCCTTCTTGCATAGTAATCAACACACTGTTCTGTTACAGTGCCATCTATATGGCCGTAACCCATTAACATAGGAGCCATGGTTATTCTATTTTTCAGGCAGTATCCACCTACTTCTAAAGGTTGAAAAAGACAGGTAAAATTATTCAAATTCAGCACCCCTTCCATTGTTTTCGTGACTGGTTACCCGTTACGAATCTATTACATTAATTATAATTTTATATATTTTTTGAAAAAATCCTGCTTTAAATACAAGAAACTATAAATATCTTTCACTATTTTTTTTTTCATTTTGAAGGAACAGTAGAATTACATGGAGAATAATCTTTAAATTAAAATTAAATTAATGAAAGTTGAAAAATTTTATCACGGAAGGAGGTGAGAATCAGATGAAAAATAAAGAGATAATGATTTTCACTGTTGCATTTTTTGTTTTATTTATGTCATTAGTCCCTGTTATGGCTACTCAGGTTACTCCTTCCTACAGATGGTCTCCTGCGAGACCGGAACAGGTCATAGAACAGTTCTTTGCTGCCCAGTGTGACAAAGACTGCTGTGCCATTAAGGATCTTATGGTTAAGGATTGTAAGGATTTGACTCTTCCCAGTGGCAGACATGTTTCTCTTGTAGGCTGGACAGAGTATGGTAAATCGGATTTCTATTTGAAAAGTGTAAAGCTTTTGACTATAATAAGACTGGATAATTTCTGTGATCCGGATCAGAGGATTGAATGTTATGAAGTAACAGGAGATTTTGATTTTGATAACTGGGCTCCTTATCAGGATGGGCCCCGTACATTCTACATCTATCTCAGCAGAGATGAAAAGGATGTATGGAAATTATATGCTCCGGAGTCCTTTGGATTTGGTGTTAATACCTATATACACAAAGAAGCTCCGTGGCAACTCTGGTATGATTAATACCATCCAGGAATATAGTATGTCAGATATGGAACGACGAAATGTAACATGCATTTTGTCGTTCTATTATATTGAAAGATGTTAAATATAAGTTTCGAAAGGAGGCTTCGGTTAGCCGGAGATTTGTTTAACTTAAACCGGTACTGAATATAATTATGAACTGTCCGAATCATCCCAATATACCAGCTATAAGAGTATGTCAGGATTGTGGTGGTCATTTTTGTAATACCTGTGCTCCTCTCAAGCAGGGTAAAACTCTGTGCAAGGATTGCAGAAAAGATCAGATATATATGAAAGAAAGGGATAAGCAGAAGCCCGGTGAGGGGGGAGCAGAAGAACAGGCAGCTAAAGGCAAAGATGTGCAGCAGAACAGAATAGGAAATCTTATAAAGAATGCCCAGGAAAAACAGGCCTATCTGGCATCTGTTAAACTCTGTGTTAATCACAGAGATGTTCAGGCAGTAGCTTCCTGTTGCCGTTGCAAGAAGAATCTATGTGAAAAATGTATAGCTTTTGAACATAAAGAAGATCTTATCTGTCAGGACTGCTGGAAAAAGATCCCTCTTTCTCAGAGACTTTCACGTCAATCCAAGGGACACTGGTAAGTTAATCATGACGGGTAAGGGGTGGTATGTGCTCATCCAAAGAGGTAATTGAAATTAACTGGAATGATGGTAAGTTCCCATTCGCAGGTGTGACTTAAATAAGTGATTGATATTATTTTCAGGAGTATTTTATTATGAAATTTAAAGTTATTGCCGATATACAGGGAAATTTCATGGTCAAGGAAATGGAAGCAGATTTTGAGATTACCTGTCCTTTCTGTGAAAATATAGATGTTTACCATATGGATGAAGATACGGATCTTTACTGCAGTAAATGTGGAAAATTACTTGTCATAAAAGGTAAAGGCAGAACATGTTTTGATTTTGAGGATGTGACGAAATTAAAGAATATAATAAAACGTGGAACGTCCAGAGAGGATCGGCGTAATGCACTTATATTGCTTGGCCGTGTTCTTGAATGGTGTGAAGATTTAACTCTTGCCGAGTTTTTACTTCATTTGAGTTTAATGGATCCTGATAAATGGATAAGAGAAAGAGCAGAACAAATATTAAACCAGCAGAGAGAGGCCGGAACAGCAAAAGTAAAAAGTGAAATAAAAAAACTCAAAACATCTCATAGCCCTCCTCCTGTACCTATTTCTGAACAAAAAGAAGAAGAAATTGTTATTCAAGAGGAAATACCTGTGGAAGTTCCTTCTGCCGGCGAGGAAATTCCGGAGCAAAAAGAAGAGCTTAAGAAGGCAAAACTTGTAGATATATTGCTGGAGGTAATAGACGATACACAGGAAATGCCTTCTCCTGCAATGGATGTTGAACATATTAATAATATAGATGAATTACTTGAAGTTGCTATGGGCAGTATAGAAAGTACAAAGGAAGTTCTTGAAAATACCAGTGAGACACCTAAAATAAAAGAAGGTTATGATGAAATAGAAGAAAAAATAGAAGAAGAGAACATAGATGACAGGATAGAAGAAGAGATAGAAGAAGAGGATATTGACGATAAAATAGAAGAAGACATAGACGAGAAGATAGAAGAGGATATAGAAAGAGAAAATGAAATGGAAGATGAAATAAAGGAAGAAGCTTTTGCTGAAGATAAATCTTTAACAGAAGATGTCGATGATATAACAGCACAGGAGCTTCTGGATAAGCCTATAGAGGATTTACTTGATGGTATAACTATTGAAAGTCTACTTGAGGAATTTGCTCTTACAGAAGATTTAAATGAAAAAGCAGATATTATTTTTATTATGGGAGAAATGAAACTCATTGAATCTACCGACTTTCTTCTGGATTTGATGCAAAATGCTCCTGATTATGAACTTCGTCTTATTTCATTGCAGGCTCTGGAAAAGATTGGTGATAAATCTATTGCCCCCGCTGTTCTGGAGTCTATGAAAAAAGAAAAAGATACTGATTTTCGCAAGAAAATAGCTGCTTTCTACAGTCAGTTGAAATATAAGCGTGAAAAGTGAAACTATTGATTATACATTACGAACATTTCCTTTATTATTAAGTTTTACTACAGTGGAACCCCAGCCCCCTCTTTCAGGAGGGGCATCATGAAAAGATAGTACGAGAGGATTTTTTGCAAGACCTGTTTGAACTACAGCTCTTTGGTAGCCTTTTCCCCTGCCATGGATAATTCGTACCTCTTTAAAACCAAGTTTTATACATTCCTTTAAATATTCTTCCACTACCTCAGGAATATCCCGGGGATGAAATGTATGGAGATCTATAGAATCTTCTATTGGAAGTATTATTTCTTCAGGGAAATTTTCATTGTTCATAATTATAATCGTGACGCGTAACGCGTAACGGGTGAATTTACGGCTCTTGAAAAAATTATACCAAAATATTTTACTCCTTTAAAGGTTTTAAGAGATTTTTGTTTAATTTTATATTGACCTGATCATAAGTATGTAATAAATGTGTTTTTCCCGTCACGCGTTACGCGTCACGAGAGCATATGTATTATTTATATTTACCCTGGTAAGGCAACAGGTAGAAATGTATCCAGAAAAAGCTTTTGCCTGGCAGGCTCTGGAGAAGAAAAATTAGTCTTTTATATAGAATTAAAAATT
>DAIOEN010000260.1:0-9024 GCA_036746235.1 Vulcanimicrobiota bacterium | reverse complement strand
CTTCTATTAAAAAAGGAAAATACTGGAGTGCACTTATCTCAAGAGTAACAGGATTAGATTCATTGAATTTTACAACTTTGTCGCCCAGAATATTTTTTCTGTAATCTGCAACTGAGATAAACGCTCCCCTGTCTTGCTGTTCTATAAGCCATTCAATATCTTTAAGATAGGGAGATTTTGTTTCCTTTAATCTAGTCAGAAGGTTCGGAAGTTTTCTTGCTTCCTCTGCTTTTCTGTTGATTTCTTCAACTCCTCCGTATTTTTCCACTACTTTTAAGAGATCGTTTATGACACTGTTATTCGGATCCAGTAAAAAATCGTTAATCTCTTTCAATCTCTTTTCGGAGATTTTTAGCTTTTCTCTGAGCTTATCAGACATAATAATGGGCCTCCTTGTTGATTTTTTAAATTTTTTATCCGGTACCTGCGGGGTAAACCTTTATTTTAGATGGTATTTCTGAAACTCCCTTCAGGTTTATATAAATAGAAAAAGCCTCCATAGAATAAAAATGCTTCTGGGTGAAGTAATTTTTTTCATAAATTTATATATTTATTTTTGACAATGAGTTTAAAAAACCTCTTTATATATAGAAAAGATTATGAACTATTTACCATACATGTAAACAACATAGGACATATAAGAGAATATTCGGAAGAAAACTTGAAGAAAGTTAACATAATTTTAACATAAAATAGATTTTGTTTTAGTATTTTTTATGTTAATATACTTTTATAAAAATATTGAAAGGCAGGTTACGCATTATGAATGTTCAACCAACAGGCCAATCAGGCAATTTATATCCTCTTAAGGGCAATATGAAAGTTGTCAATGACACAGAAGTAAAAGATAGTTTTACTCCTACTGATAAATCCGCTATAGGGGATTTTTTCCATGATATTGGAGATAAAATAAAATATTTATTTGTCAAAGACGGTACTCCTGAAAAAGAAGGGGCCTTTGTTCCAAATCCAAACGGTGAAGGTATGGTATGGTGTGATCATCCGGACCCGAAGGTATATGATGAACTGGCAAGTAAAACAGACGGAGGAAGTTTCTGTCTGAAACATGAGGCATGTGCACCTGATGTATTTTACTGGCGTCCCTATATGGATCCTGAAAATGAAAAGGGCCCCTATGGTATGGGTGGTGCTATGTGGGATGATAAAGGTAATTATGTAGTTATTGAACATCCTGATCCGAAAGACTATGCTACAGGCGGTAAATGGTATCTCGATACGGCATGCGGATGTTTTAACTGGTTCTGGGAGCCAGATAAACCAGAAAAACCAAAAGAACCACAGCAATTAGAACTTCCTCTGGGGCAGTAAATCTTATTATAGAACCGGGAAATTGGACTGTCTGATAAGAAGCCTTTTTAAAGGCTTCTTATATATTTATCCATATTTAAAAAATACTTCAGTGACAGGGTGTCTTCATTTTTAAGTCTTATATAGAAACGAAAAGCTTCTGCAATAAGTGCTTTTCTTCTTATACATTCTATTTTATTACAGAGGAATGCATCTCCTGTAACTGCAAGGGAACGATGATAACAGGGGCCTCCGCATAACAATCTTGCCCAGCATACAGAGCATTCCCTCCTTTCTGTTACAGGAATTCTGTAAGGTTTGAATTTATCAGGATTTATTTCTCTTTCATAAACTGTTCCCATGGCAAATCTTTTATCACCGTAGAAATGATGACATGGATAAATCGTTCCGTCATGTGCTACAGACAAACTGTCAATACCTGCAGTACATCGTGAAAAAGAAGGTTTTTTAAAATGAATGTTTTTTACTGTATCATATACAGGGATTATACGCAGATAATTTCTGCTTCTTACACGAAGATAAAGAAATTCAAAGACTTTTCTATATTTTTCTCTGAATATGTTCTCTAAATCTTCTTCTTTATATGTTTCTTCTTTTTTATTAGTGTATATTTCGGTCAAATCGATTATATTAAATCCCATCGCTGCAAGTCTTATTACTCTGTCTTCCAGATCGCTTTCAAGTGTGTCTATGGTAGTCGCTACGTATTTAGACGGATTTCGATAGGAATAAAAATAATCTGGCAGCATATCTCTTACCTTTTCATAGCTTCCGGTACCATCAGGAAATATCCTGTGAAGATTATGTTCCATCTCATTTCCGTCTACAGTCAATTTCAGATTAATTCTGTATTTCATACAGAAATCTATTATATCTTTGTTTATAAGGGTTCCGTTAGTTGTTACTGCAATGAATAGATCTCTTCCTTTTTTTCTTAATCTTTCACCCCATTTACCTGCTTCTTCCAGTATATGGAGATTTGCAAGAGGTTCTCCGCCTATAAAGTATAATTTGTAAAATGGAAGATCAGGGCCGTTATGTTCAAGAAATTCCGTCACTTTCCGAAATGTTTCTTCTGACATATCTTCCGGGGGACAGGAATTAATGTCAAATTTGTTATAACAATAGGTACATGATAGATTACATTTCAATGTATTTGCCATGATAATTTTATTTAATGGTATAAAGTCAGGAAGTGAAGAAGGTATTATTTTTTTCATAGTACCTTTATTATGAAGAACTTCCATATTATATAATACGTCTTCTACATAACCTTCAGGATATTTATTTTCCTGTATGGAAGTAACTTCTTTATCCCTGAGGTCAGTAAGAAGTTTTCCGAAATTTTCATCAGATTCTATTAAAGTCATATTATCAGGAAAATAATAGAAAGGTTCATTTTTAAAAGTATAAAATTTTATCCATTCCAGATTTTTATATAAATTATTCATATGACGAATGTTATTTATCTGTCCTTAAAAAATCATAATCTGTATATCTTCAGCAATATTATACTTCCTTCATATAAAAATATAATCGGAACTGCTACAAGTATCTGTGTAAACATATCAACTGAAGGTGTTATAATACCTGCTATAACAAAGGATACAAGAATTGCATATTTACGATATTTTGAAAGCTTCTCTGAATTGACAAGACCTATTTTACCGAGTAAAAGTGCCACAAGAGGCAGTTCGAATACAACACCGCAGGAAACTATAACAGACAGGGCAAAAGAGAAATAATTGCTTACCGACAGCATGGGCTGAAGATCTACTGTGGAAAAATTGATGAGGAATTTCATACCTGCAGGAAGTATAAAAAATGTTCCTCCTGCTACGCCGGAGCAAAATAAAAAAATAACCATAGGCATAAAGGTAAAGAAATATCTTCTTTCCTCAGGCTTAAGAGCAGGGCTTATAAAGGCCCATATCTGGTATAAAACCATGGGAGAAGCCAGAATTATGCCGCATACAAGTGATACCTGTATATGAGTGACAAAACCTTCCGACGGAGTAAGATAAACAAGTTTATTCTGGCCGATAGGGGCAGCAAGGATATGCATTACTCTGGCAGCAACAAAATATCCTCCAATACTGCAGAAAACTACTGATAAGAGAGATATTATTATCCTCCGTCGCAGCTCTTCCAGATGTTCTATAACAGTCATTTTCCCGTCTTCCATTGGAGGACCTCCTGAAGATTAAATGTACTTTGCCAGAGCTTCCGATAGATCTGCCGCTACGGTTATAAATTCCCTTGCTTTCTCTTTTACTTTTTCATCGAATTTCAGATTGTCAAGAATTTTATATACTGTTTCTTTTTCTCTTTTGTCTACATACTTATCCGAAAGAGGTATGAGAGACATCTGCAGTATGAGAGTCGCTTTTGCTGTTTCACTTTCTATTCCCGGTAACAGTTCCAGCACATCTTTCGGATTATTTATGTCATCTTCCAGAATTACTTCCTGTTCTTTTGTCATATTACCGTTTTTTGAAATATTTGCCAGTATTAACTTTATTTCCTCTCCGCTCAGATAATTATCACATTGAGCTATAGAAAGTAATACCCTGCTCAGTTGAAAAAATTCTTCTGCCAGGTCTTTTTTTTCTTTACTCATATAAATCCTCCTAGGTGAATTTAATTTTTTTCTACATTATAACATATATTTTTATTGTATAAAATAAGATTGCGTTTTTTAGATCAGTGAAAAGTGAAAAGTGAAAAAAAATCGATTTTTTTTTCACTTTTCACTTTTCACTCTAATATTATACGACAAATTTCTTTTTCCATTTATAACTGCTCACTGAAAAATGATTCCCTGCCCTCTGCGCCCGTCAATCTGAACTTCCAGAGGTTTTTCAATCCTTATGTGCCTTAAATGATTACTTTCCTTTGATACCGGTTGACTGTCAAGCCATGACCAGTCAAGTTTACAGTCAGGATGGTTCAGAGGTACTGTGAAATAACCAATCCTGAGAGATGTCATATTCTGGAAGAAATGTGATCCCTGGGAAGGATCTACATTCATATTATCAAGGCTTGCCTCTACAATAACCTTTACACCACTTATATGACTCCATTTTACCGGTATTCCAAGCCACGGATCCGTAGAACCCCATCGCCCCGGCCCTATTAACAGATAAGGTCTTTTTTCTGATCTGAGCATAGAGTTCATCCTGTCAACTTCTTTTGCTATGAGGGAACTCTTCGACGGATCGAAGGTTTCTCTTTTTACGTAAACTATATCTTTTATGTTGTTTATTATGCCGTTACCCAGGGCAAATTTACTGTAACACAGAGAAGGCTTTTCTTTTATATCGGATAATTCTACCTGTACCAGTTCATCACTTACTACAAGAGGCCTTACCTGAAGGAAACCGAAATGTGCCGGAAGACCTTTTTCTGAGTCCAGAGTTACGGCAAATTCAATCTCTACGGGACATCCCATGGAATCTTCACTCAATTTAAGAAGATATTCCAGGATTTTTGACAGAGGAAATATTTCATTTTTCAGTATATGGGCAAAAGTGATAAGTCTCGGCCCATGTCCGAAGAGTCCGTCGTAAACCCTGTCATTATCCACTGAATAGGTAGAAGCCAGATATTTCAGTGTCCCGTCATGTTCTGCCCTGTCCATACCGAGTTTTACAAGATATTGATCCTCTTCGGCAAAAGCAGTTGATATTCTGTGCTCAAGATCTATTCCGTAAAATTCCTTCTGGGAATAATCAAACATATCTCTTATATTGCCGAATTGAGGCAGAATCCCCGGATAGGCAGGTGTATATCTCAGTGATACGCCTCCGTCCACTATAGTTTTACCGAGTCCGAGAGCAAGGTTGGCCACGCCATCTTCAGGCTTTGCATTCCCTACTGGGTAATAGTTATAAGATCTTGCTACTCCTGAAAAATGCGGATAAAAAGCATTCCCATGGGCTTTGCCGACTACCTCCTGAATGATAACTGCCATTTTTTCGTCTTCTACCCTGTTTGGCGTAGTTTCTATATAGGCTTTTGCATTTCTGAAAAATGTCGAAGCATAGACAAGCTTTATTGCGCTGGCAAGACTTCTGAACCGTTCATCAATATTTAACTGGTTGTTAGGGAGCATTTTTGTAATATAAACACCTGCAAATGGCTGATATAGCGCATCTTCCAGAAGGCTTGACGATCTGACTGCGAGAGAGGCTTTTACATGACTTATAAATTCCCTGAGATCTCCTACTGCTGTAGCAGGCAATTCTGCATTCAGAAATTCATTTGCTATCATCATATCGGATGTTTCTTCAAGAGCAAAATTCAGAAGATTATTTTTCTTTATAAAAGAATCAAACATATCTGTTCCGAGAACCAGTGTTGAAGGTATAGATACAGAAACATGGGGGAATTGATCTTCTTTTAAATACCTGGCGAGTACTTTATCAATAAAAGCAAGGCCTCTGGCTTTCCCTCCTATAGAACCACTGCCTATGCGGCTGAAATTATAATAATCATTATGAAAATGCCTTGAATAATTTACGATAGAGCCTCTATGACTTTTTTTCCTGTATTCTATAAAAATATTTTTAATCAGTTCCCTCAGTGTTTCCGATGTTTTATTTTCTAAATCTGTTAAAGAAGAAACTGCTCTGGCAATCTCAAATTCTGTCCTTGCAAGAAGCCATCTTGTAAGATTTCCGTTCCTCACATATTCAGTCAGAATGTCTCCCGGCACTGTATCTATAAGTGAATATAAAGAAGTAATATTTTTTATTCTTCCCGTTTCCTTCCCTTCATGATCGCGGAAAATAAGATCTCCAAAACCGGTAGAATGTTCAAAGAAATTCCTGAAATCATTTACCAGTGTGTGAGATTTTTTAAACAGAAAATTTGTCTTCAGTTTTTTGCTTATTTCTTCATTTTCCTGATTATTGGATTGAAGTAATACGGGCAGATAGGGAAATTCTTCCCTTATCATGGTGATAAAATCGAGTCCTCCCTTATTATCC
The DNA here is from genome assembly GCA_036746235.1 of Vulcanimicrobiota bacterium. Taxonomy (GTDB): domain Bacteria; phylum Vulcanimicrobiota; class SpSt-956; order SpSt-956; family JAKJGF01; genus CALARM01. The sequence continues at coordinate 2,704 of DAIOEN010000260.1, read as the reverse complement.
ATAATACCATTTCTTGTAAAGGAGCATTCACTTATTACTGCCATTAAATTGCCTTTGAATTTTTCGTAAATCTTCATTGCTTCTTCAAAGGAAAGAGCCAGATGAACCCTGGGTCTTGCTCTCTGTCTGAGAGATTTTTCGCTCCATGTCAGGCTGTCCTGCAAAAGCAGATCTGTCTGATCCCAGAGCTCTTCAAATAAAATATGAAGATATCTGGAATAGGAGCTTATTGAACCTTCAATTATGAGGATATTCTGAACACCGATAAGAGAGGTATCTTTTTCGGCATTTTTCATGTCTTCTATATATTGAATAATACCTGTAAGGATTTCTCCGTCGCCATGCCAGATGAAAATTCTGTCTATTGCTTTTTCGTCATATATTTCAAGAAGCCTGGCAAGTTCCGGAGTATTATAGGCCAGTATGACTACAGGCATACCGGGGACTATTTCTTTGACTTTACGGCCGAAAGTAAAAGGATCCATATCGCCTATTCTCATTATGGTAACTACCATGTCAAACTGTTCTTCCCCAAGTTTTTTCAGAGCTTCCTGCCCGCCTTTTATTCTGTGTAGTGCCGGTACATAGCCAAGATCTCTCTGTTTGTAGGCAGCTCCCAGAAGATCTGTGAGACGACCGTCTTCTTCAAGAAGAAAATAATCATAAAGACTGGCAACCAGAAGAACTTTTCTTACTTTATAGGACATAAGGGAATGGAGATAAGGTAAATCTTCTATATGATTCTTTTGCATATATAATAACCTCCCTTTAAAAATCGTAATGCGTGATGCGTAATGCGTGATGCGTTATGAACCACGCATTACGCATTACGCATTACGCATTATTAGATTAAATAAATAACGCGTAACATGTAACGAATAACGGTTACTAACCGCTACGCGTCACGCGTTACGCGTTACGCGTCACGTCTTCTACACCCAGCCTCTCATCTTACATGCTTCTGCTACTCTCTGTATGGCAATCATATAGGCAGCATCACGCATATAAATTTTCTTCTTTCTTGCAAGGGCTGAAACCTTCAGATAGGCATCAGTCATTTTTGCATCCAGTTTACCGAGAACTTCATCTTTGGGCCAGAAGTAATTCATATTACACTGAACCTGTTCGAAATAACTGCACATAACACCACCGGCATTGGCAAGGAAATCCGGTATTATGAAAATACCTCTTTCTTTTATTATTTTGTCTGCATCTATAGTAGTTGGACCGTTGGCACCTTCAACTATAATTTTTACATTTTTATGTATTTTAGAAGCAGTTTCTCCCGTCACCTGATTTTCAAGAGCTGCCGGTATCAGTATATCTACGTCCTGTTCTATCCAGGCATCTCCGGGAAGTATTTCATAACCCAGGGTCTGGGCCTGCTTTTTGTCTATTCCGCCAAATCTGTCTGTAATATTAAGCAGTGCCTCTATATCTATGCCATCTTTTTTCTTGAATGTATAGGATTTCTGCTCTTCCTGATCCCAGCAGGATACACATACAGGAGTTCCGCCATATTCTTTATAGAGTTTTACAGCATACTGAGATACATTACCGAAACCCTGAAAAGCTGCTTTAGTAGATTTTATATCTATACCCATTTCTCTTAAAGCTTCTCTCAGTACATATATTACTCCATAACCGGTGGCTTCTGTTCTTCCGAGAGAACCTCCTATGCCTACTGGCTTTCCTGTAATAAATCCGGGATATTTTCCTCCATGTATCTTTTCATATTCATCCATTATCCATACCATATGCTGTCCGCTTGTCATGACATCCGGTGCGGGAACATCCTGGACAGGGCCTACATTTCTTGCTACCTGACGAACCCATCCACGGCATATCCCTTCCTGTTCTCTCATGGAAAGATTATGGGGATCACATATGACTCCGCCTTTACCGCCTCCGAGAGGTATGTCAACAACGGAGCATTTCCATGTCATCCACATGGCAAGAGCACGAACTGTATCTACAGTTTCCTGAGGATGAAATCTTATTCCGCCTTTACATGGTCCGCGGGCATCATTGTGCTGAACTCTGAATCCTTTGAATACCTTTACTGTTCCGTCATCCATTCTGACAGGAATATTGAAATGATATTCCCTGTCCGGATTTCTGAGTAAATCTTTTGTAGCCTGATCCAGACCTAACTGTTCTGCTACAGAGTCGAACTGGTCCTGTGCTAATTTGAAAGCATTAAACGGTTTGTTGGCCATAAAATCAAACTCCTCTTAATTTAATTTATATGAGAATAGTAACGGGTAACGCGTAACGCGTAACGGGAGAAACAATTCTCATAACTTTTTGTGACCGAACCGGTCATGGTTGTTAGTCTAAAGTGAAACGTGAATGATCTTAACATAAAAGTTTGGAATTTGTCAAATTCAATAGTTACCGGTTATCGCTTCAGACTGCCGGTGTGGAAATCTTAAAAAGCCCGAATTTATAACCTTAAGATTGATTTTTTTATTACAGATACTTCCACTTACATTGGAAATTAATAAATATGGCAGTGAACCTTAATGTGTAATGTTTTTGTTGTATTATTCACTTTGTTGAATTATCAAATACCATCACCATAGTCATCTTGACTTGAAATGTTATAATAAAAATATATTTTTCATATATTATAGCTGAATATTAAACTATAAGGAGGTTGTTTATGAATTGTCCTAACTGTAATACTCAGGTAAAACCTGAT
>DAIOEN010000259.1:2282-9182 GCA_036746235.1 Vulcanimicrobiota bacterium | reverse complement strand
AACACTCCATAAATTATCTCATTTACATTTTTTAAAAATAGATTTATATTATCTGCAAATACAACTGTTTTACTCAGTTCTTTTCCTACAATATAATTGGATATATGAACAATAATCAAAGAAAAAACTATTTCCAGCAAATCCCATTTCATATCAGTAAACTTCCTCAGTGGTTGTAAAAAAATAACCATATTTATAATCGTGACGCGTGACGGGAGGACAATAACCATAATTTACCGGGGTTATTTTCTTACCGTTCTGTAATTTTAAAAATTATAACAGGTACCATTTTAAATTTCAATGAAAAAAGGAAATATAATATGAATGGATAATAATTATATTTTATAAGATAAAAATTAATACAAGGAGGAAAAAAAATGGGAAAATTTGTTACGTTTCTTGTTATGGTAATTCTTTTAATTACACCATGTTTTGCAGAAGAAGGGGTAAAGATTGAAAAAATCCCATATGGAGGGTGGGAGAATTGTATTCGTATGTCAAACGGAACAGTAGAACTTATTGCCACAACAGATGTAGGGCCAAGAATTATATTCTACGGATTTATCGGAAAAGAAAATGAATTTTTTGAAGTAAAGGACAACCTGGGAAAAACAAATGAGAAGGAATGGCTTCCTTTCGGCGGTCACAGACTCTGGATTGCTCCGGAAGAAAAACCTAAAACCTATTTCCCGGACAGCCTTCCCGTTAAATATGAAATAAAAGGAAATACTCTTTATTTAAAACAGCCTGTAGAATCTATAAATGGCATTGAAAAAGAAATGGAAATAACAATGGATAATTCGGGGAGTCACATCCATATACTTCACAGACTGACCAATAAAAATAAAGAAACAGTAGAACTTGCTCCCTGGAGTATTACTCAGATGGGAACAGGAGGAACTGCCGTAATACCGCAGGAAACATTCATCCCCCATCCCGACAGTCCCGAAGGGAAAGCAATGAACGTAAGCACAACCAATTATCTGCCGGTAAGAACTCTTTCGCTGTGGTCCTATACTGATATGAGTGACAGCAGATTTACCTTTACAAAGAATTATATAATTATAAAACAGGATGTATGTGCCACAAATCCTACCAAAATAGGTATGAGCAATAAAGAAGGATGGGCAGGATATGTAAGAAACAATCATCTTTTTGTAAAAATATGTCCCTTTAAAGAAGGTATTTATCCGGATAAAGGCTCTTCTTTTGAATCTTTTACAAATCAGGATATGCTGGAACTTGAGACCATGTCTCCTCTGGTAGAACTGAGAAGCGATGAGATTGCAGAACATACAGAAGACTGGTATTTATTTGACGAAGTCAGGATTGAAAATAATGATACATGTATAAACAAAGAAATACTTACAAAAGTAAAGACAATCAAAAAAGGAGAATAATTTAATGGAAACTGCTGCAAGTCAGGTAAAAGTAAAATCATCTAACGGAGAAGCGAACTATACTGTTCCTCTGGTTATTCTAACATCTCTTTTCTTCATGTGGGGTTTTATTACATGTCTTAATGATATTCTCATACCTCATTTAAAATCACTTTTTGACCTCAATTATACACAGGCAATGCTCATACAGTTCTGCTTTTTCACTGCCTATTTTATTGTTTCCCTTCCGTCAGGAATGATTGTGGAAAAAATAGGCTACAGAAAAGGTATAGTTATAGGACTTGTAACAATAGGTATAGGGTGCCTTATATTTCTCCCTGCTGCTCTTTATACGTCATATGCTATATTCCTGGCAGGTTTCTTTATTCTTGCATCAGGTATTACACTCCTACAGGTAGCAGCAAATCCTTATGTAACAATACTCGGGAAACCGGAAACCGCTTCAAGCAGATTAAATCTGACCCAGGCTTTTAATTCACTGGGAACTACTATAGCTCCTATTTTCGGTTCTTATTTAATACTTTCTGCTGCAGTAAAAACAGCAGAAGAAATCAGTAAAATGAACGGAGAAGCACTATCTGCATATAAACTGGCTCAGGCAAGTTCCGTTATAGCACCCTATGTTGGTATAGCGGTAACACTCTTTATTATGGCAGTAATATTTGCAGTAATAAAATTACCGGAAATTGAAGCACAGACATCGGAATCCCAGACCTCACAGGAGGGAGTAAAAAGAAGTGCATGGACGTATTCCCACCTGGTGCTGGGTGCCATAGGAATTTTCGTCTATGTAGGAGGCGAGGTTTCTATCGGAAGTTTTCTCGTAAACTATCTGGGACAGCCTGATATTGCAGGACTTCCTGAAAGTATAGCAGGAAAATATGTTTCCTTCTACTGGGGAGGAGCAATGGTAGGAAGATTCATAGGTTCTGCAGTACAGGCTTATATTAAACCCGGAAAAGTCCTGGGTTTTAATGCATTTATGGCTGCCGCACTCGTTATCATTTCAATGTTAACCTTCGGGAAAATAGCCATGTGGACAATACTGCTCGTAGGTTTATTTAATTCTATTATGTTTCCTACAATATTTTCTCTTGCTATAAGCGGTCTCGGAAAAAGTACAGGCCAGGGGTCAGGTATTCTCTGTATGGCCATTGTAGGAGGAGCCATTATACCTCTTATACAGGGTGCCATTGCAGATAAAATCGGCATTCATCATGCCTTCATACTGCCTGTTTTATGTTATGCCTATATAGCTTTTTACGGGTTTATAGGACATATTCCGAAAAAGTGAAAATAGTGAATAGTGAATAGTGAATAGTGAAATAAAGTAGGGGCGACCCCCTGTGGTCGCCCGGTACCGGTAAAAATATGCATCACGAAATAAATGGAGGGCGAAGATGAACAAATTTTTTGACATATCAGATAAAGAACCATTGATTGCCGGTCATCCTATTTCTTTCTGGACAGATAATTATAAATTACCTCTCCATATAAGTTATGAACCTGTTATAAGGGAAAACCTGAAATCTTTTAAAAGGGTTTTTGACTCTTGTTACAATAACGGTCTTGTATGTTATGCAGCAAAAGCCTGTACAGGCGGTGCCATATTCAATATAGTAAGAGAAGAAGGATGCGGTGCAGATGTAGCTTCATATAATGAGGCAAAATGTGCAATAGACTCCGGTATAGAAACGGAGAAGATAGTTTTAAACGGTAACTGCAAGGAAGATTTTCTTATTGAAGAAGCAATAAACAAAAATATTCTTATAGTAGCTGACAGTATTGAAGAATTCAAGGTTATTTCAAATATAGCCGGTACCATGGGGAAAAAGGCAAAAGCTCTCATAAGAATAAGCGGATACGAACTATCAGATGTAACGGCAGAAGGGGTTTTTACAGCAGGACTATGGACAAAATTCGGTGTTCCTCTGAAAGAGATGCCTGACTTTATAAAATCCCTTGACAGGTATCATTCCGTTGAATTTCTCGGTTTTCATACCCATATAGGCTCTCAGATAACAGATGTGGAACCATATATGGAAGTTCTGGGCAAAATGATAGATATGGCTTATATATTAAAAGACACGGGAAGGACATGTAAAATTATAGACATAGGCGGAGGCTATCCTGTTTCCTATGTAAATAAAGAAGAATGGGAATATATTGCAGACAGTGTAAGAGAAGGTTATATAAAATCAATGGAAGGAGATTTTTCAGAAATTTTTGCATGGAATAACAATCCCTGCGGATTCAAAAAAAATCTTAAAGAATGGAGAGGCGAAAAATTCTACTCTTACTATCCGAAAGAAAAGATGTTAGAAGCCATTCTTACAGGTTCAATTCACGGAAAACATACGACAGAAGCCCTGAAATCCATCGGAGAACCTCTTCTTATCATAGAACCGGGAAGAAGTATAGCAGATGACGGAGGTATTACTCTGGCAAAAGTCAATACTGTCAGAAAAATAGCCGGTAATCATAATTTAATTACCATAGAAATGGGGGTCACATCTCACTGCGAATCATTACTTGAAAATATCCTGAGACGGTGGGACATAATAACAGATTACCATAAAAAAGATGAAATTCCGTTTGAAACATTTGTGGGAGGTAACCTGTGTTTTTCCGGTGATATGATAGCCAGATATAAAATAAAACTTCAGAGGAAACCACAGAGAGGAGACGTTCTCCTTATCCATGATACAGGAGCGTACTGCTCCGGATTTATGGAAAGCAATCCAAATTCCTTTCCTAGACCTGACAGGGTCATGGTAAAAGAAGACGGACATATTGAGTATATAAGAAAAAGAGATACTTTTGAAGAAATTTTTCAGTGAAGGGTGGAAGAAGTGAGTGGTGAGTAGTGAGTGGTGAATAAGTCTGTTATGCTTCACACATCACTCATTACTCACTACACATCGCGATAAAAACAATGAAATCCGAAAAAATAAATAGAATTTCTCCCAGTGTTACAATAGAAATAACAACAATAGCAAAGGAATTGAAAAGACAGGGAAAAGATGTTGTACTCCTTGCAGCAGGAGAACCTGATTTCCCCAGTCCTGACCATGTAAAGACAGGAGCAATAAAAGCTATAGAAAATAATTTCACAACCTATACGGAAACTGCAGGTATTCCTGAACTTAAAGAAGCAATATGCAAAAAATTTTTCAGAGACAATGGTTTAAGCTATAAATCAGAAGAGATTATGGTAAACTGCGGTTCAAAACATGCCATATATCTTGCATTACAGTGCCTTCTGAGCCACGGCGATAAAGTCCTCATGTCTCTTCCCTGCTGGAACAGTTATATTGAACAGGTAAAACTTGCAGAAGGGGAACCTCTGCTTATCAATTCCAGGGAAGATATGTCTCTCGATATTGATAAACTGAAAGATTCCGTTACAGATGAAGTAAAAGTACTGCTGCTTAATTCTCCCTGTAACCCGACAGGTCATGTATTTACGGAAAAAGAACTGAAAGCAATAGGCGAGATAGCTTTAATACATAAAGATCTTTTTATAGTTTCAGATGAAGTTTATGAATATTTTGTCTATGAAGGGAAACATGTGAGTCTGACAAAAATATTTCCTGAATTAAAAAACAGGACTGTCATAGTAAACTCCGTATCAAAATCCTATTCCATGCCGGGATGGCGTATAGGTTATGCGGCAGGGCCGAAGGCATTAATATCTGCCATGACTGCCCTTCAGGATCACATAACATCAAATCCGAGTTCCATATCACAGATAGCAGCACTTAAAGCAATAGGCGGCGAGCAATCCTGTGTAAAACATATGTTCCATGAATTTTCAAAGAGAAGAGATTTTGTAATTGATAAACTGAATAAACTCCCCATGATAACCTGTTCTCCTCCGAAAGGCGCATTTTATGCATTTATAGATATCAGTAAAACAGGAATGGATTCAAGGAGTTTTGCCAGAAAACTCCTTGAAGAAGAACTGGTAGCTTTAGTCCCCGGTATCGCTTTCGGTTATGATGATTTCGTACGCCTCAGTTTTGCTTCTGCATATAAAGAACTGGAAATAGGCATGGATAGAATAGAAAGATTTATGCATAATATCACATAAAAAATATTGAAAATCATGTTCTTTACTGTTATTATAAATATAAAGAAACATAAAAGGGAGGAAATATTTATGGAAAATGCAGCAAGAAAACTCGGTAAAAAAACAAAATATAGCTATGCAGATTACCTTTTATGGCCTGACGACGAAAGATGGGAGATAATAGACGGAGTGCCTTATAGCATGAGTCCTGCTCCTGTACCGAATCATCAGAGAATATCAATGGAGCTTTCCAGACAAATAGCCAATTATCTGGTTGATAAATCATGTGAAATATTTACTTCACCTATAGATGTTAGATTCGTTAAAGAAATAAAGGAAAATAATGAAGATATATTTGATGTAGTTCAACCTGATATAATTATTGTATGTGATAAAAAGAAGATAGATGATAAAGGATGTATCGGCCCTCCTGATATTGTAATAGAAATTCTTTCTCCTTCCACAGCTTCCAGGGATTTTTTAAAGAAAAGAATGCTTTATGAAAAAAACAAAGTAAAATACTACTGGATTGTTTCACCTGATGAAAAAGAAATTTATATTCACCAATTACAGGATAACAGCAAATACGGAGATCCTGACATATATAAAGAAAAAGATAAGATAAAAATTTCAAATTTTAAGGATCTGGAAATAGATTTAAGCCATGTCTTTAAAATCAAATCTTAATTTTTCTATGGACTATATTATAAATTTTTTGTAAAACTCTTTTACTCCCTTATTCCCTATTCTCATACAAACACTATCGATCTAAAAGTTTTTCATCTATATTCTTCAATGAATCGACAAATTTATTTCTTACCTGTGAGGCATAATTATTATATTTATTCATATCCTGAAATAATTCCCATGTATCATTCCGAACAGTAGACAATATTTTAAGCAAACGCTGATAACCCAGGGTTTCTATCTCCTGCTCTCCGAGCTTCATATCGATCATGGCTCTCCCTATAAAATGAGTCAGCACAAGAGAATAAGAGATCTGTTCATCATGGTCCTCAGGAGTCATTTCAATTATTTTTAATTCCTTACTTTCCAGAAATGTTTTTACACAGTCAAGTTTTTCTTCTGTTATTCTTACAGGACAGAGGACAATCTTTCTGTTTTTCAGGGTTGTTCTGGCACTGTCAGGGCCGAATAAAGGATGGGTTCCGAGTATATGAACAGAAGAAGGTAAATATTTCTTCATTAAATTACATGGTATTTCCTTTACTGAACAGACATCAATAATAATGGAGTCTTCCCTGACATAATCTTTAATGCCCAGCAAGACAGATTCCAATGAAGATATTGGCATAGAAAGGATAATTATATCTTTTTTACAGACCTCTTCCAGAGAGCTTTTACATAATCCGAGTTTTTCTATTTCATTACTCCTGTCAATCCTATCATATACATAAACATTCAATC
>DAIOEN010000259.1:0-2182 GCA_036746235.1 Vulcanimicrobiota bacterium | reverse complement strand
TAGAATTCTAGAACCACAGAGTCAAATTATTTAGAATGTTTTTTAAAAAACTCCCATATTATTTCACATCCATTAATATCCCGGCATGTTTTCCCCACAATTTTTTCAGGTAAATACTGTGACGCTCCGGGCCATGTATGTCCTCCTCCCTCTATTGTATATAGTATGACTTCTGTTCCTTTATACCCTCCTGAATAGACATCCCTCTTTACTTTCATACCATCGGAAGGGTTTTTATCTTCAAGCCAGGTAGTTTCAGGTTTTTGAGAACAGTGATTTACCCTGACCCAGAACTTCACAGTTTCTTCCGTAGATATTACTTTGCCAAGTTTCTTTTTATAAAAATGAACATCTCCGCCGTTAAAAGGCATAAGAGGATCTTCCGTACCATTCATTATGAGAATTGATACAGGTTCTTTCGGAGAATAATTTACGAACAATTCCTCCTGAAGACAGGCAATAACAGGGGCAAATGCTGCAATTTTCTCCGGCAATTCAAAGGCGAGCCGGTAAGACATAAGTCCTCCGTTAGAAATACCGGTAACATAAACCCTCTTTTTATCTGCATTAAACTCTTTAATAAAATAATCTATAAGAGAGGAAATAAAACCAGTATCATCAATATTTTCTTTCTGAGCCTTGTATTGAGACAACCCTCTGCTGTCATTCCAGTGTTTCTCGATACCATCAGGATAGGCAATAATAAAATTTTCTCTCTCTGCAATGCTATTAAATCCACCGGCAGCATTATTCATAGCCTTCCCAGTACCTCCACCTCCATGAAGGGCTATAACAAGAGGAAGAGATTTATTTCTGTCATAACCTGAAGGGAGATAATAACAATAAGTTCTTTCCAGGCCACCATGTATTATTGAACCGCCCTTAACATCAGATGAAGTATTCGATGTTTTTCCTCTCCTGCAATTAAATGAAAAAATTATGATAAAGATAAAAAGAAATAATATAAGTATTTTTTTATATGACATAAAAACCTCCTTTGCAATCGCATTTTAATATCTATAATCTGTCATAATTATTACATGTCCAGTTGTTTTTTCAGCATATCTCTCATCAGCTTTTCCGACGGATCTTTTCCAGTCCAGAGCTTATACTGTTCAATCCCCTGGTATAAAAGCATTTCGTATCCTTCTACTGTTAAAGAATTGACTTCCTGCGCATCTTTCAGCATTCCGGTTATCATAGGTCTGTACACAATATCAAAGACAATTTTACCTTTCAGAAAATCTTTTTTTACTATACTATCCTTCACATGAGGATACATGCCGACAGAGGTAGTATTTATTATAATATTACAGGTCCTATTATAGATATCTTCAAAGGGGCAGAATTTACTTCCAAGTTCTTCTGCAAGTTTTTCCGCTTTTGAGTCCGTCCTGTTTGCAATAATAATTTCCGCTCCTTTTTCTTTAAGGCCGTATCCTATAGCCCTTGCCGCTCCTCCCGCACCCAGCAGAAGAACCTGTTTCCCTTTAATTTCAGTCTTAAGAGAAAGTGCTTTCAGAGAGCCGGGACAGTCGGTATTATAACCTTCCAGTATACCGTCTTTATTGACAACAGTATTTACTGCACCAATCTTTTTTGCAGTATCTTCCACAGAATCGAGATATTTCATTATATCTATCTTATGAGGAATTGTCACTGCAGCGCCGGCAAAATTAAATTTCCTGAAATTCTCCATAAAGAGCGGAAGTTCCTTTTCTTCCGTTTTAAAAGGTACATAAATATAATTCAAATTATTTCTTTTAAAATTTTCATTATGCATGTATTTGGACAGAGAATTTTCGGCATGACCTCCTATTACACCGAGAATTTTTGTATTCCTGTCAAGTAAGCGGAAATTATATGTTTCTATTAATTCTTCCGCCGTAATCTGCCCTTCTGCAGTTTCTTTACCGGAAGACTGAGACCCATAGGTAAAAAGAGAGCCATATACAGGGGAAAGGATACGAGAAATCTGTCCCCTGAGACCCATAGAAAAAGAGACGAGATTTTCCTTATCTTTTAATAATTCAAAATGAAGGAAATTATCATTTATCGAATTTCCGTACGTAACTATTTTCACGATATCAGGTTTCAGAGAATTCATCGTGCTGTAAAGTTCTTCTAATTCTCTTAAGGGAGGAGTATTTTTAAAATTATGGGATGAACAGATTATTTTAGT
>DAIOEN010000258.1:2769-9223 GCA_036746235.1 Vulcanimicrobiota bacterium | reverse complement strand
CTTTAATTCCCCTGCATAAGGTATTCCTTTCTGTCCTCCATAGTTACGGCATTTAAGGCCTGCCACCAGAGAGGCAAATTTTAAATTTACAGGAACATCATATCCCAGGGTAAGGCCAAAAGCAAAGGTACCGTGAAATACATCTCCTGCACCTGTAGTATCTGTTACGTCTACCCTGTAAGCATTCTGACAGACAAAATCTCTGCCGTCCCAGGCAATAGAACCTCTGTCGCCCATAGTAGCAACTATCAGTTCCGAATGATACATGTTCCACATAGCCTTCAGAGCAGATTCCACGTCTTTCTCTCCTGTATATTCTAAAAGATACTGTGCCGGCACTATATGGTGGGTACCTTTCCGGAAAAGTTCATCATTACAGGGTTTATTCCTCTCAATATCTGTCACTACAGGTATAGCTGATTTTACTGCCAGAGAAGCGGCATAAACAGAAGCGCTGCCATGATAATTATCCATAAGGATAGCTTTCGAAGACATGATTAAATCGGAAGGTATATCTTCCGGTTCCAGAGACCTTTTAGTTCCACCTGTAAAGAATATAGATCTTTCACCTGTATCTTCAATACAGGCACAGAAGGATAAAAGGGAGGTTTTACCTGGATCTTTAATAAGATAATTAATATCTATCCCTTCGTGAGAAAGTTTTTTTATTATCATGTCTCCGTAATAATCATCACCGCATATTTCAACAATTGCAGCATGTCCTCCCAGACGGCTTACCGCTGTGAGAGCAGTAGCAACCTGTCCTCCGGGATGTTCTTCAAAATTCTTCATTGGAGATTTATCTCCCGGAAAAGGATAATCTTTAACTGTGCCTATGAGATCCCATGCGGCACAGCCTATACCTGTAACATCAATTTTTTTGTTCATTATTTTCATATATAAACAATTACTCAGATGAGCATAAATAATACACGTAACGCGTGACGGGAGGAATGATCTTATTGCATGCTTATGCTCGGGTCATTAAGACAAGAACATTCTGCATAGTTTCCTCTCCCCATTGGGAATCTACACAACCATTGGGTTGTTCTCTTCAAATGCACGGAGTTTATTGTTTGCTTTTAAACCTGTGAAAAGACAGTACAGAGCCAGTACATGAAAACCTATAGCCAGTAAGTCAAAAGCAAGGAGATAAAGTAAACCGTCAAGGCCATATAATATCATACCTGTAATAAAAGCCCAGTTATTTTTCCTTCTGGCAAGGAGACCAAAACCGGCAAAAACACAGGCCACAAAAAGATCAAAACCAAGGGCAATAAATTTTGCAATACCTCCGAATTGATTTGCAATGATATCTGCCAGTTGTGTTATACCGAGACCTACAACGAAACTCAGGTTACCGCCTGCCAGCATAATAAAAGTGTTGACTAAAGAAAGACCTGCAATCCAGAAAAACCAGTCAGCTCCGCTATGAAATTGTCTTTCCAGATTTGCTCTTTCCCCCATGAGTTTCTGTTTTGCAAGGAACTGCTCCTTATCAACCGGAGAGGTTTCCTCATTGTTAAATAATCTGTTCTCTTCCATATAAAAAATTCCATCCTTCCTATAAAATTTTATTTTATTTCACCTGGTACATGACGATCTGTTATATCAAGATGTGTTTCCACTTCCTGCTCAATAAAAAGAACCTGTTCCGGTTGACTGAATCCGGTAAGCAATGTAACCTTTCTATTATCTCCTTTTAAAATAGCATTTACACTGTATGTCCTTTTAATGCCATGTTTCCCCCTCCTGATATGTTCCTGGCAGTAAAGCTGTTCCAATTGAGCAGAATTTATCTTATAAGTGCCTATCCACGGTAGAGGTGCATGGGAAATAGATAATTCATAATCATTTACCTCTAGAAAGGTTTTATTAAGAAAACCTGCTACAGTAGAATAGGTAAGTACAACTCCCATTACAACATGAATAATAGGGGAAAGGCACATAATAACAGAGGAACCTGGATTTTTCAGGAAAGCAATTAATGCCATAGAATACCATAGGATAAGAAAACTGTCCCAGAAAATACAGAAAAAAGCCAGAAATATATAGGAATAATTATACCATTTCCTGGTAATTCTGAGTTGTCTTCCCTGTTGTTCTATAGTTATGCCGGCAGGCATAGGAACGTTCATGTGTCTTTTATCATCTATTCTGGCAGGTTCACCTGACTGTTCATAATGCTCCTGCTCTGTAAAAACTCTTCCGCGAAAATTGGGATGTTCTCTGAAACTTACTACAGCACAGCAACTGCCACATCGTCCTATAGCTGTCTGAGGATCTACGTCATAATCAGGGATCTGTATACCACAGTTTTTACAGTAATACATTCTACCGGACCTCCTCAAAATTCTGATGAACTATTATCACTACAAAATGAGAAAAGATAAATATTAGGAAAAATTAAATTTTTAAAGAAATATAAAAAAAATGAGGGGATAAAAAAATTTAACAGGAATTATTATAATAAGTGTTTAAAAGAATTATACGTGTAATAATAAAAAGGGTGAAGGGTGAAGGGTGAAGGGTGAAGAGTGAAGAGTGAAGAGTGAAGAGAATTAATACTCAGTAGAAAGAAGGTAATATACATGCCATACAATACATATAAATTTCTTCTTATAGTCGGTATAATAATATTTTCTGCACTGGCTTTTTTCTGTACCTGTAATAAAGAAAATTTTTCCATAACTCCTGTATCAGCTTCTGCTGGCCTCTCAGATAATCAGGAAGACTTAATCACTTCTCTCGAGAATGCAAAAACAGATGAAGAAAGAAAGAAAATATTTGAAGATAACAGAACCATTATCAATTCTGATTTCATCATTTCTATACTGAAAAAGGCCGACGAACATTTTGACGTAACTTCAGTTGCAGATAAGAGTAAAAAATTAATAGAAATTGCCGTTGAAGCTTCGGAATTTACCGGTGATAACATAAGCCTTGCCAAATCGCTCCTCCACAGGTCCACTTTTGACATATTCGAGAAAAAAGGCCCGGAGAGTCCGAATCTGGAGAAAGCTCTGAAATTATTTATCCAGGAAGGTGATAAAAGAGGTGAAGCATGCTGTTATATAAGGGAAGCAGGTAAAATGCATTATATATCCGGCAAACCGGAGAAAGCCCTGGAACTTCTGGATAAATCTATCTCTATTCTTAAAGAAATAAATAATGAATTACGTACCGGAGACTGCTATTTTTTAAAAGGAAAAATTTACAAAGATACAGGTGATAAGGATAAAGCTCTGGAGTATATGAAGAAGGCTATGACCATATACGAAAAAAAAGGGTACATATCGGGCATTTTGGAATGTTATCAGGATATGGTTTATACAAATCAATTCAACGGGTTTCTGGAAGAAGCAGAAAATTGTCTTGACAGGAAAAGAAAATTTATAGAAGGAATAGAACCTGATAAAATAAAGGAACTTTCGGATGAAGACGATGGCTATAACTTCAGAGAAAGTACGCTCAAAAGTAAAGACGAATTAATGATAGACTATTATATGAGTCTTTCAACTATTTATTCTATGACGGGTAAATATGAGCAGGCTATAAAGAGCTACAAACAGACAATTGAGTCAGGCAGGAAAATGGATAAAAGAGGTTTTTCAGAAATGCTTGCCTACTGGCACATAGGCGGACTTTATTTATCTCTTGGTCAGAAAGATAGAGCATTAAAATATTATCTTGAAGCTATGAGTAAAAACAGTGAAAACATTCCTTCCTATCAGGTTGTTTCCAGCAATATAGTAATCGGAAGTTTTTATCTGAAAGAAATGAAAGAGCCGGATGAAGCATTGAAATATTATGAAATTGCCATGAAAGAATCTGAAAAAATCGAAAATCCTCTCATGAGAGAACCCTTTAAAGGTATATGTATAAGCAGTACAGGACAGGTCTATCTGGAGAAAGGCGAATATGATAAAGCTATAGAGAAAATAGATAGAGCCATTAAAATCTTTGAAGAAATTTATAAAGATTACGGCGGTATTGGCCAGTTCGATTATTATCTCGTCTCAAATTACGATTTACTCGGCGAGGTTTATAACAAAAAAGGAGATAAAAGCAGAGCACTTTTTTATATGAATAAAGCAATAGAATGTGCCGGGAAACATGCCACATTCGCAACAAAACCGTCTGCTTACAATTATCTTGGAAATTTCTATTATGAAACAGAAGAATATTCAAAAGCTCTGGAAACATATAAAGAAGCTCTGAAAGGAGCAGAAGAAATCCGCTCTCCTTCACTGCTCTGGGAGTACTATTTCTCTATCGGTAAGACTTATGAAAAACTCGGAAATCTGAAGGAAGCCTGTAATGCCTGTAATAATTCCATTAATATAATAGAAAATATGAGAAATGAATTTAAAGTTGAAGAATTAAAGAGAGATTTTATGCAGAATAAAATAAAGGTCTACGAGCATATGATAGATATTCTCATAAAAATGAAAAAAGAAGAAGAGGCTTTTGACTGCAACGAAAGATGCAGATCAAGGGCTTTTCTGGATATACTTGCTAATCAAAAAGTAGATATCCGTCATGGAGTAAATCCTGAACTGGTACAAAAAGAAGAAGAATTGACTAACAGAATTCAATTTCTCTCAAGTGATATAAGAAAGGAAAAAGTGAAACCGGTCAGTTCACAGAGAAGTGCTTTCATAGAAGAAAGAGACAGTACATTGAAAAAACTGAAAATCGAATACACGCAACTTCTGGAAGAGATAAAGATGGAAAATCCTGAATATATGACTCTTATAACCATTAATCCCCTTACACTTGAAGAGATAAAAACTCTTCTGGATAAAGATACTGTAATAGTCGAATATTTCATCGGAGAAAATAAAAGTTACTGCTGGATTACCGGTAATAATAGCTTTAACACTGTAATTATTAATCATAAGGAACAGGATATAGAAAATCTTGTAAAAAAATATCGTGAACTTGCATGTGATAATATGACTCCTGAAAAGCTGAAAAGCAGTGAATGGAAGGAAATTTCAGAGAAACTCTACAATATTCTCTTTAAAGACGGAGAAAAATATATGAAAAAAAGAATCCTTGTTTCTCCTCATAAAATTCTTCATTATCTTCCATTTCAGGTAATGTCTGATGATAAAGGTATAATGCTTGTAGAAAAATACGATATATCCTATCTGCCATCGGCAAGCGTATTGAAATACTGTCAGAAAAAAAATACCCTGAAAAAAGAAAAAGTTCTTGCCTTTAACCTGGGTAACTTTAAAGCAGAGGAACTTCCATCTATTCCCGGCACGGAAGTGGAAGTTAAAGCTATAAGTGAATATTTTCCTATAAAGGAAATCTATTCAGGAAAAGACATGTCTGCAGAAATGTTATATAAAAGAGGAGGAGAATGTGATATACTTCACCTGGCGACTCATGGTATTCTGGATACAGGCTCTCCTATGTTCTCTTCACTTGTTTTTTCTGACAGAAGATTGAATGTATATGAAATATTTAATCTTAATCTTAAAGCCTATCTTGTAACTCTGAGTGCTTGTAAAACAGGATTTTCCGAAGATGCTAACGGAGACGAACTTGTCGGGCTATCCAGAGCTTTCATATATGCAGGAACTCCTACAATATGTTCAAGCCTGTGGGACGTATCTGACAGGGCCACTTCTGAACTGATGAAAAGCTTTTATTTTCATCTCAGAGACAAAAATAAAACAGAAGCTTTACGACTGGCCCAGTTAGATATAATGAAAAAATACCATCACCCCTTTTTCTGGGCTCCCTTTGTTTTAACAGGTGACTGGAGATAGGGTATAAAATTTTCTGATTATGAGAAGGAAAATCATTATTTACTGAAGAATAATCAAACAAATATTTATTAAAGGAGGAATAACAAATGTCCCAAAAAACCATAGTAGCCATTTTCGTATTAATCATCAGTTCTTTTATCTTAACAGCTTCCATAGGATATTCTGCAGAGCCCTATCTCGGAACAGATCCTGTCATATCAGTTGTAGACAGTTATTTTCAGGCAGTAGGCGCAAAAGATTTCCATACAGCCTATTATCTCAGAACAGAATGCTGGAGAGATTGGACTTCCTTAAGAGCTTTTACCGACAGCTGGAATAATAATGTAACAACTAAATTAGTAGACAGAAGTGCCTACTGGAACGGTGAATGCAAAGCTGTAGTAAAAGTTAGAATATATACAGAAGATAATCACTGTGGCTGGTGTCAGGGAACTGCACCGAGATATTATTCAGGCAAAGTTTATCTCGTATATGAAAAATGCAGAAGAGCCTGGAAAATAGATTCCATAGCAATTGATGAAGAGATAAACGGAATTAATTTCGGAAAATAATTTTTATAAAATAAGTGAAATAAAAAGCTTAAGGAAAAACCTTAAGCTTTTTATTTTTTATCGACATATGTCCAGAGCAAGTAAAGACAATAATTTTACAGTACTTTTAAAAGAAGC
>DAIOEN010000258.1:0-2669 GCA_036746235.1 Vulcanimicrobiota bacterium | reverse complement strand
GCACTTCCCATATTTTTTATTTCAACCGTACAGTCATACATCATTGCAGAAGCTTTTAATACCTGTAAAGCTTTTTCATACATATAATCACTTACTTCATCATTTATTCCTCTTGTTTCTATAACCATGTGAGCCCTGTCACAGATTACATTTCTTCCTGTGCCGGCAATTAATTTACCTGCATTTACCCTTGTTGCACCCTTGCTGTGTCTCGGTATGGCATAAAGATTTAACACGGCAGACGCTGCTGCCATAAGGGCATTTTTACCTTCTTCCGGTTTACCTCCTCCATGAGCAGACTTACCTGTAAAAAAAGCGTCAAATTTCTGTGTTGCGAAATATCCGCTCATACCTGCAACTATTTCACCTGTTTTCCATTTACTTGAAATATGATGACCTATAAGATAATTTACATCATCAAGTATGCCTGAACTCACCATGGATTTAGCCCCTCTTACTCCTTCTTCTGCAGGCTGAAAAATCAATTTTACAGTGCCGTGAATAGAATCTTTCATTTTCATTAAAACCTCTGCCATACCGAGTCCAACTGCAGTATGGGTATCATGGCCGCAGCCATGCATAACACCTCTGTTTACAGAAGAAAAGCCATCCCTGAAAGGTATGTGTTCAGGACTGTCACTTTCAACAAGGTCAAGACCATCCATATCGAAACGGAATGCTACCACAGGCCCTTCTCCCATCTCTAATATCCCGACAAGGCCGGTAAATCCGTCTTTAAATAATTCTATAAATTCCCTGTCTCCGCCCTGGTCTATGGCACGTATGAAATGTGATTGAAGCACTTCCTGCGAAGGAAGACCCATTCTATCTT
Organism: Vulcanimicrobiota bacterium; assembly: GCA_036746235.1. Taxonomy (GTDB): domain Bacteria; phylum Vulcanimicrobiota; class SpSt-956; order SpSt-956; family JAKJGF01; genus CALARM01. Next base: position 1,837 of record DAIOEN010000258.1, on the reverse strand, counting down.
CGTCATTTATAACCTCTCTGCCTGCTTTTAGTTTATAACCAAGCTGGGCCAGTCTTGCTGCCACAAGAGAAGCTGTACGGAATTCCGTCCATGCAGATTCAGGGAAGCGATGAAAATCTCTGCGATAGGAAATTATTTTCTTTTCAATTCTATCCAGAATTTCATTGATCGTCATAAAAATCACCTTCTTATTTTTTTATAATATTATATATTAAAATTGTATTTTTTCCATATTTATGATATATATTATTACAGTGATCAGTGATCAGTATTTCTGACTATGACTTAAAGAGATCATCATAGAGAGAGGTCTTAGAACTATGAATCAAAATAAAGCAGATGAAATGATTGCCAGAGGACTGGATTTTTTTCATCAGGGAAATTACGAAGAGGCAATTAAATGTTATAATGATGCCATAGCATACAGTCCCAAAAATACAAAAGCATGGATAAACAAAGGGAAAGCCTGTGCAGATCAGGGGAAATATGATGAAGCAATCAGATGTTACGATAAAGCCATATATATTAATCCTAACTACATAAAAGCCTGGTACAACAGAGGTGTAGCTTACGGCGACCAGGGAAAATATGAAGATGAAATAAAATGTTATGACAAAGTGCTGGAAATAGAACCGAAAGATATTGATGCCTGGTATAATAAAGGTCTGGCGCTGATCAGTCTCGGGAAATACGGTGAAGCAGTAAAATGTTACGATAAAACCCTGGAGTTAAATCCCGCATGTGTTGATTCCTGGTATAACAAAGGTAAAGCTCTGGCACTTCACAGGAAATTTAACGAAGCAATCATATGTTATGACAGGGCTATTGAACTTAAACCTGAATATCTTAAAGATCTGTGGTACAATAAAGGTGAGGCCCTGGCAAATTTCGGGAAACATGAAGATGCCATAAAAGCTTACGATACAGCCATACAAATTGCCCCTGAATACGCATCTCCCTGGTGCGGCAAAGGTAATGTTTTATATGCACTCGGACAATATAAAGAAGCAGCTGCATGTTATGACAGAGCATTAAAGATTAAACCTGCATATGCAGATGCATGGTATTACAAAGGTGTAGTAATGAATGAACTGGGAAAACATGATGAAGAAATACAATGTTATAATGCAGCTATAAATATTAATCCGTCATATGTAAAGGCTCTTTATAGCAAAGGTTCAATAATGGCGGTTCAGGGACATCACAGGGATGCTGTTCAATGTTATGATAGAGTTTTAGTCATAACCCCTGAAGATTATCGTGTTTACATTGATAAAGGTAAATCCCTGTCTGCTCTTGGAGAATATGAAGAAGCAATTAAGTGTTTCAATATAAGTCTGGAACATTATCCCAATGATGATTTTATCTGGTATGATAAAGGTAAAGCCCTGTCCTCTCTGGAAAAATATGAAGAAGCACTTGAATGTTATGAAAAAACATTGAGTATTTATCCGGAACATGCCTATGCACTCTATAAAAAAGGAACAACACTCTTTGCCATGGGAAAATACAGTGATGCTATTAAATCTTTCGATAAGGTTCTGAAATCTGTTAAAGACGATTATATGGTTTATTATGATAAAGGCAAAGCACTGGCATATATGGAACAGCATGGTGAAGCAGTTAAATGTTTCACTAAAGCTCTAAAAATAAATCCCGGCCATACTGACTCCTGGAATAGCAAGGGAGAAAGTTTAATCATGCTAAAAAAATTCACCTCTGCTATTGAATGCTATAATAAAGCAATAGAATTAGCTCCTTCGTCAACGATAGCTTTCTGTGGTAAAGGACTGGCTCTGTACAAACAAAAAAAATATGAAGATGCACTGGAATATTC
>DAIOEN010000257.1:0-9270 GCA_036746235.1 Vulcanimicrobiota bacterium | reverse complement strand
CATGTTTAACATCTGTAATTTTCATAATATTACTCCTTTACAATTAATTTTTTCAGGGAACTGAACAGTTCCTTACCTTCCTGCTTTAAATCAAAGTTAAAGCCGGAAAGTCTCCATCTTGTTACAAGCAATCTGAAGGTGCCCATAATAAACATAACAGCATGTTTTTCCTTGATGTCATTTCTTATATGACCCTTGAGTTGCCCCTCTTTTACACATTCAAGAACTTTTTTCTGATGACCTTTCATAACAGACAGAACCTTTTCGGATAATCTCCTGTCATTTTGAAAAATCTCTTCTGAAAAAATTACCTTCGTCAGAGACGGATTTTTAACAAATTCATCCATAAGTCCGGCAAAAAAAGTTTCTATCCTGTCAAAAACAGGACATTTCATAGAAAAAGCCTTTTCTGACACACATGTCGTAAGGTCTTCAAAATATGTAAGAATAGCGAGAAGTATGTCAAGCTTACTCTCAAAATGGCGATATATTGCAGGCTCACTTATACCCATTTCTTTGGAAATATGCTTTATAGTTAATTCCTGTATGCCTCCTTTCGAAATAAGCTCTATGGAAACGCCAATAATTTCTTTCTGCCTTACCGTGAAATCTGCCATTTCAATCTTCCTTCTTATTAGTTATCACTAACTAACTAAAATGGTTAAAAAAATTTATTACGTTAGTTAGTATTTACTAACTACATTATAACAGAAAAAAAAATTCTGTCAATAGTATTTTCAGAAAAATTTTAACGAAAAGAAGACAATTTTGTGCTATGGCTTACCTTCTTACCTTTACTCTCTAAAGCTTTCATGGCGGTTATCTGTGCCTGTCTGGCAAAATCAATAGATTCGGCCAGCAATCTTGCAGATTCCTGTGGGCTGTGAAATCCCATGCTATTCTCGGAACTGATAAAATCCCATCTCATCTGGGCTCTTCTATGGAGTTTTTTTGCTTCAACAAGGGCAGTATCATCCACTCCTCCATCTTTTGCAGTTTTAATGGCATTGATTGCGTCTATAATAGCAATTTCAGATTGATCCATCAATTTTCTCGTTCTTCTCTGTATAATAGAAACCCTCTGTTTGAGTTCCTGTTCATCCCATCTGTGACAGGTCTGACATGAAGCATTAACGGTCATAAGGGGGCTTCTTATCCAGTGATTGGAAATTTTCTGAGATCCAATTCTTTTAAATGGCATATGACAGTCCGCACAGGCGACACCGCTTCTGGAATGAATACCTGTAGACCATAATTCAAAATCAGGGTGCTGCATCTTTATCATGTCTGTTCCGGTGCCGGGGTATGTCCAGTCATGGAAATTAATATCATCATAGTATTTTTCTATATCATCAAGGGCAAGGCCGTTTTTCCAGGGGAAATGCAGCACTGGCTTTTCTTTGCTTTCAAAATAATATTCCACATGACACTGGCCGCATACATAGCTTCTCATTTCCTGTCTTGTAGCGGCAGAAATATCAATACCTCTTTCCTTCATGGCCTCAAGGAAAGCAGGATTGGCAGGACGTAATTCCATAGTTTTCGGATCATGGCAGTTAAGACAGCTGATAGGGTATTTAGCATGAGTTACAAGTTCTTTCATAGGTGTGAGATAGAATTTTTCCGCTCCCATTTCATGCCACATACGTACATTATCACTGCTTTTGCAGGTAAAACAGGTACCGGGCTTTTTGTCACCCAGTCTTTTTATGCTTACTACATCTACAATTGACCAGCCATGGCCTCTTTCATCGTTATATTCAATGCTGAAAGGATATCCTCCATAGAGAGTCTTCAACCTTGGATTTTCTGCAAGTTTATCTCTTTTACTGCTTCCGCCGAATTCAGTATCTCCGTAATTTTCAGTGGTTCTGCGCCATGTATCATATTCATCGGGGAAATTATGGCCCCATACTGCAGGATCAGATTCATATTCTCCTATTGGAACGACCTGAACAAAACGATTTTTACCTTCCTCTTTTTTTTCAAATATATTTACAAGTAATGCAGTGACAAGGAAAGTACCTATTACAGAAACGAGCAGAATTAAAATATAAATTTTATTCACATATTTAAGCATATTTTGACCGACTGGAGTCAAATTACCGGTATGTAATGCGTGACGCGTGACAGGAAGAACATGTTTATTACATGCTCACAGTCATATCAGTAAGTCAATCCAGCCTTTCCTCTCCTTTCGTTTAAATATTCAACAGCATCAAAATCTCAATCACGGTAATCCTAAAAATCCCATAAATCCCTGTCATTTTTTATGTCCCACATTATCATGACAGAAAGTACATTCAAGTTTCTCACTGTGATCCCCATCTATTGCTCCTACTATATGTTCATGACATCTTCTGCAGTTTGCTTCCACAATTTTTTTGCTTGTTGGCCCTATTTTTATAGGTTCCGGGAAATTTCCTGCAGTAAAATAGTAACTGTGTTTCATACCTATGAGGCCTTTTGCCGGGTATTTATAAATTATTTCATGAGGAACATGACAGTCATTACAGGTAGTAAAAGCATGATGGGAAGAATTTCTCCAGCCATCATAATGTTCTCTCATAACATGGCAGTTTATACAGGCTTCAGGTTTATCGAACATATAGGAATAACCCTTCGCATAATAAAAGGTATAAAAGCCTGTTCCCATTAAAATACCCAGGAAAATCAAGGTTAATTTCTTCAATAATTTATCCATATTGTAACCTTATTTAAGCCGTAACATCAACATCTTTAAATAACATCCACGGGAGTTTATATTCTGAAGTCTTTGAAAAAGTTCTGTCAGAACTTATGGCGAGAAGTTGATTTTTTAACAATTTATAAATATTGCCGGTAATAACTACATTTTTAACCCTTCCTGCTATTTTCCCATTTTCTATCTTATATCCCAGTGTTAATGTTCCTGAAAAATCACCATTCTGGCTCATTTCAGATGAAAGGGGCGGAGTACTTTTCACAAGAAGGCCAAGGTCTATATTCTCTATCAGTTCTTTACTGCATATATTGCCCGGTTCTACAACTACAGTGGCAGGCCATATGGACGGAGCATAATTATAGTTTCTATCGCCCATACCGTTACTCCGCAGGGAATTACCGGTAGAATTCATATTTAATTTATTTCCGTATTTTAAATCCAGAAGAAAATTTTTTATTATCCCCTTTTCTACAAGAACAGTTTTTCTTGCAGGAACACCTTCGTCATCAAAGGGCAGGTAATTTTCCCCTCCAGGCATGGTTTTATCATCATACATGGTAAATCTGTCATCAAACATGGCTTCTCCGAGTTTTTCATGAAGGGGAGAAAATTTCTGAAAAATTTTGTAACCGTTCAAAGAGAAACAGAGAATTTTCAACAAAGAAGTCAGACTGTCAGGAAGAAATAAAACAGGATATCTTCCTGTTTCAATATCAACTACATTCCTCCCATGTTCTACATAAAACATGGTATCTTCAATCAATTTTTCATCTCCTCCGGTGAACTCACTGTCGGAAAAACCATTCCATACATTGAATATATCGTCTTTTGTTACCAGTTGAGTTCCCAGGAACTGGCTGTAATAATTTTTTTCATAATCTCCGCAAAAACCGGAAGAAGTCAATAAAGAGACATGGCGAAATATCTTTTCAAAACTTATATTGACTTTTATTCTATTATCGAAATGTTTCAATGTTTCTATTATCTTCATTCCTCTGTCAAAAAACGAAGCCGGTTCTATCTTTTCCACAGTCTCGCTTATATAATGTTCCGGGTGAAACAATAGTTTTTCAGAAGAAAAATCAGCGATCCCCTCATCTCCGAATTCCGAATTTTCAAGAGCTTTTTCTATTATCTGTTCATTGATTATTGTAGATGTGGCAAAACCGGTTCTCTTATTTTTAACCAGCCTTAAAGCCATTCCTTCACTCTGAGAATTTTCCATGTTTTCCACTTTATCCGCTTCGAAAATCACAGAATCTTTAAAGGTTTTCATATAAAAGATTTCGCTTTTTTCTGCTCTTTTAGAGGTAAGATCTAAAATTTTTTTCAGATCTTCCATTATACTTCACCTCCTATGGGAACATTCTGAATTCTTATATGGGGAGCACCTTTTGATATGGGCAGAGGGAACTGCCCTTTTTTACCGCATCCGCCGAGACCGTTGATTGTTTCGAAATCGGAACCAATCATATCTATATTTTTAAGGCTTTTAGAGAGATTACCGTTTATTTTTACACCTTTTACAGGTTCTGCCAGTTCTCCGTTTCTTATCATATAAGAGAAACAGGGAATGATAGTAAAAGTTTCACCGTTTGATGTACCTGAAGCCGATTTCAGGGCATAAATGCCGTTTTTTATCTCTTTTATCATATCCCTGAAGGTGCCGGTCCCTTTTTCTATACAGGTATGCCTCATTCTGCATATAGGAGGATACCTGTAATTAATGGCTCTTGCCGAACCTGTGACTTTCTCCTCCATGAGTGCAGATGTCTCCCTTGTATGAAGTCTGCCTGACAGTATTCCTTCCTTTACAAGATAAGTCTTTTCACTCTTTACACCTTCGTCATCATATTTTATATATCCCCTGCAACCTTTATAAAGACCTGTATCATAAATATTCAGTATTTTACCGCCAAGAACTCTTCCCAGGGCCATTTCTTTTTCCATGTCTTTATTTTTATAATTATCACCTTCACAGTTATGGCCGAAGGCTTCATGGACAAAAACACCTGCTACTTCCTGATCACAGATAACAGTGTAGGTGCCTGATTTTACCGGAACAGCTTCAAGATGTTCAATAGCCAGCGTACACGCTCTTTTTATATCTTCTTCAAGATTCTCACATACGGAAAAATCATCGGAACTGCCGCGGGAAACAGAACCCATTTGAGTAAAGTTATCTTTTGTGGCAACGGCAGCGACACAGATACCTGTGTCAAGAGTTTCCTGTTCTATATATGTTTCTTCAGAAGTAATAAAATATTTTTTCTTAAATTCTTCATTATAAAAAATAATCGAGTTTTTAATCAGATTTTTATTATAATTTAAAACTATTTCATTATAACTATTCAGAAGTTTTATCCTGTCTTTCAGGGAAAATTTTCCCGGAACCGGTTCGATTTTTACCAGTTCAAAAACAGAAGGAACAGAAGTCATCATAACACCTGTATTACCTGCTTTTTCTGTCTGTTTTATGGCTTTTTCTGCGAAATCATCCAGTAAATCCAGGTCATTAAAAGAAGCAAATCCCCATGCTCCTTTTTTAAGTACTCTTACATTCCCTCCTATTTCCATTGAATCCTTTATCTGTGTATCACCGGTTCTTATTTGAATGGATCTGCTTTCATAATCTTCCACTCTTATTTCCATATAATCACATGCTTGTCTGTATTTTTGTATGGTACAGTCCAGTCTATTTTGCATAAGCTCATTCCTTTAAAACAGTTTTTATAAGAATTATTTAAGAGTAACTGAAATTCCTTCTTTCTTACATTACTGATTTAAATAATTTTACAAAACTCATTTCTCTTCACCATTCACTCTTCACCCTTCACTCTTCACTTTTCACCCTTCACTCTTCACTATAATATATTAAGTTTCCTGTTAAATATAATGAAAAACGGTTAAAACAGGATGTTTCAGCACCATTCTGGGCCCTGAATATTTCATAACTTCTCTGATTTTCTTTCTCATATCATCTTTATAACAGTGAACAGTACATTTTGTGCAGACAGGCTTTTTATCTTTAAAAGGACACAGATCTAACCTCATAAAGGCATAGTCCAGAAGATTCTTACAGTCTTCACAGAAACCTCCCTTTGATTTATGAATACCTTTACAGTACATAGAAATCATAGCTTCAACTGTCTTTTTCTCCATGTCTGCTTTTGCCTTCATAATCTAAATTTTCCAATCATTTTTTTTAACTCTTCTGAAAGACAGTATAAATCTTCTGCATTTTTATTTACCATGGCTCCATTCTGAGATATTTCATAGACTGCTTTATTTACATCAGTAATATCTTTTGCAATTTCCTGGGAAACAGAGGATATTTGGGATACGTTTACATTCACTTCCGAAACTCCCTGAGATGCATGAACAACGTTCATGGCAATCTCCTTTGTCGTGGCAGACTGTTCTTCTACAGCTGTTGCTATGGCAACCACTATGTGATTCACATTATTCACTATATCAACTATCTGCTTTATATTCACAATAGCTGCATCTGTAGCAGTCTGTATCCCTCCAACTTTTTCTTTAATTTCTTTAGTAGATTCGCCTGTCTGTCTTGCCAGTGATTTTACTTCATTTGCCACTACGGCAAATCCTTTACCTGCTTCTCCGGCTCTTGCTGCTTCTATCGTAGCATTCAGGGCAAGAAGATTTGTCTGCTCGGAGATTTCTGAAATAACTTCCGTAAATTTACTTATTTCCTGTGCCGCTTTACCTAACTCTACAACCCTATCTGATGCCATATGAGCTTCAGATACAGCTTTTTTCGTGACGGAACGAGCTTTATCAGCATTTGCTGCTATTTCATTTATAGTAGTAGTCATTTCCTCCGCTGAAGCTGCGACCATAGTGACATTGGTAGAAGTTTCTTCCATAGCTGCAGCTACTGAACCCATATTGGAACTCATTTCTTCTGCTGCAGCGGCGACAGAATTAGATTTCTGAAAAACATCATCAATAATCTTTCCCATCTTCTTTGAAATACCTGCCAATATTTCCGAAGAATTATCAACTTTCCCGGCATTCTCATTTATACCGGAAAACATAGACTTTAAATTCCCTGTCATATCATCAAGATCTTTTCCTACAAGTCCGAGTTCATCCTGCCCTTCTATACCGGAAATTGCCGTTAAATCACCCTTTCCTAATTGCATGGCAAAACTCCTTGTTTTATCCAATTTTTTTACAACAGACAGAACTGTTATGATAGAATATATCATAAAAAAAAGACCTATAATAATACCTGCAATTTGTTTAATCAGAAGATATTTCACTCTATCTTCAGATTGTTTCTGCATTATTTTTACAGTTTCATCCAGTTCTGCAAGCAATTCTCCATCATGTTCCTGTATCCAGGACATATCATCGCCTGACAAGGTCTTCTTATTCATTGCAGATATAATTTTATCAGAAAATACTGTCCATTTCTCTGCGACCCTTTCCATATGTATGTAAGCAGTACCTTTTGCTTTCGGACATACTCTGTATTCTGCATTATTCAGTTCTATTGACAGTGGAGCTTTCCCTGAATCCTTCAGGGCCGAAAGAGTCATTTCGAATACCTTTATAGTATTATTTACCTTATCTGCTGCAACAGAACCGCTATTTTTATCTGTACTATAGAATAATAATTCTTTTACCATTTTCTGCAATAACATTCTCTGCCTTCCTGCAAGATTAATTACCAGACCATCATCTTTCTGTAAAGATGTAGTATGCCATGTTATAAAAAACATGGCCGTAATAATCAGTGAAAATCCGAGAGTCGTAACAATCAGTTTATCCCTGATTTTCATAACATCACCTCTTAATTATTTATTTAGAGCCTATCCGAAAAGTCATCAAATACCTTCCGGTGGGTGAGGCTCTTCCGAAAAATCTATAATCCTCGTGCAAAACAACATGTCTTTAAAGACTGCTACGATATTACATTTATTTAATTTACAAATTACTGTTAATACGGTATATATTTTTCTCCAGAGCCTCACCCACCGGAAGTGATGTACAATAAATATTACTTTTCGGATAGGTTCTTAATATAGAAATCTATATTATTTATCTTCGGTAATATTACTGAAAAACTTAATACATATTTTTCCACAGGAGGGAAGGAATTTTATTTCATAATCAACCTTGCCCCTCTTTTCCTGGTAAAATAGTTCCATGCCCATTGAAACAGTACAAGAAATTTATTATCGAATTCTATTAAATAATAAATATGAATAAAGACCCAGGCAAGCCATGCCACTATGCCTCCGAAACGGATAAATCCGAGATCTACAACTGCCGAATTGCGTCCTATAACAGCAAGACTGCCTTTATCAAAATACCTGAAAGGCACAGGTTTTTTTCCCTTTAACTGCATAGTAATATGGCGTGCCACATAATCTCCCTGCTGTATTGCCACAGGTGCAACTCCCGGCAAAGGTGCTCCTCCCTGATGAGAAAAATTTGCCAGGTCTCCTATTACAAAAATATCATTATTATGCTTTACCGTTAAATCAGGATTGACTATTACACGACCGATTTTATCAAGTTCTGCCATGCCATGTTTAAAAAGTATTTCTCCCATAGGACTTCCTTTTATTCCTACAGCCCATAAAACCGTTGCTGCAGATATAATTTCGTCTCCGTCTCTGACCTTTACCGAAACTCTGTTTTCGTTTATATCTGTTACAAGAGTTTCTGTTTTTACTGTTACTCCCAGACGGCGGAGTGATTTTTCTGCTTTTTCGGAAAGCACATCAGGGAAAAAAGGAAGAATTCTATCAGATCCTTCAAGTAAAAAAATTTTTGTTTTCCCCGGATCTATATTTTTAAAATCTTTTCTTACTGTTCCATAGGAAAGCTCACCGAGAGCACCTGCAAGTTCGACTCCTGTCGGGCCTGCTCCGACTATTACAAAGGTCATCCATTCCTCTATTTTTGCTTCATCTTTTTCTTTCTCAGCCGCTTCAAAAGCAAAGAAAACCCTGTTTCTTATCTCAAGGGAATCCCCTATTGTTTTAAGTCCGGGAACATGTTTTTCCCAGTCATCATGACCGAAATAATTCTTTTCCACCCCTGTGGCGACTATTAAAAAATCATAGAAGAGTTCGCCATCTTTGAGTATAACTTTCTTTTTTTCTCCGTCTATATCCACTGCTTCCGCCATAAGGACAGAAATATTTTTATACTTGCTTAATACTGCCCTCAGAGGAGAAGCTATATCACCCGGAGAAAGACCTCCTGTGGCAACCTGGTAAAGAAGAGGCTGAAAGAGATGATAATTTTGCCTGTCCAGAAGAGTAACTCTTACAGGCAACCGCCCCATAGCTTTAGCTGCATAAAGGCCCCCGAAACCTCCTCCTATAATTACTACATGAGGCAAATTTTCATATTTATTGTAAGTAATCACCTTCCTGAAAAAATATGTAAGGGCGATCCTGTAACAGATCGCCCTTACATTAGAAATTAATTCTTTAAAATTGCTTTTAAATCTTCATCAGGCGTAGATATAGGTTTTATGGCAAACTTATCTACCAGAACCTGTAATACAGGCGGTGTTATGA
>DAIOEN010000256.1:0-9296 GCA_036746235.1 Vulcanimicrobiota bacterium | reverse complement strand
AAACTATCTAAAAATCCTGGTAATCACAAAAATCATAAAAATCAAAATCAAAAAGAAATTTATGTAATTCAGAAGGATTTACCAATCCCGGTAATCCCACAAATCCCATAAATCCCCGTCAGAGAGGAGAAAGTGTGTAAAAAAATACAGTATTTTATTAGTAATTTTAGCAATTATGTTAATAGCAGGATGCGGCGGCGGAGGAGGCTCTACAGGAGTAATTCCAAATAACGGGTCAGTTACCACAATAGATCCGACTGCTACTCCTGGAACACTCGTTGAAGTCCCCAATAACCCGACTACAACACCGGGTTCTACAATACCATCTAATCTACCTACAGGAACCTTTAAAGTAGAGGTACAATTTCCCGGCTCAGGTTCCGGCGTCAGAGCAAAAGATCTTGCAGGTTCAGATCTTCCGTATAACTCACATACACTGAGAGTTACAATCACAGGTGAAGCAATTTCCACTTCCATTACAGGAGAAAGAAATGACCTTGACCCCACAGGGGCAGGAACTTATACCCTTACCGTTTCTAATGTTCCTGTAGGGCTTAATACAGCCACGATAGAAGTGCTTGCCCCATCAGGAAACCTTCTCTGCCACAGAAAGCATGGCTTCTATATGACTCCCGGAGCTACAGAAGGGCCCAGCCTCATTCAGCTCGGCATAGCAATTGGACCTGACGGAAGTTGTAATCCACAGGAAATAGACATACCGGCAGGAACAGATCTTCTGTTTCAAAATCAGGATTATGATAATGACAGACAGATATGGTTGAACGGCCTTACCCTGGGTATTGGCCCAATAGCTCATGCAGAACATATAACTCAGCCTGTTACAGCAGAGGTATTTCATACGGAAAGTCATTTATTCGACATGGCCGGCACCTATAACTATGACCCCGGCTACGGAGGACCGGGAAGGATTCTTGTTTACGGATTACCTGTCCTGACAGGTATAGCAAACAACAGTGATCCGTCAAACGATTATTCTGCTGTAAACTTTACTCTTACAGGTGACAATTTCGGCCTGAGCCGTGACAGTGTAAACGGAGACATCAGATTTATTCAGGTAAATGAAGGGGATCCGAATAATCCCTGGGGTTCTTCTTTTGGCGGAGCATTTATAAATGAATGGACAGATGACTACATAACAGGAACAATAGAACTTTCACCCGGGAAATATCGTATAGAAGTAACTGTAAGAGGAGAAAATACTACAGAACAGGTAATTTTCTACAAAGGAACTGGAAATTATGAAATAATTGTAGGAGATCCGAATAGCAATCAGACTCCTACTCCTACTCCTACTTTTACACCTAATATACCGCCAAGTCATAGTGTTGGAGCAAATGTCAGAGTAAATGACGGTGGATCTCATGAATGGGCAGTACATCCATCCACAGCAGTGGATTCTACAGGAAATTTTTATGCAATCTGGTCTTCTAATAACAGTAATATTTATTTTTCCTATAAACCATCAGGTGGCAGCTGGTCTGAAAATGTGAAGGTAAATGATGCACTGCAGGGTTCCGGAGACTTTCCTTCTATAGCAGTGGACTCAAATGGTAATGCTTACGCAATCTGGCAGGACAGCAGAAATGGAAATACTGACATATATTTTTCCTATCGTCCATCAGGAGGTAACTGGTCATCAAGTACAAGAGTAGATGACAATATAAATCCTAATTTTTCCTGTGAGTTACCTGGAATAGCAATAGATGCTTCAGGTAATGCTTATGTTGTATGGCATGATAATAGAAATGGATATAACCATATTTATTACAGCTATCAGACACCCGGTGGTAACTGGTCTCCAAGTGTCAGAGTAGATAATTCATCAGCAAATACTGTTAATTGTGTATGGCCAAGAATAGCGTCGGATCCATCAGGTAACCTTTATATTACCTGGCATGAAGATTTTATCTTTAATGTATATTTTTCTTATCGCCCTTCCGGCGGAAACTGGAATCCAGGTATAAGAGTAAATGATGTTCCAAATGTTGCCGGATGGGGATTTGCAGGAGCAGATTTATCAGAAAATGCTTATGTAGTATGGGTTGATCACAGGAATACTACCGGATACAATATTTATTCTTCCATACTCAATAAGTTATAGAACATGAGTTACACATTTTGAAAATTAAAACAGGAGCCAGGCTTCATAAGATCTATATTTTATTCTAACTTCTGATGACTGACTCCTGAATTCACTGGATGTTTGTGAAAATTCACATAACTCCTGACTAGAATATATATCTTATTGATATTTAAAGTCTTATAGATTATAATTAAGATATAAACTATAAAGGAGTGTGTTTTATATGGCAGTAAAAGAACAAATAAAAAGAAGTAAGAAGTTTAATCTTTTTCTTACAGATGAAGAACACAGGACATTAAAAGCAAAATCAGCATTACAGGGAGTTACCATGCAGGAGTATATAGTTACCCTTATCTGTGGTAAACAAGAAGATAAAGAATGGGATAACTTTATAAAAGCCCATGATAATGCACCGGAAGAAGACCCGACACCTGAAGATATAGAAGCAATAGAAAGGGGAAGAAAAGAAATAGAGGCGGGAGAAGTCCAGGATTTTGAGGAAGCTATCAGGGAGATTGAAAATGAAGGTTAAATTAAGTAAATCCGCTAAAAAAGATATAAAAAAACTGGATAAAGACACAAGAGAAAGAGTTTATAAGGAAATAAGACTTTTCAGGCAAGGGTTCACAGGGATTGCCAGGTTAAAGGGGCATAAAAATATAGGTAAAATAAAAATAGGTAATTATAGGATTCGTTATGAGATAGACAGAGAAAATAAGATTGCTACAATAACTGAAGTTATATTAAGAAAAGATGCCTATAGAGATTTATAATCCTAATGGAGAAGCTCACAAATCTCTATTTCATCCGGGAACTATTCTGGTGTCTATAATTTTTGGAATTATATATAACTTATGTTGAATAAAATAACGCATTTTAATCTTATACTAAAAAAACTTCTCTATCTCTTCCTTAAGTTCAACAAATCTCTCTTTCATCATGGAAAAAATTTCTCTCCATTTCTCCCTGTCCCCGTTCTCAGAAGCCATTTCAAGGTCACAAGACACCTTCTTTAACCTGCCGGCACTTATATTGGCACTTAAACCTTTGGCAGAATGGGCATAGAGTCTTATCTTATCAATGTCTCCTTTATCTATGGCCTCATCGAGCATAGTAAAAGCTTCATCGAAATCTTCAATACTCAGGTTAAGAGTACTGGTGAAAATATTCATATGTCCGCCAAGACGGGACAGAAAAGAGGCAGAGTCAAAAATTACATCTTCTTCTGAAACAAGTATTTCTTCAGGAACATAAGGAGCTTTCCCTCCGAAAATCCTCTCTATGGCATTTTCTATATCCCTCTTATCCACAGGTTTCGACACATAATCATCCATACCGGCAGATAAACATTCAATTCTGTCTTCGGCTCTCGCATGGGCAGTCATGGCTATTACAGGCATATGTTTCCCCGTATCTTTCTCCCTTTCCCTTATGGCTTTCACTGCTTCAAAACCGTTCATTTCAGGCATCTGTATATCGGTAAATACAAGGTCATAATGTTTGTTCCGAATGGCAGAGAGCAGTTCTTTTCCGTTCTCCACCGCATCGGCACTGTAACCCATATTCCTTAAAATACCCAGTGCAACTTCTCTGTTTGTCCTGTTATCTTCTGCAATGATTATGGACAGTGATTTCTTCTCTATTTTCCCGTAATCTCTTAAAAGATTTTCTATTGATTTAAGGAGTTCTTTTGAATTTACAGGTTTGGGAAGATAATCATTCACTCCTGCCTTATAGCATCTCACTGCATCTGCCCTGTCGGAATAGGCAGTCATGGCTATTATGGGAGTGAAGGAGCCATTGACTTTTTCTCTCTTTCTTATCTCTTCTGTGGCAGTAATGCCGTCCATTTCCGGCATCATTATATCCATCAGGATAATATCATAGGGAATTTTAGATACCGCAGATAGGGCCTCTTTCCCGTTTCCGGCACAGTCAACTGAATAGCCATCTTTTTCAAGACTCACTCTTACGATTTCCTGATTTTTTATATTATCTTCCACTACCAGTATCCGGACCTTTCCCTTTTTCTTTCTTACAGGTTTTTCCTGCTGTTCTTCCTCTTTTCTCATACCGAGAGAAACTGCTATTGCACGGTGGACTTCTTCCCTCTTTACAGGTTTCGTCAGATAAGAGGAAAAACCGGCGCCCTTCATAAGGAGCATATCTCCGTAACGGCATATGGAGCTTAAAAGTATCATGGCAGTGTTTTTTAACACAGAGTCAGACTTTATCTTTTTCCCCAGGGCGGCTCCGTCCATGCCCGGCATTTCCATATCTATTATGGCCACATCGAAAGGTTTTTCGCTGTTTTTTGCTTCGTGAAGCTTCTCTAAAGCAATGAATCCGTCTTCTGCTTCTTCACAGTAACAGCCGTAATAACGGAGGTAATTCAGGAGAACAAATCTGTTTGTTTTATTATCATCCACTACAAGGATTCTTCTGTCTCTTATATCTTCACTTATGATTTCTTTCCCGTCAGGTTCTATCTGAAAGACTACAGTAAAATAAAAGGTGGAACCATTATCTTTTTCACTCTCGACACCTATAGTTCCGCCCATCATTTCTGAGAGTCTCCTCGAAATGGCAAGCCCCAGGCCGGTGCCTCCGTATTTCCTGGTAGATGAAGAGTCTACCTGGGAGAAAGATTTAAAGAGTTTATCCAGTTTATCTTTTTCTATGCCTATACCGGTATCGGTCACGGAAAATCTTATTTTTGCTTTTTCCTCACTTACTTCTTCAGGTGTTATGCGTAAAACGACCTCTCCTCTGGAGGTAAATTTTATGGCATTATTCACGAGATTATATATGACCTGACAGAGTCTTCCCGGGTCTCCTTTCAGGTTAAGAGGAGTATCATCATCTATGTGGCAGGCAAAGGTCAGACCCTTTTCGTAGGCAGAAAGGGCCATTGTATCTAAAATATCTTCCACTGTTTTACAGAGATTGAAGTTTATTGAGTCAAATTCCAGTTTCCCCGCTTCTATTTTGGAGAAGTCTAAAATATCATTTATTACATTGAGTAGAGATGAAGCGGAAAGCCTTGCTACAGAAGCATATCTTTTCTGTTCTGAAGAAAGATCCGTATCAAGGAGAAGGCCTAACATGCCCATAACACCGTTAAGAGGAGTTCTTATTTCATGGCTCATATTGGCAAGAAATTCGCTCTTTGCACGGGATGCCGCCTCTGCCTCTTCCCTTGCTTTAATCAGTTCTCCTTCTGATTTTCTTTTAAGGAAAAGGTTAGTGAAAGTTTCTGCAAGCATTTTGAGGAGTTTTATGTCGTCATCAGACCAGATTCTTTCGCCGGTAGAAGAGGTGAAATTCATCTGGCCCATGAAAGACCCGCCATGCATGAGAGGTAACATGACGACAGATTTCACATTCAGAACTTCTGCCATCTTTCTTTCTGTTTCCGCTTCAGGAGGCAGTTCTTCCAGGACATTTTTCATGTAAAGAAAACCCTGATTTTTTATAATATTGCCAGAATAACTGACAGAATCTACAGGCATACCTTTCATAGTGTCTCCCTGTGTCTTGAGTCCTTCTCTTTCCCATTCGTAAGTAATGTCAAGATATTTTCCGTCTTCTGAAAAAAGACATATCAAAACCCTGTCCTGTTCGGCAAATTCTCCTATTTTCCTGAGGGCCATATTTATTTCTCTGTCCATGTCTTCAGGTTTCAGGTTTATGAAGCGGGAAGAAATTGAGGTAACAAGATGTTCTATGCCCACCCTGTAAAGTATTCTTTCTTCCATGTCCTTTCTGTCGAGAACTCCTGCAAAGATTTCCGTTATGAGTTTCAGAAGCATCAGTTCTTCATTGCTGTATGATATGGCACTGGCCGAATTGACAAAAGCCACATGACCTGTAAGTTTATTTTTTATACAGAGAGGGATTGAAAGGTGTGATAACATCCCCAGAGCCTGCCATGCTTTTTTATCTGCTTCCGCTTCGGGAGGAAGGAGATCCATATCGGGTACATAAATGGTTTCGAATCTTTTGAGCTTTTCATAACTCCAGGTAAAACGGCTGATATCCGCCTCCATCATAAAATCGACTTTTTCCTGCCAGTTAAAACCTTTTAAAGGTATGCCATAGTAATAGATTTTTTTAACTATTTTGCCGTCAGGATAGAGATTAACGGTACAACCTTCAAGGCCGGTAAATTCGACTATTTCCTTCAAAGAAGCCTTTATATTACTTTCAATTTCTTCAAGGGGAAGGTTTATAAATCTCGCGGATATGGTGGCAGCAAGCTGTTCTATTTTTCCTCGTCTTTCAAGTTCTTCTTTTAATTTCCTGAGTTCTTCTATTTCTTTTTGCTGTTCTTCTATGATTAAAGCGGTGTCTGTCAATTGCTTACTCCTCCCTTATTTTGTCTGAACCGGGATGGTCAGGATAAAGGATTAACAGGATTTCAGAAAGATTTCTCGTCTATCTCAGGTATTCTTGCTCTGTATTTCCTGTCCATGCCTGCAAAAACCATTTTCCTGGCAGACTATATTCATTACTGACTTGAGCATTAATATTTAATAAAATCTCTTTCTCTTCACTCTTCACCCTTCACTCTTCACAATTTTAAATATTAATTATTTATGCTCAGTTCAGTAATATATTTTACCACAGATAAGACCTGGAGAAAAGATAAGGAGATTGCGTTTTTTTGTTGTTTGACAGAAAGATGTAATAAGAATATAATAATTAACAGGTAAGATAGATTAAAGAAGGAGATAGTTATGGAAGAAATATTAAATCAGATATTATCAGAAATAAAAAAGATAAATGAAAAACTCGGCAATGTGGAAGAAAAACTCGGCAATGTGGAAGAAAGACTCGGCAATGTGGAAGAAAGACTCGGCAATGTGGAAGAAAGACTCGGCAATGTGGAAGAAAGACTCGGCAATGTGGAAGAAAATATGAAAGAAAGATTTAATGAACTGGATAACAGAACCTTAATACTACAGTCAGAGATAAAAGTAATCAACAGAAAATTAGACAGACAGTCTGCAAAACTGGATATTATTTCCAGCATACTCAAAGAACATGAAATTCGAATTGAAGATCTGGAATGTCAAAAAATCTGAGAACCTGTTTACCATACAAAATTTTCATAGACCATCACAAACTTCTTAACCCTTCCTGCAGTTCCGCAAATCTATCCTTTATATCTTCAGTCTGAACTCGGATAAATCGGATTTATCGGATAGTTCGGATGAAGATAAACCATATATTGAGAAGTAATTGACTATTTTACAATCACTCTATTTATGCTATTATATTTTTAAGGAGTTACTTTTTATATATAAGGAAAAACTGGATATGGAATATCTAAAAAAAAGATGCTCTGAAGAACAGACATCAGAAGAACTTGAAAAACTGCTCAGGGAAGTGAAGGAAATTGAGAAAAATTAATTTCGATGAATTTATAAAAGAAAAGAAAAAGAATTATTTCTCACTCAGAGCAAGACTCGGCAGAAAAAGGATGGCAGTAAGAAGGCAAAGAGACCCGGAGGAAAGAGACCTTCTGATGATAATGGACAGAAACCGCCTCAATAAATGGATAGAACATGGAGAAATTCAGATGATTTCTATCAGACATTTCTCTGTAAAACTATAAAAACCGTGAAATAGCAACAGGTAAAATTCATGGCAGTGAAGACTGAATTTCTATTATTTTCTCCACATGAGATTAATTCTTAACAAAGATCCATCTATACTTCAACTCAACTCCGCAGAAAACAAGGATTATTTTAATCAGCTTCGTATCAACTGTAAACCTGTTTTTACAAATGACTCGTAATAAGGTATATATTTTTCTCCAGAACCTGGCAGTGGACATGATATAAATATTATTTTTCGGATAGGCTCTAAGTATGAATTTCTATAATTTTTGTGCATTGTTATAGCTGTAATAATTCAAGATTTAAAATATCCATAGTATCTTCTTTAATACCCATAGCAAAAATTTTATGTTTTGTTAGCTGTTTAAGAACATTACCGGGAATATGAAAAGAAGCGAAAACAGGAATTAATTCTCTACCGGTGTACTCAGGGAAATATTTAAAAAATTCTTTACTCTTTATCAAATCAATAAAATCCCTGGCTTCTTCCGGTCTCGGATTGGATTTTGCTTCTACAAGGATTATTCTATCAGAGTACACAGCTATAACATCAAACTCTCTCTGCTCTGCATTATTAACAGGATTATAGATTTTAGTTCTTGTATATATTCTACCATTTTTCAACATGAAGTACTTTTCTGCAATAAATTCTATATTAGGAATAACCATATCTTCAACAAGTGTACCAAGTTTTTTTATCACATCTTCCCATTTTTTATTCATTCTATCAAAGGATAATTCAGTCTTTTTCTTAAAATCGAACATTTCATTTCCTAATTTGTTTATAGATAAAGCCATTCCCTGAACTATAAGGTTGGTTTTTTGAACTTCTTCCTGTGTTTTAATCAGCATTTCTTCAAGCCTGTCAACTTTAACATCTAAAACCATAAATTAACATCTCCTCTCTTCTCTTTCATACTCATCCATTTTAATTCTATCACATCTATTCAGTATCAACAAGAGCCGGAGATAGTAGGCATAAAACCTCACCTCTTTATTATTATATCAGATATAAAGGATAAGAAAAATAAGAAAAGCAAAAATGTAAATGTGTAAAATTTACAGAGTGTAAAAATTTACACTTTTCCCTCACAAAAAATCATTCTTTCACAGACTTTATAAAAATTTTTCTACCTTATACCACAGGAATTTGTATAACTAAAACAGAATATTTTATACCACTGGTATAAAAATTGCCTGTATATAATGATATAAATAAAAAGTCTGCTTCAAAAAGCATGGAATTGCGAAGAGCCATGCCGGAGAGAGGACAGAGTGAAAAAATATGTTAATATACTTCATTTTTACACTTTTGAAATGAAGCTTATATGAGTGAGGTGATGGGATATATGAGTGTGGAATAGTGAAAAGTGAAAAGTGAAAAGTGAAAAGTAGAAAGTAAGTTGTGAAAAGTGAAAAGTGAAAAGTAAAAAGTAGAAAGTAAGTTGTGAAAAGTGAAAAGTGAAAAGTAAAAAGTAAAAAGTAAAAGGTGGAAAGTGAGTCATAACGAGTGATGCGTAATGCGTGATGCGTGTGAAACTATCTAAAAATCCTGGTAATCACAAAAA
>DAIOEN010000255.1:0-9356 GCA_036746235.1 Vulcanimicrobiota bacterium | reverse complement strand
CCGCTTCTTCAGGCAGAAATTCAGGCATATTTTGTTCAATTATATGTTCCATTACTCTGCCGTCAATATATTCAATTACAAGATAGCATGCGCCACCTTCTATAAATAACTCATAGGCTTTTACAATATGAGGATGTTTCAGACGAATTAATGTTTCCCTTTCCTGAGTAAGACATACCATAAGTTTAAGCTGTTCTTCTCTGTCAGTAGATGCTGCCTCTTTTATAATATACCATTCGTTATCATTGACATCCTGGGCCATATAAATAGCACCCATTCCGCCGGCAGTGAGATAGTAAAGAGAGTATTTATTATTTATAATAGTTCCGTCTGAATGGATCATAAGAGTATTACCCCTGGGATCTACTTTCCCGTCAGGTGCAGGAATTCTATTTGAAAAAATAGATAATGAAGGGACAACTGTCTGGTAAGGATTAATATTGCCGGTAGAGCCTGTTGTTTTTCTCAGTGGTTTTCCGCAGCTATTACAGAAACGACTTGCCTGGTCATTTATATTTCCACAAAAAGTACATTCCACAAGGTAAAACCCTTTCTGAATTAGTAATAGAGTTAAAAAGAATCATTAATTTATTCTGAATCCTCTCTTTTAATTCCTCTATTCTTTAAAAATATTATATCATAAAAAATAAATCTGTTCAGAATAATTTTTTATCTATAAAAACCTTATGTTTTATCTAAAAGTTTATTTACTTTCCTTACGTCAAGCATTATACTATAAATTAATTTTCGTGTCGAGTATTGTTAAAAATATTCTAAAAGAGTAATACTGATTGTCTTGTATTTATCTTAATGTCTTGCTATAATTATCCTAGTTTTATGTTGAATAATTTAATGGTATAGGAATTTTCATTTTTAATGGCGTAAAATAAGGCTTTAGATGAAAATTATGTAGAAGCAGTTTATCTAAATAATTTATATGAAAACACTGGATGTTGATTTTTATATTTGATTGTGACCGCTCCGGTCATGTTTGTTAGTATTTATATGAGTATTTTACAGAAAATAAGAGATATATTAAAAACAGATCTGCTGGCATTTATAGTAACAGATAAGTCTGTTGAAACTAAAGTGCCTTCTTTGCCCGACGAACCTGGTAAAGATGTTTCAAAAATTTACTATAGAGGTGCCTGGAAAGAAGAAGGAGAGGCAAAGTGGGCTTTCTTTGAAGAAAAAATCAGTAATGACTACAGTACTGTTAAATTGAATGCTGAAGTTATTGTGCCAAAAGATATCGCTACTGAAACACCATTATTGGTGGCAGATGGCCGGCATGATAAAATTGACAGGGAACAGACATTAGAAGAAAAGAAGACAGACGTTCCTTCGGAAGAGAAGAATAGAAAAGAAGTCGTTTCAATTACTGAAATGGGGCGAACCAGAAGTCGCTATCAGACAGAAACTGACTACAGTAATGTTAAATTGAATGCTGAAGTTATTGTGTCAAAAGATATAGCTACTGAAACACCATTATTTGTGCCAGATAGCCAGGATAAAATTGACAGGGAACAGACAGTAGAAGAAAAGAAGACAGACGTTCCTTCGGAAGAGAAGAATATAGAAGAAGTCGTTTCAATTACTGAAATGGGACGAACCAGAAGTCGCTATCAGACAGAAGACGATTCTGCAATTAGCGGTTTAATAGATCAGAGAGAAGTTACAGGTAAAAAGAATAAAATAAAAGTTTTTTTCGCTGAAGATAACAGGAGTTTTCAGATAATAATTCAGAAGCTTCTCGAAAAAACTGAAGATATGGAATTACTTGATTGGGCCACAGACGGCAGAGATGCTGTTGAAAAAATAAAAAAACTGGATATAGCACCTGATGTTATTTTGATGGATATTGCCATGCCAAGATTGGATGGTATATCTGCCGTAAAGGAGATTTTAGCTTTTAATAATTCTCTAAAAATAGTTATGTTAACTGCTTTTGGAGATAAATTACATGTACAGAATGCTTTTGATGCAGGTGCTATCGGTTTTTTAAGAAAAGATGCAGGATTACCTTTAATTAAAGAAGCTATAAAACAGGCAGCCCGCGGAGGGAGACCTGTTCATAAAGAAGTTGCTCATTATCTTAAGGAAGAGATGAATTAATTATTAGATGAGTAAAAAAAATTGGACAGATATATTTAAAACAGACTTACTGGCTCTTATAAAAACTGATAAAGAAACCGGTGAAGAACTTACTATTGAAGAAAAAAATCGTAAAGTAGGTGATATGTTTTTTAAAGGTGCCTGGAAAGAAGACGGCGCTGCAAAATGGGCTTTCTTTGAAGGAAAAGAAGCAAAAAATGCTGAAACTCAGGAAGAACAGCAAGATATAGAAAAATTAAAGGTAAGAGAAGTAGAACCTCCTAAAGAGGCTCTTCAGAAAACCAGGAAAATCAGACCGGAAGAAGTTGTTTCTATTACTGCCATAGGCAGAAATCTTACATCCCGTTATCAAACTAGAAGTTTACAGGCTCCCGGTACCGAAACGTCTTCCTCTGAGATTTCAGGAAAGAAAACTATTACCTGGAAAGAAGGCCAGAAAATAAGAGTCTTCTTTTCAGAAGATAATCAGAGTTATCAGAGAGTGCTGAGCACGATTCTTAACAGATCGGCAGATGTAGAGGTTATAGGTTATGCTTCCAACGGTATGGAGGCAGTTGAAGAAATAGAAAAACTTCAGACCCCTCCTCATGTTATTCTTATGGATATTGCAATGCCGCGACTCGATGGAATACAGGCTACAAAGAAACTTTTAGAAAACAATCCTTCTTTGAAAATCGTCATACTTACAGCCTTCGGCGATAAGATGAATGTTGTAAATGCTTTTCGTGCCGGTGCTATAGGATATTTAAGAAAAGACTCGGGAATGGCTGTTATTTTAGATTCAATAAAACAGGTTGCCAGTGGTTATCCTCCTCCGTTGCAGGAGGATATTGCCGCATACTTACTGGAAGGTGCGGAAGAAGCACAGGCAGAAAAAGAATTTTCAGATGAACTGCAGGTTGTCGAAACTACTTATGTGGATAAGGGTGAAAAACAATTACCGGAGGAAAAAGAAGAAATAGAAGAAATCGAAGAAGGAAGCGAAGAAGAAGTCGAAGAAGAAGTGGAAATAGAAGAAGTTGAAGTTACAGAAGAAGAATATATAGATGAACTGGCAAACGAAGTAATTCAGGAACTTGTCGAACTCAATATACAGCAAATGGATGAGAAGAGATTAAAGGAAATAATAGAAGGAGATACGATAAAAAAGATTACAGATAAATTTATCAGTCAATTTGATGAAGAAGAAATACCTGAAGGTCTTACAAAAGATTACCTGTCTGAAGAGGTAGCAAAAAAGATAGTACTGAATTTCAAAAATAAATTATCCGGTACAGGCAAAGAAGTAACAAAGCAACTATCACCCATTCAGGAAAAGATTTTACGTTATAAAAATATGGTCAGAGAAAAACCGGAACATCTTAAAGAGGTAACAGGTTTTTATGAAGAACTTAAAAAATCAAATCCCGGTAATGAATGTGCAATAGAAGCTCTCGGCTGGTCTTATATAAAACAGGGTCTTTTAGATAAAGGCGTGAGAGAATATTTGAGTATCCTTGAAGGAGATATTTTAAAAAAGAAAAATAAAATGATGACTTTGTTTAAATAGTGAGTAGTGAGTAGTGAGTCGTGAGTGGAAATAAGTTTCAACTCACTACTCATTATAATTTTTATAGCGAAGGATGGATTTATGAGAAAATTATTGTTTTTGTGTTTATTATTAATTCTGTTATCTTCTAAGAGTGTAATGGCTTCAACATATTATCCGTCTGTCATATTTGAATGTGAAAAATGTATAATTATTGAACTGGACACACAGAGATTGCATTTTTATAATTTATGGGGTTCTTTTCACAGGGAATTTCCATGTTCTACCGGAGCAGGTGGTACAACTCCTTTGATGAATACAATGGTATATGCCAAAATACCATGTCCTGTATCTGTCGCGTACAATGCTCAAATGCCATACTGGCTGGAAATAGCTCAGAGCGGAAGTTATGGCATTCATGCCCTTGATCTCTGGGAAAATCCATATTATCTGGATTATCTCGGACAGCCTGCATCTCATGGATGTATAAGGCTTTCACCGGAAAATGCAAGATGGCTTTATGAGCATGTAGAGATAGGTATTCCTGTTTTTGTTCTTTATAGAAAGTGACAGGGATTTATATTTCAATTAACATCTTTTGCACATCGGAAACCGCGGAAAGCGCTTTTGTTTTCAGGAAAACCCCAGTTACGGGAATCACATGTACATTTATCCTTCGGGTCATTATAGGAGCCGCCTCTCAGGGCTTTTTTATCTCCTTCCACACTTATATAGGGGCCTTCATAGGGATAGGGAAAATACCAGTCAGACGTCCATTCCCATACATTTCCTACCGTATCCATTATCCCATATATACTGTCTCCTCTTGGATATTTTTTTACATCTGTTGTATTTCCCAGTTTGCTTTCTCTGGAATTTAATTTTTTTTCATCCCATAGATTTCCCCATGGCCATTTTCTTCCATCTCCTCCACGGGAAGCTTTTTCCCACTCAGCCTCTGATGGAAGACGCTTTTTAGCCCATCCGGCATAAGTGTCTGCATCATACCATGTAATATTTACAACAGGGTGGCATTCTTTACCGTCAGTGAAATATTTCTCCCAGTCGCCTTCACTGTTATATCCTGTTTCTTCTACGAAAATTCTGTACTGTTCATTGGTAACAGGAGTAATATCTATATAAAATGCTTCAGTGTAAACCCTGTGCTGTCCTTTGCGGTTAATTTCAAAATTACCTTT
The DNA here is from genome assembly GCA_036746235.1 of Vulcanimicrobiota bacterium. Classification (GTDB taxonomy): domain Bacteria; phylum Vulcanimicrobiota; class SpSt-956; order SpSt-956; family JAKJGF01; genus CALARM01. Next base: position 4,514 of record DAIOEN010000255.1, on the reverse strand, counting down.
TTTTGTACTGTCATATTCGCATTCCTGGGCACCCATCCAGAAATATCCTGCTGGAATTAATATCATTTCAGATGAAGACGGATGTATATCCAGTTTTTCCTCACCGGGGATAATTGATGAAACCAGTTTTTTAGTTTTTTCACTTCTCTTGATTATTGATATTTTTTCCTTTTCAATCGCAACAGGAACTGTTTCTTCTTTGGGAGGCTCTTCTCTAATCTTTATTTCTTCTGACTTTATTTGAATTTTCTCCGTCTGAATTTTTTCTCTCGATGGGACTTTTGCGGCGGTGATTTCTACAGGTGGTTGTTTTTTATCTTTATTAAGGATTTTCTTTACATCTTCCATCATTTCCATGGCAGATGAATACCTGGCATCAATGTCTGTCTGTACAGCTTTTTCTATTATTTTTTCGAGGTCTTTACTCAGTTCGGGAATGAATTTTGTTACAGGGTCGAATTGAAAAGCCATAGGAGCAGGCATAACACCTGTTATGAGATGATGCATAGTTGCACCAAGAGAATATATATCACTTCTCGGTTCTACCATACCTTTGAATTGTTCCAGCGGACTGTACTGAGGAGTACCTATTTTGGTTTTCTTTCCCTCTTCTTCAACAGTTCTTGCTATGCCGAAATCTATAAGCATGGCTCTCTGATCCCTCGTTCTGATCATAATATTTCCAGGTTTTAAATCTCTATAAATTATAGGAGGATTCTGTGTATGTAAATAATCCAGAACATCAAGAATTTGAAGGGTATAAGTAAGAGTTTCCTCTGTTGAAAGTGTTTTCTTTTCTTTTAATATTGTATCCAGATCTTTCCCGTCTATGAAATCCATAACAAGATAATAACGTCCTCTTTCAATGAAAAGATCTGTAACACGGGGAAGGTTGGCATGATTTAAATTTGCAAGCATTTTTCCTTCTTCATTAAATCTCTTCAGACTGTATTCCTGCTGTTCTTCCGTTGAAAAAGTAGCTATTAATTCTTTTATGGCACATAATTCAAGCATTCTGTGATCCCTTACTTTATATACAGCCCCCATTCCTCCTGATTTAATAAGGTTTATAATCTCATATCTGTTAACCAGTATGGTACCGGTAGATAATATACCTGTGAAAGCTATTTCTATAAAACTATGACCACATACAGAACAGAACTTGGCAGAAGATCTGTTTGGATTTTTACATTGAGGACAGAATTTTACGGGAGATTTACTCTGATTATCGTCTTCAAAAAGATCAAAACCGCAATTTTTGCAAAATTTTGCATCCATTCTGTTTTCATTACTACAATTAGGACAAATTTTCGGATCCACTACAATTGATACCTCTCTTTATGAGTTCCTGGAATAGAGAATATACTATTCTATTTGAATACCTGAAAATCCTTTATCTAAAACTTATCTGTTATAAAAAGGGGAGTTCTTTAAATTAAATCTTTTGCATAAATCTGTTAGATTATTATTCTTTAATCCGAGATTTCTCGGATTATACCCTGACTGCATTAATTTAAGAGCTACAACAGATGAAGAATTTGCATGATCTATTAAATCAAGTACTTCATCAAGGTCATTCCCTGCTGCTATTACGCCATGATTTGCCCATAGAAGAATCCTGAAGCCATCTCTGAAAGCCTTTACGGTTTTTACTGCAAGTTCTTCACTTCCCGGTATTTCGTAATCCAGGAAGGCTATTCCTTCAGGTATATTTATTATAGTTTCCGGCTGCATCTTCCATATAAGTTCGGAAAATTTTTCAGAAGACTGGTATTCAGGTATTAAAGAAAGAGCTATCATATCGAGTGGTTGTGTGTGCATAACTACCGATACGGGGTTACCAGTTTCTTTTCTTACATTATAAGCTCCAAGATGAGAAGTAAATTCCGACGTAGGAAATCTTCCTGTTTTACATCCCCATAGAACTTTATAACTTTCCCCTCTGTCATCTATCTGTACTATACAGAGGTTTTCTTCCGGCGCATTTAATATATCCCTCATTCTTCGTCCTGACGCTGTAACTATATAATAATCACCTGCCAGCATCGGGAAAGGAGCGGGAAATTTCCTGCTGCCACAGCTGACTTCATTACTTACTTCTTTGAAATCCCTGAGATGAACAGATATATTTCCTGCATTACCTCCTGCCCAGTCTCTTTCCCAGAAATAATTTGCCACACGGCCTATATTATCTATAAGTTTTTGTAAATCGAAATCTAAAGAGAAATAATTCATAGTGAGTGACCGGTAAAATACCGGATACTGATGACACCTCCTTTTACCATATATAAACTCTTGGCACGTCCCAGTTAATTCTTGTTACAATTTCATAATTGATTGTTCCTACTTTTTCTGCCATATCTTCTGCAGTTATTTGTTGTTCACCCTGTTTCCCTATAATCACCGCTTCATCTCCTGCCGTAACACCCGGAATATCTGTAACATCCACAATGGTAAGATTCATACATATTCTTCCCATAACAGATGCTTTCTTACCTCTTATAAGAATTTCTCCGCAATTTGAAAGTTTCCTGTCAAAACCTTCCGCGTAACCTACAGGAATTACAGCCACTCTGGTCAGTCTCTTTGTTTCATAGGTACATCCGTAACCTATACAATGTCCTGCAGGAATATCTTTTACCTGTACAACAGTCGTTTTAAACTCCATTACAGGTTTCAAAAAATAGGCCAGCAGATTTACACCTTTTGCCTGAATATCTCTATCTGTAAGAATATCTAAAATATTTTGCCCTTTGGCTATCATTAAAATCTTTGTTTCTTCGGCAGGCCAGAGGCCGTAAATAGATATGCCTGTTCTGGCAATATCAAATCTTGTTTCGGGAAGTAACATTGCGGCTGCGCTCCCTGCCATATGTTTCAGAGGTATTTTTATGGCTTTCTTTTCGAGAATTTCAATTAATTTATTAAATCTTACCAGTTGCCTGAGCGTATAACTCTGATCTATTCCTTCTGCATCTGCGAGATGGGTATAAAGCCCTTCTACATTAAGACCGGGCATTTTTAGAAGCTTTTCTATAAAATAAGGTGCCTCTTCAGGTGTTACACTCAGTCTTCCCAGCCCTGTGTCGATTTTTACATGAACCGGAACAGTTGTATTTTCTTTAACTGCTCTGTTTGAGATTTCTCTTGCAAAAGGTAGATCATATACTACCAGTGTTGCCCTGTATTTTATTGCTTCATCTATTTCTTCATAAGATATAGGGCCCAGAATAAGGGCAGGTTTTTCTATACCTCCTTCACGAAGCTCAATGACTTCTTTCATAGTAATTACACCGAAGCCATATATATTTTTAGCTACAGAATTTTTATCCTCATCTATAAGTGCTTTACATACAGGAACAAGACCATGACCGTAGGCATTACTTTTTACTACAGGCATTATTTTTGTGCCGTTTCCTACGATTTTATTTAACTGTTTCACATTATATATTAAATTACTCAGGTTTATTTCAACCCTGGTTAAAGACATTTTTTATATGCACCTTCCTGTTTTATAAATCGTGACGCGTCCAGGTAATTATGCCACATGGAGTATTAAATTTCAAGTATGAAGAAAAAAAACATTAGCTATAACATCAGTTTCAGGATTACCTGTATATTTATATTTTAGTAATACTGAATTGTTTGATATAAAAGTTAACAAAAAAAGTCATTGAAAAAAATAATTTTAAAAAAAATTAAAAGAACGGAACTTTTTTTGTAATCCTGGAATATTATATTATGAAAGGTAAATTAAAAATCTAAAAATAAAAAAAAGGGAGTAATTTAATGATTATCCAGAGCAATTTAAGCACAAAAATGGATCAGACAATAATGAAAAAGTCGCCTGAAACAGACAAGATGCCTTCCGAAACCTTTATAAAGGGAAACAATCATCACGATGACCTGGCTGGTATAGGAGATAAATTGAAAGAAATGCAGTCTTCCGAAGTTCATAAATCTTCAGGTGACACGCCTTTGGCATTTCTTAACTCTGTTAAATTTACTGTTTTGGGAGGAATTCTGGGAGCAGCAATTCTCGGATGTCCTGTTGCATCTGCAGTCGGTACCGGATGGGGAATAGCAGCAGGTGTGGCAGGTATGATAGGAGGAACAGGTGCAGGTATTTTTGCAGACATTGCCTGTGCATCCAACATTTAATAGGTAAAATAGTGGCCAGAAGATTTTAATCTATTATTTTCCCGGCCGCTTTCGTGATGGTAATCTGCAGCGGGAATGAAAACAGTTATTAATATTGAATAGCAATTGGTCGGTACCAGGAGCTTTTAAAAAAATAACTCTATCATGACTTATACCTGTTATTAGCAAATTGAATAGGTTGTTCTATACAAAAATAATAGTGAGCAGTGAAGAATCCTTTCTATCACTGCTCGCTCCTTTTCGAATTAACTCAGAAGATTTATTACCGCACCGGGTAAATTAGTAACCATTTTATCAGTTTCTGCCTGACAGGCTCTTACGAAGAAAAATAATTTGCCTTATATCATTTGTTT
>DAIOEN010000254.1:0-9375 GCA_036746235.1 Vulcanimicrobiota bacterium | reverse complement strand
GAAAATAAAATAAAGATATAAACAGAAAAATTCTGTTAAAATTTTGTTAACTTTTAGACAGAGATTTATATGAGAATTGTGAAGATTCTCATATAAATCCCTGTCCTATTTGCCGCTCACTGTCATCTGAGATATTTTGATAGTAGGAGCAAAGGTGCTGTCCATCATATACAGATCATTTCCTACTTCAACTATATTTTTAAATACATCCAGAAAATTTCCGGAAATAGTAACCTGAGACACAGGATGAGACAATTCTCCTTTTTCTATCCAGAATCCCTCTGCACCTACGGAATAATCGCCTGTAGCTTCATTCAGCCCAGATCCCATAGTGGAAGTAACGTAAAGACCTCCGTCTATACCTTTAATTATATCATCAGGACTCGTGTCTCCTTTATCTATGTATAAATTTGTAGTTGAAATAAATGGTACAGTCGAATAACTTCTGCTGGCATTACCTGTTGTTTGTGCCTTCATTTTCCTTGCATAAAAGGTATCGAATAAATAATTCTTCAGGATTCCCTTTTCAATAAGATATTTCTTACAGGTAGGTACGCCTTCTCCGTCAAAAGTAGATGAACCGGGCCCTTTTTTTATCAATCCGTCATCTATGAGATTTACCTTATCAGAGGCAATCTGCTGTCCTATTTTATCTACAAGAAAGGAATTTTTTCTATAAATATAATTTCCTCCCATACATGCAGCGAGGGAGGTGCAGAGAGAAGCTGTTTCAAGAGGCGAAAAAACTACAGGAACAACCTGAGTCTTTACAGGTTTTGCTCCGAGCATTTTCACTGTTTTTTCCGCTGCAATGGTTCCCACTTCTTCAGGTGAAGCGAGTTCATCGAAATAACGCTTCATAGAATACCAGAAAGACATCTGTTTTTCATTACCGTCTTCTGCAAGTGGTACACAGGCTATATAACAATAGGTATCTTTTTTCTGAAGACTTACACCGTTTGAATTAACCAGAAAGGTAGAGCCGGCCCAGTCAAAAAAAGTGGAAGATTTAAACCTCTTAATTCTTCTGTCATAGCCCTTTGCAGCTTCTTCCATTCTCTTTGTGATTTCTATCTTTTTTTCCGTAGGAATGGTTAAAATTTTCTCATCATAAACCTCTAAATCGGCAGAAACCGGTATTTCCTTTGAAGGGAGACCGTTACAGTCGTCTGCATCACTGTATCCTGCTATAACAACAAGATCATTTAACAGTTTTTCCACACTCTCTATATCAAAATCAGATGTGTAACCGAAGGCAAGTTTTTTATTTTTAAAAATCCTGAGACCAAGGCCCTTGCTGCCCGCCTGCTTCAGAGTTTCTACCTCTCCGTCTTTTATTTCCAGTTTAAACTGTCTCCCTTCTTCAAGATAAACTTCCGCCTGTTCACAACCGGCTTTTAATGATTTATTTACCAGTTCATTTGCAAATTCTAAATAATCTTTATACATTTGTGCCTCCCACTGTTATCTCTGAAATTTTAATGGTAGGTATACCAAATCCTACAGGAACACTCTGACCGTCTTTACCGCACGTAAAAAAGGAAGGAGCAAGAGAAAAATCATTCCCAACCATAGTAATCTTCGATAAAACATCCAGACCGTTTCCTATAAGAGTTGCACCTTTTACAGGTTTTCCTATTTTACCATTTTCTATAATATAACCTTCGTCTACATAAAACATAAAATCTCCTGCTGAAATATCAACCTGCCCGTTAGTCATTGCTTTTGCATAAAAACCTTTTTTTACCGAAGATATTATCTCTTCAGGAGGAGTAGAACCATTTGCCATTACAGTATTTGTCATTCTCGGTACAGGAGCGTATTTAAAGGATTCCCTTCTGCCGTTTCCTGTAACTTTCATGCCCATAAGTCCTGCATTCAATCTATCCTGCATATAGTTTTTCAATATGCCATTTTCCACAAGAACTGTTTTACCGGATAGATTTCCTTCATCATCTATATTTATCGTTCCATTCTGAGCCGGTGTAATTGTTCCGTCATCATATATACTTACAAATTCTTCTGCTACTTTCTGCCCGAGCCGTCCTGAAAAAGCTGAAAGTTTTTTCCTGTTAAAATCTGCCTCCATGCCATGTCCTATGGCTTCATGAAGTAATATTCCGCCATAGGGACTTCCTATGACTACTTCCATAGGCCCTGCAGGAGCAGGCTCTGCATTCAGATTTACAAGAGCTCTTTTTACGGCTATTTCAACTATAGATTCAGGAGTAACACTGTCAAAAAATTCAAAACCTACACATCCGCCGTCACCGTAAAAAATAGATTGTTTTTTACCGTTTTCTTCTGCCACTACCATAACCCATAAGAGAATATTATTCTGTTTATCTTTAAAGGTTTTACCTTCACTATGAGCTATCATAATATCTTTTACTGTTTCAGAATATCCTGCCCTGACTTTTTTTATCCTTTTATCCATAGCACAGGCTGCTTCATTTGCTCTTTTTATTAATTCCAGTTTTTTATTTATTTCAACCTGATCGGGATACATTTTAATAGAATAGTAATCAGGCACGGTCTGAGGAGTTACGGAATAAGCTTTTTCACTTCCTTTCCCGGAAGCTATATTTGACGCCACTTCGGCAGCATCGGAAAGACTCTTTAAAGAGAGGTCGTCTGAATAAGCATAACCTGTTCTTTCACCGGAAAGAACCCTTATACCGACACCTTTTGAATAGCCTATCTGTGTGGATTGTATCTTTCCATCCTGTAATTTTATACTGCTCTCTTTTGAATTTTCAAAATAAATCTCTCCGAAATCGCCATTTTTTTTCATTGCTATTGAAAGGATATGAGATATATCTCTCTCACTCAGAAAATCTTCAGGAGAAATATTATCTGCCATTACCCTGTGGGGATTAATGGTAAGTCCTCCAAGTGATGCAGTGGCAAGCAGTATACCACCGGTTTTCAAAAAATCACGTCTGTCTATTTTTTTACTGCCAAACAATTTATTCACTCCTTATTTTAGTATTAATTATCAAACTATATTATAAAATTTCTAAAATAAAATCTACTGATCTGAACTTAATATAAAATACAAATTCTTTCCCTTCAGTCTTCACCCTTCACTCTTCACAATTTTAAATATTAATTATTTATGCTCAATTCAGTAAATAAAGAAATAATATCTATAAAATTTCTATTAAACTATAATTATTCCTATCTATTTATATACAATAACCAGGGAAATATAAGATGTTTTTTTAAACACAACCTTATGCCCCCGTTTTTTTAATAAAGAAGAAATAAGTGTATAATTATTAGCCGGTACCAGAACAAGGACTGTCCTGTCAAGCAGTCCCTCCGTATCTGTCAGAATGGATTTATCTATTTCCTTATGCTCATCACATATACCAAGACGTAATCTATCTTCCAGAATATTTACAGTAAAACCTTTATATAACCTTACCTTTTCAAGAAGAAGCAGATTCAGTGAACCTAAAATTCTACAGTCTAACATAGATGCCACTGATAAGGAATATGGAATTAAATTCACTTCATTCAGAACAACAGACTGCTGAACTGTATAACCTCTGTCTCTATTTTTATAAAAAAGACTATCTCCGTTATGATAAATAAGTGTGAATATTAAAAGAACAGAAACTATATGAATATATATCCGGCGTATAGCAAGTTTTTTCAAAATCTGCCAGAATTCCCAGAAACCAAAAGATATAAATAATGTTATCGGTATGGTAAGTAAAAAAGTACGGTGGGAATCTACACGGCTTGTCAGAAGAATGGGAATGGTAATAATAATTAACCACGCCAGTGGTGCAGCATGTTTCCAGTCTCTTATCCTTTTCCCGGAATGACAGAGACCGAAAATAAGAAAAGGGAAAAAAGGAAGATAATAAAGAGGCAGTTTCGGAGGATCTACTTCTAAAATATCTTCGTTATCCATTTCAGGGGATTTTTTTGAAAAGATCGGTGAAATAGAATAAAAATACTGTGGTATATTTATTCTGAGCACAGCATATAATAATTCTATTTTATTGTGAAGTGTCAGTTTGTCATGTTCAATAGGTTTTCCAAGATATTCTTTTATATAATAGTCATCTTTACAAAAATTAAAATATTGTTCCCCTCTTGCATTTAAAAAACATTCTGTTTTATCAAAACGTTTTTCAACTAAAAAAATAGAAAATCCCGTTGCAAAAATCAGAATAAGAGCAAAGAATTTTTTCTGTGGAATATTCTTCCTGTTGTAGAAAGTAAAAATTAAAATCTGGCAGAGGAGCAATATTACGAAAAGCCTGGCAGGAGAATAATGCAATGTGGCAATAAATAGAATAAAAGCACATAATATACCTCTCCAGAGAGGAACAGATTTAGATTCAATCAATGTCCATGCATCCAGAATGGCCAGAAGGGTAAAAGTTATCGTTGCTGCCAGAGATGTTCCGTATCTTCCGTAAAAAAGAACGGCTGTATTTAATATAAACAAAAGTGATGCGAGAATACCGATAGAAGGCCCGTAAAAACGGCGGCCAATTATATAAAATAAAACAGTGCTTAATAAGGTAAATAAAACAGAGGAAATACGAAGAGTCCATGGCGAGAAACCAAGAACATGGAACAGACCATACGTTAAAGATCCATAGAAAAGACTGCGGGCACCGGAACTTACAAGACCGTCATCCCATAACAAACATTTACCGGTATAATTTATTATACTGACATTATTTAAAAAAGCACGTCCAAAGTCCTGTACTACTGCCTGTTCCCAGCAGAATATTGTGCCGCTATAAGTACCTAAATCTTTCAATAAAAATATAAATGATATAATGATAATAATAACAAGATAACATATCGATACTTTATTTGATCCGCCATAATCACCGGGAGATTTAAAGAAATAAGAGTGAATAAAAAAAGATATTATAAGGAAACATAATAAAACCCAGGGGATTATATGTCGAGTTTCTACGGGATAATAAGGCAAAAGCAGTATAAGAGTAAAAGCCAGCAAAAGGGAAATAAGAAAAGAAAAAAATTCTTTAATTTTTTTACATCTCATTACAGGTAAAACAATTAAAGGTATAATTAATAAATAGCAAGTCAGATAATAAGGTTGCATATAGTTCTGAAATACAACAGAAAACCACTTAATAATATCTAAACATCTATGACCTGGTGGGAACAAAGGAAGGACAAGAACTTATCCTCTATTCACTCTTCACCCTTCTCATATGTTCACCTGAAAGGGTTTCCCATAATCTACAGAAGAGACCTTTCTTTTCCAGCAGTTCATTGAAAGTCCCTGTTTCTACAATTTCTCCTCCTTTGAAAACAATTATCCTGTCATAATCTTTGATAGTATCGAGTCTATGAGCTATGGTTATTACTGTTTTATCTTTAAATTTTTTCATAATCATTTCATTTATTTTCTGCTGTGAAGCATTGTCGAGAGCAGATGTAGCCTCATCCAGGATAAGGACAGAAGGTTTTTTCAAAAGCACTCTGGCTATAGCAGTTTTCTGAGCCTGTCCCCCCGAGAGCTTTGAACCTCTCTCTCCTATATCCATAAGTAAGCCCATATTTATTATGTCCTGTTCCAGATCTAATTCCTTAATAACTTCTTTAAGCATAAAGGAAATTTTCTCTTCTGCCCTGTTTATCACAGTGTTTATCTTTCCCATTATAATATTATCCCTTATTGTAGCACCGTCTATATAATTATGCCTGTCATAAAAAGTAATTTTTTCCTTTAATTCAGGAGAAAGTTTTTCTTTAAATAATCTCCGTGAAAGAAGAATTTTCTCTATGAAATCATCGTCTATATAAATACCTATACCATAGCCTGCACTGTATTCATATCCCAGTCTGAAAATATGCTCTATTTCTTCCTGTGTTAAGGATTTTTTTACAGTTTTCATTCCATAAATTCTAAATCTCTCGCCAAGCTTCACGAAAGGTTTTATCATAGGCTGTGGTATCCGTGTTTTCATGATAATACCAGATTTATCATTTTTCACCTTTTTAAATATATCGGATAATTCTGCCACTATACTGCACCCTATATAAAATATCCTGTCGTGAAGACCTGTTTCTTCACATACAGGATAGAGAACCTTTTTTAGCATATCATAACTTTTCCTGTCTTTTGTATAGGGTTCAGGGGAAGTAAATATAATATTTTCCATTATGGTGCAATCAGTCATAAATTTATCTATATCGAAAAATTCAATAAGATCATGACCTGTCACACGTTGACGAAATCGCTCTCGTCCTTCAATTATTCTCTTTCTAAAGCTCTGAAGATCTGAAATGATGTTATTTTTATCATTTAACACATCAAAAAGGATAACATTTCTGAGTCCGAAATTAAAGACATCATCATAAAAATCCACATCTTTTACAACCTCCAGAATTTCATGTCTGAGTTCTTCATCTGTATCAATACCAATGGATTTAATGTTTATCCACTCTTCTTTTCCTCCTCTTATACAGCCTGTTTTTAAGCTATAGACTATATTATCTGCAAGGGTTCCTCCGAATAAAACAGGTGTACTTGTTTTGGCCTGTGCAACATAACCGATATGTTTCCTTAAGGTTTCAAGTTTTATATCAGAGATATTAATACTGTCGAGTTTGATCTCCCCTCCATGGGGTTTAGTAAATCTGTTAATTAAAAGAGAGAGGGTGGATTTTCCGCATCCTGCAGGCCCTACAAAAGCGATATGTTCTCCAGGTTTGATATGAAGATTTATATTCTTCAATATCTTTTTTTCCTGTTCGAAACCAAAAAACAGATTATTTATATGTATTTCTCCGGAAATTTTATCTATTTCCCGGCTATCTTTTCCATCTATCATTTCCTGTGGTATATTGAGATAATCTGAAACCATATCAAATTTAACGAGAGCTTCCTGATATCTCTGAGAAAAATCTATAAGAGTGTTTACGGGGTTGATTATATTCGCTACGGCACCTGTCATAATAACAAGAGAACCTACAGTAAGTCCATCCGGTTCTCCCCAGTGTTTTATTACAAGAAATCCTCCCACTGCATAGACACTTAATGTGGCAAGGCCTGAAAAAAACTGTGACAGAAAGGTTGTTTTCCCATTTAGCTTTGCAATATCAAGGTTAATACCGAAAAAATCCATAAGGCTTCTGTGAAAATTATATTCTTCATAGGAAAAAGTATTATTTGTCTGGATTTCCATATAATGAGATATGGATTCTTCCGTCTGTTTTGAAATATTTCTCATTTTCTCACTCCACTTCTTTGTAAGGGCTTTAAGGCTTGCCCTGAGAGAAGGAAGGAATATAAATATGAGACAGAATATGCCAAAGGCAACACAGCCCATTCTCCATTCTATGGCAGTAATCATAATAAGTCCTGAAATAATATTCATTACTGCGCTGAGAGGCACAAGGATTATCTGGGATAAAAAAATACCTAACTGCTGAACCTCCGGTATAATGCGGGACATTATTTCTCCAACAGGTGTTTTATGAAAAAAACCGATATTCAGCCTTAATATATGATTATAGAGATCTGTCCTGAGCTTTATAAGGGTCTTCTGACTGACTCTCATAAAAAGAAAACCTGTGAGATAGGATAATCCCATAGATAGAACCATAATTATAAAATAAGCCAGAATATATTTAAAAAGAAGATTCATATCTCTGTGTTTTCCTATGGCATCATCAATTATTCTCCCTCTGAGCATCACGTTTATAAAACCAAGTATAACGGAAGTTATTACGAGAATAATCAATAATATCTGCTTTTTAGTGTCAATTTTTAAAATATATCTTAACAGGTCCATAGAGAAAATGCTCCATTTATCAATATCTATACGTTTGCATTTTTTTCACAAAGGGCGCACGGTCGTGCGCCCCTGCAGGATAACGATTTTTCAAAATTCTGCAAAAGTATAGTCAATATAACTTTTTCATAATCTCAGAAACAGAAAAATCCTGTTCTGAAAGTATATGAATTCTGGTAGCTTTTATGACAGATTGCCTGTTAAAAAGGGGATTACATTTTTCATCCTTATCTGAAGGGACAAGCAATCCCTGCTCTATATAAAGATTTAACCTTTCCTGGCATATCCTTGATATACGTGACAGATCTGTAATATTATAAAAAATCGGTTTTATTTTTCCGTAATCTTCCCACTTACTGGCAAGACTGTATAATACTGTTCTTAATTGCACCGGCGTAAGATAGGGATGTTTGCTCTTTATAAGAGCAGTTATTCCGGTAATAACAGGGGCGGCAAAACTGTTGCCACTGGTTGTAAAATATCCATGTTCAAGCCAGGGGATTCTGACCATAATACCTCTGGCAAAAAGCTCTACAGGAGGGTAAGGATTTATATAAAAATTGAAAGGATTATCTTCATTTATAGCTTTTACGCCTATTATTGACGCAAAAATAGCGGGATAACTTACAGGTGATGTGTTGCTCAGAGCTGCAATAAGATTACAGTTTTTAAAATATGCATCATCTGCAATTTTATGCATTACAGGATAATAAGCTTCTTTTGTAGTTCCAAGACTTAAATTGGCAAGATCCATTCCGTTGTAAACAGCCCATTTTATACCTGCTATCATAACATTGCCTGTTCCAGATAAAGTTTCACCGAGAACCTTCACACTGTAAAGCTCTACTTCAGGAGCTATACTCCTTATAATACCGGCGCAGGCAGTACCATGACCGTAAGCATCATGATGTAAGCCTGGTATATAGCTTATCTGTCCATAGTCATTTACAGTAATCTCTACACCATATTTCACACTTCCTGATAATTCCGGATGGGTATAATCAATACCGCTATCTACTACAGCTACTTTAACGCCTCTGCCTGTACTGCCTTCAAAAGCCCACTCAGGAGTAATATTTCGGAATAAATTTACATTATCGGCTGTTTCATTTTTTTCGGTTAAAAATAACATAAATAATCTCCAGAAATCGTGACGCGAAGGTTGTTCTGAGTATTACCAGAACCACCAAAACATCTCAAAAAAATCTTCACTGAATAAATTCGACAGTTTCAATGAAGAATCCTTTCCTCAAAAAATCAAAAGCCGGGAAGGATTTTTCATCATCCCGGCTTTCAATTTATAGTTAACCCGACACCCAATTTTAAACATGTGATATACAGGGATTAACCCCGTCATGCGTTACATGTTACCCGTTACGACTACGAAAAAATCTTCAACTTCCTCTGGTATGACCGACATTCACAGACGGCGCCGTATCTCTAACGGGAGTAGTGGCACCAGGAGTTTCTCTGGTATTACGGGCAGCAGGTTCTGATTTTACAGGTTCTTTTGCCTTCTGTTCTTTAGGCTGTTCCGGCTGTTTCTTATCATCTGCCTTTTGTTTTTTATCTG
>DAIOEN010000253.1:7310-9439 GCA_036746235.1 Vulcanimicrobiota bacterium | reverse complement strand
TTTCTTATCTTTTTCCTTCTTATCTTCCTCTGGTTTCTTATCTTTTTCCTTCTTAACTTCCTCTGGTTTCTTATCTTTCTCCTTCTTAACTTCCCCTGGTTTCTTATCTTTCTTATCTTCTGCTTCTTTCTCTTTTGTACTGTCCTTCTTTTTTATTTTTTTTGCCATGAAACAACTCTCCATTTCTTTATTAAATTATTTAAACAAACTGCTTCTTCTATATAATTTTCATCTAAAGCTTTATTTAGCACCATTAAAAATGAAAACTCCTATAATTTTAAATTAGCATCAGCATTCTCTGCCCTGGTATCTGAAACTTACACAGTTATTAAGATTTGCTTAATTTTTCCAGTACCAGTTTTCTCACTTCTCTAGTCATATCCTTAATTTTATTCAAAATCTGGTTCACTTCTTTTTCTATTTTATCTGAAAAATCTGTGTCTCTTATGGATTTTAAATTTATCTTTATATTATAATAGGCTCCTTCCGATGCTGCATAAGCTGTCAGTGCTGCGACCCCTGCATCACTGATGGAATTTATATTGCCTTCCAATGCAGCTTTTTTTGCTAATTCAAGAGCTCTGAGGCTATATTTTAAAATACTAACAGGTATTAATGTAGCTTTTTTAGTAGCTTCCTCCAGTGCAGAATTTCTGATATTCTTTTCATCTTCTGTTTTCTTTGGAAGTGCCATAGCTTCCATAACCTGATTGAACACTTCAGTGTCTTTATATACACCCTCCAGAAAGCTATCCTTTAATTCCTGTGACTCTATGGATAATTGCTTCATTTCCGGCCATTTTTCTTCATAACCCTTTTTACCAAAGGTCAGGTTTGCCACCATAGAAGACAGGGCAGCACTTATAGCACCGCATAATGATGCGGCACTACCTCCGCCCGGTGCCGGAGATGAACTGGAAAGTTCATCTATAAATTTATTTACTGTCAGATCTGTTATGGTTTTCCCTTTTAGAACTCTGTATTCTATAATTTTCTTTTCAGGAGAAAATGGAGACAGTTGATCAAGTCCCATAGATTTTACAGCTATTTTAATCACTTCTTCTTCCGGTATTCCCGGGCACACTCCCTGTTTTTCAAGGAAATATCTACCGGCCATAATCATCGCTTCTTTAGGTATTAATCCTATAAGTTCACTCCCTGTTACAATGACACCAAGCTTTTCTGCTTCTTTTCTTACTTCTTCAAATGCTATATGAGGCGGTGTTGTCCTGTAAGACGTAAGGTTAATTGAAACCTGGCACTGACCGTATTCTTCTATATACCAGCCGACTGCCTTTAAACATTTTAAATTACCTGGTATTTTTATGGTATTCCCTGCATCATCCTTTAAGATTTTGCCATTTTCATCCCTTTTCGCTCTCCCTGCTTCTCTTATATTCATAGCGATTTCACTTGCGAGTTTTCTATTTTTCGTATTCAGATTTACATTATAAGCTATGAGAAATTCCCTTGCTCCTATTACAGTTGCCCCCGACCTGGCATTAAAAAACGGTTTCCCAAAATCAGGTGACCAGGAAGGTTCTTTAAATCTCTCCTCAAGTCCTTCATATTCCCCTTTTCTTATATAAGAAAGGTTTTTTCTTTCCGGTAATTTTGCTGCTTCTTCATATAAATAAACAGGTATATGTAGCTCTTCCCATACCTTCTCCCCCAGTTCTTCCGCAAGTTGTACACATTCCTCCATAGTTACTCCACTTACAGGTATAAAGGGACATACATCTGTAGCTCCTATTCTGGAATGAGCACCTTTATGTTTTGACATATCTATCAGTTCCGATGCTTTTTTTATGGCATTAAAGGCAGCAATTTTAACCTGATCCGGAGGGCCTATAAATGTAACTACAGTTCTATTTGTATCTATTCCGGGATCAATATCTAAAAGCATTACATCAGGAACAGAGGCAATTTCATCCGTTATAGCTCCTATTACAGCTTTATCTCTTCCTTCACTGAAGTTTGGAACACATTCAACAAGTTTCAATATAACCACCTCAAAGTTAAATTATTTAGATAACTGACTCTTTATAATTTTCATTTAAAACCTTATTTTACGCAGGTTAAAAATGAAAATTCCTATACCCTTAAATTATTTATATAAGTTGCTTTTA
>DAIOEN010000253.1:0-7210 GCA_036746235.1 Vulcanimicrobiota bacterium | reverse complement strand
CATAATTTTCATCTAAAGCCTTATTTTACGGCATAAAAATGAAAATTCCTATACCCTTAAATTATTTATATAAGTTGCTTTTACATAATTTTCATCTAAAGCCTTATTTTACGGCATAAAAATGAAAATTCCTATACCTTTAAATTATTTAGATAAAGTGCTTATATATAATTTTCATCTACAGCTTTATTTTTGACCGGGATTTATATGAGAATCGTAACGCGTAAAATATTTTAACATTTTTACTATTCCTTAGCAAGGTTTTTCTATATCAGGACTTGACAAAATATGATATATAGTTTAGCCTACATTTAGCTCCATTGAAGAAAGGTGTTACTTATGAAAATAAATATTTCCATTACAGGTCCTCTGAAAAAACCGGGGGAAAACTCTGAGATTGAAATATACACAGACAGGAAAAAAAAGATAAAAGACTTACTTCTTGAGCAAGGATATAAAGAAGAAGAACTTGAATTTATAATGTGTTTTTTAAATGATAGACCGGTTGATATGAATACTGAAGTAAAAGATAAAGATAAAATATGTCTGACAGTAATGGTTGGCGGAGGATAAGAGGGGTAGACTTTTTAAGATTTATTAAGAAAGGCGGCATATCATTGTGGATAAACCAGATGAAATTATGTCACGAATACAGGCTTCTGTAATGGAAGCCCTTGCCAGAGGAAGAGAAAGGGAGAAAGAAAAACAAAAACACCTCAGATTACTTTATAAAACCTGTGCTCTTATAGTACATGCAGATGGCAAATTTTCGTCAAAAGAATTTCTTAAAGTCCATAGCTTTTTAAAGAATAAACATGTAAATGATGACGAGAAAGAGGCTTTTCTATCTTCTATTGGACATGGTATTACAGAAGAGGATATCAGGAAAGAAATTGAAAAAAATAACTTCACAGAGGAAGAACTGAAAGAAACAATAGAATTATGTATGGAACTTGCCGGACTGGACGGTATAAACGAACAGGAAATGTCAGTTATTAAAAAATTAAGAAATATACTATGGTATAGATAAGAGGAATTTATGGCAGACCATATAAGCAGAAATACAGACAAAGATATAAAGACTTATTTTGCTTCTCCTGAAAGAGCATCGGTAGAAGATATAAAAAAGCAGGTAGATTTTGCCATAAATAATCCTATCATACAGGTTGTTCTTGAATCTGTAGAAGGTTTTGTTATTATCTTAAATGAACATCGTCAGATACTCGCCGGGAATAGAGAGATTCTTGATTTGCTGGGAACAGAGGAACTGAACAAAATTACAGGCATGAGACCCGGTGAATTACTGAACTGTATTCATGCTTTAGAAGGCCCGGCAGGATGCGGAACTTCCAGATACTGCAATACGTGCGGAGCAGTTATTTCAATATTAAGCTGTCAGGCCATGTCGCAATCGGTAAAAGGTGAATGCAATATGGCCATGTACAAAAATAACAGACTGGAAAATATTGAATTTCAGGTTCATGTTACACCTGTTAATATAAATGAAGATAAATTCTTAATATTTGTTTTACAGGATATAAGTTCAATAAAGCGCCGTGAAGTTCTGGAAAGAGTATTTTTTCATGATATTAATAATATACTTACAGGGCTTATAGGCTGGACTCAAATGCTGGGCAATACAGACCCAGTAAAGGCTGCAAATAAAATAATGGAACTGTCCGATTATTTAAAACAGGAATTTAACTATCAATATAATCTTTATCTGGCTGAAAAGGGAAACTTAAATATAAACAATACCTGTGTAAATGTAGGACATATTTTTAACAAACTGGAAACGCTATTCAGTAATAATAAATTAAAAAAGAATAAACATATAGTTTTTCATAATAATATGAGTAACTTAACTTTTCTTACAGAACTAAGTCTTATTATGAGAGTTCTTATTAATATGATTAAGAATGCACTTGAAGCGACGGAAAAAGATGGAACAGTAGATGTTTATGCTGAAAGAAGGGGGGAATATATGGTATTTTCCGTACATAATAAAGGTATAATTCCAGAAGATATAGCACTTAATATATTCAAACGTTCGTTCAGCACAAAGGAAGGAAAAGGAAGAGGTATGGGGACGTACAGTATGAAACTGTTCGGAGAAAATTATCTGGGAGGTAAAGTTACGTTTTCTTCAACAGAAGAGAAGGGCACAATTTTTTCTATCTCCATTCCTTTAAATCAGGAGCCATGAAAATGCTATTTATTTCAGGCTCTGCCGGACATATCGGTAAAACTACTCTGAAGATTCTTCATGTGGAAAGGTTTTTGCAGTTATTATGTCGAACTAAATTTTTATAATATAATATAATGGAGGTTTATAAATATTGGAAGAAAAAGAAATCAATATTTCCAATGAACAGATAAAAGAGCTGGAACTCCTGAAGTCCCGCTTTATTTCCCTTGTATCACATGAATTTCGTACACCTCTTACTACTATTTTATCTTCTATCGAGTTACTGGAGAATTACAGTGAAAAACTTGTAAAAGAGGAAAAGAATCAAATCTACTGCAGTATTAAACATGCTATAGACAGAATGACCATGTTACTTGATAATGTTTCTATTCTTGGTAAAGTCGACTCAGGAAGAATGACATGCAGACCGGAACCTGTAGATCTTGAAAAATTCTGTTTATCTCTGCTGGATGAATTAAAAGTTGATACCAACAGAATAACCTTTTCTTATGAAGGTGTATGTAATAATGTATCTGTTGATAAAGGCCTGCTCAGAACTATTCTCTTAAATATTCTCTTAAATGCCCTCAAATATTCTCCTGAAGGGACGCCTGTATCGTGCAGTTTAATCTATAAGGCTAAAGAAGTTATTTTTATTATTAAAGATAAAGGCATTGGTATCCCCGGTGAAGAAAAGGACAGAGTTTTCGAGGCATTTCACAGGGCAAAAAATGTTGGTACCATACCCGGTGCAGGTCTTGGTTTTACAATTGTCAGACGATGTCTGGAACTCCATAAAGGTAATATAAGTATATCATCCCTTGTGGGAGAAGGTACTACTGTGACTATTAATATTCCTCTCTATATTATATGAGAATCGTAAGGCGTAACAGGAGGAACAAATTCTCATATTTCGCTGTGACCGAACCGGTTATGGTTGTTAATAATAATTATAAAGGTGATGAAACGTGAAAAAAATTCTTGTAATAGAAGATGAACCGTCTGTTCTTGCAAACATATTGAAAACTCTGGAATTTGAAAATTATCAGGCATCAGGAGCAGAAAACGGACTTTCAGGTCTGACAAGGGCAAAAGAAATATTCCCTGACCTGATCATATGTGATGTAATGATGCCGGAAATGGACGGGTACAGTGTTCTCACAGAATTACGAAAGGATCCTTTAACTGCAACTATACCTTTTATATTTCTCACGGCAAAAGCCGACAGGCTTGAACAGAGACAGGGTATGGAACTGGGAGCAGATGATTATATAACCAAACCCTTTACCAGAAAAGAACTTCTTTCTGCAATTAATACCAGATTAAAAAAACAGGAAGTTATTCATAATAAATCTCAGGAAAAACTTGATGAACTCAGAACTTCTATTGCCAGAGCTTTACCGCATGAGTTCAGATCACCTCTCAATGGTATACTGGGACTCTCTGAAATATTGATGAGTGAGTATGAAACAATTGAAAGAAAAGAATTACTTGAACTGGTACAGGAGATTTACAACTCAGGTCAGAGACTTCACAGGCTCATACAGAACACACTTCTCTATGCAGAACTTGAACTGGCCGAGGCGAATTTAGATAGAATTAAACTTTTGCAGGGTAATATAACCTCTGTAAAACATATTATATCCCATGTAGCCTTAAAAAAAGCAAAACTGGAAAATAGAGAAAATGATTTAATACTGGAACTCCAGGACGGGCCTGTCTGTATTTCAGAAACAAATCTGGAGAAAATCCTTGAAGAATTACTTGATAATGCTTTTAAATTCTCTTCATCAGGTCATTCTGTTCATATAATTACCAGATTTGATAAAATGTTTCATCTCTATGTTACTGATAAAGGCAGAGGTATGAATCCTGTCCAGATTGCAGGTATCGGCGCCTATATACAATTCGAAAGAAAAATATATGAACAACAGGGTGTAGGACTCGGACTTGTAATTACCAGAAGACTTGTGGAATTCGCAGGAGGAAACTTCATTATAGAAAGTGAAACAGGTAAAGGAACAACGGTAAATGTATCTATCCCATGTGCATAAGAGTTTCAGTAAGTGGTGAAATGCACTGAAAATCAAATTATTTAAGGAGTGGTTTAAATGAAGGTAAAATATTATATTCTGACTATTTTAGTATTCTTAATTTCTTCTTCTGTAATGGCACAGACAAATCAACAGGACTATTTCAAAGAAGCCGAAAAATATACCGTCCGAATCTATGGAAGTACTGTTACTGCCCTTGAAACCTCCAGCCGTGGTTCATGGACCGGTTCGGGATTTGTTCTCCATATAGATAAAAATACAGGCTATGCCTTTGTCGGAACGAATAAGCATGTTATAGGAGACGGTATCAGTTCACTTCAGATAAGTTTTAAGGACGGAGAAAGATTTCAGGCCCTTCCAGTATATATAGATCCTATATATGATTTTGGAATATTAAAATTCAAATTAAGTGAAAAAGGTGTATCTCCCAATATAATCTATGCTGTAATGGGAGATTCTGAAAAAGTATCTGTAGGCATTTCAGTAGGTACTTTTGGTAACCCCATGGGGCTCGAATACTGCGCAACAAAAGGCATTATCTCAAGCACAACCAATACTCCCGGTGAATTTGCAGGTTCCTTTCTTCAAACAGATGCAGCCATAAATCCCGGTAACAGCGGTGGCCCTCTCATATCTCTTGAAGACGGACTTGTTATAGGAGTTAATACTGCAGTAACCAATGATACGCAGGGAATTGGCTGGAGCCTTGCAATAAATCAGTTAAAACCGATTATAGACCAGGTAATAAAAGGAGAACTGCCCTATGCAGGACGTATGGGATGGATTGGTGCAACAATAGAAGAGATAAATCCGGACAGAGCAATAGAAGATTTCGGAGCAAAATTTTCTTCTTCTCTTCCAAGAAAATCTATTCTGGTAACGGCTATACTCAAAGAAAGCCCTGCAGAAAAAAGTGGTTTTATGCCGGGTGACATAATAATTTCCGTTGATAATAAAGTACCAATTGACAATGCAGATTTCTTATCTACCATGAGAAATCTGGGGGGAAAGAAATGCTCATTCCTCCTGTGTCGTATGGGACAGGAAATCAAACTTGACCTGGACGTTCTGGAAAGAGGTTCTCTGAGACCGAAAGAATATATTACTTTTGCCGGTATGGTTATACAGCCGAACAGTCCCACTGTCTACGAAACCTCATATTCATGGGCATCTCCGGATTGCGTTTATGTAAGCGATGTTCTTGAAGGCAGTTCCGCTGAAGCATGGGGAGCACATAAAGGAACAATAAGGGGAATTCTCATAAACTTAAACTATTATCCGGTAAAATCTCTTAAGGATTTCTGGAATGCCATAAAAGATGTCAAACCGGGTCAGCCTGTTGAATTCTTCTACTGGACCGCAAATTATGGGACAATAGTCAAGGTCGTTTATTATTCGGAAAGTGAAATACCGTCACTGCAAAAGGTTAATATTTAGTGAAAAGTGAAAAGTGAAAAGTAATTAATATCTTATTCTATTCACTTTTCACTTTTCACCAATCACTAAATGAATCTTTCCCGCTGTTTTTTCTGTTAATCGTGCCTGAAATGCCTCTACCTTTCCTGCAGGAACAGAAAGAGACATAGATACTCCTTCCTGTGTATATTCCTGAGACAATATTTTTATGCCGAATCTGCTGGCCATATTTATTATTTCTCCGATAAAATTAAAAGGAATGGAGAGAGTAACTTCTTTTTTTATCTCACAAATAACTATATCAGATATATCTATTACATTCCTCGAAGCACCGGAATAGGCTCTCTGCAATCCTCCTTTTCCCAGTTTAATACCACCGAAATATCTGATAACAGCAAGGAGAACATTAAACAGATTACGTCTGATAATCTCCTGATAAATAGGTCTTCCTGCAGTGCCTGAAGGCTCTCCTGCATCATTTATTCTCACATACTCTTCTATACCACGACCGATTCTATAGGAATAACATATATGAGTGGAATCATAAAATTCCTTTTTCAATCTATTTAATATTTTATCTGCTTCCTCTTCCGTAGAAACGGGGAATAAAAAAGAAATAAATTTTGACCCCTTTTCTTTAAATTCAAAGGGGCCAAAATCTTTATTAATAGTATTAAATTTTTCTACCATTTAATAAATTACAACTCAAGGGGCATTACAGGGAATGGCGGTATATCCTTTACCGGCATAGCCGGTATGTCCCACGGCAGGTCGTTAATTGCGATTGAACCATGAAGACCTGCACCTGTCTGAACTAAAGATATCTGATGATTTTTACTTGTTCCGTCCCAGTATCTGTCAAACATGGTCTGAATATTCGCCGGTCTTACCCCTTCAGACCCTCCTTTAATATCGTTACCATTTGCTATAACCCATCCTAAAGTTCCTGTTCCCATCATACCTTCTGAAATAGCTGTCTTATGATTCTGTTTAATCTCTTCCGGGAATTTCAGACAAATTTCATCAATTTTTCCCAGTCCCGGACAGGTAGCACCTTCAGTATGTATCTTTCCAAGATTTATAGATATCTGTTTTGGGAATACCACTTCTTCCCGTGACGAAGGTATAAAAGTCTCAGTAGTTCCTTCTGACAGTTCCTTTTTTCTTGGAACACTTTTTCTCTCTGAAATCTGTGCCCAGTTAGAATTAAAATCATTAAAACCAACTTTCATATTTAAAACCTCCAACAAAAAATTTCTTTTCTGAAAACCCCTTTTCATTTCCGTAAGATTTATATGAAAATGATGTAGTTTTATGCTTCACTGTATATTCATTTTCATATTTGGTTGTGACCGCTCCGGTCATACCTGTTAGTATCAGATATTATTACCTGAAGTTATCCATTTACAGTATATAATAAAAATTACAACATGTGTTATATAAATTGTTAATATTTTGTTAACATTCATGCAAATTTTTGCTAAGTACCGCTCCAAATAAATTCGTAACCATTTTATCAGCTTCTGCCTGACAGGCTCTTACGAAGAAAAAT
>DAIOEN010000252.1:0-9611 GCA_036746235.1 Vulcanimicrobiota bacterium | reverse complement strand
TTTTGTAGATGAAGTTTATTCCTATATGTTTAAATGCTGTGTTTACTCAACAGATACCTGCATATTTCCGCCGGAAAAGAAAGAAGAACTTCCCTTTGTAAGAGAACTATATTCCCTTAATGAACTATATAGGAAAAATAAAAAGATAAAAAAAATACAGAATACAGCAGGCCCGGAAAAAGATATAAAAGATCTTGAAGAGGCCATAAAAATTTCTGTTCATAAAGCACCACTGTTAACCCTTACAGGCAGAAGTTATGCAAAACTCGGAGATACAGATAAAGCCGACAGCTATTACAGTAAAGCTTTAGAGATTGACCCTTTCTATGACTTTGCCTGGTATCTCAAGGGATTAAATTCTTACGGAAGACAGGATTATGAACGTGCAGAAAGAGAACTTAAAAATGCAAAGGAAATAAATCCTGAAAATGTTAATATAAGTTCTTTTTTGATTATGTTCTATCTGGGAAACAACAGACATAAGGAAGCAAAAAAAGAAATAGATTTTTTAGTAAAGAGATATCCTCCTGTGCTGGAAAGATTTCCCTTTATAGGTGAATTATGAAATTTCAAATAGGGTGGACACAGAATAAAAAATTTAAAGCTCACCATGTAATAAAAGAACTTTCCCATAGGAAAGAAAAGATAGATTCTATTTATTTTGCTCCTTCATCTCCCCTTATACCTTCTGCCAGGAACTCAGGTTATAACAGGCAGGCAGAAATCAACCTGTATAATGATCTCAATGAATTTTCAGAAGAAGGATTTAATCTGAATATACTCTTTAACGGACTATGTTACGGAGGAGAAATTCACAGTGAGAACACCTTCAGTCTCATTCTGGACACTATCGGCTTTTACAGAGAAAGATTTAATATTACAGATGCCACCTTTATTGATTGTAATCACGCCATAGCATGCAGAAAAAATTTTCCCTCTATAAGAAGAAACGCATCAATTAATATGTTTATAAGGGATCTGTCGTCATATAACTCTGCATCAAAGGTTTTCAATGTAATCAATATAGACAGAATGGTCAATTACAACATAGAATTTTTGAAAAAATGTAAAGAAGACAATCCCGGTACTGAACTGAAATTACTTGTAAATGAGGCATGTATAAACGGCTGTCTTCTCAGAGCTCTTCATTTTGCTCATTTAAGCCACAGTAATGGCAAATTCAACGGCAACTGTTATAAACGCTATAAAAATAACTCTATATGTGAATTACTGTCATCTCAAATGGTTATGCCTCAATATCTGAAATTCTATGAAGGTTTTGTAGATACAATTAAAATAAGCAGAAGAGACAGAATATTAAGCGAGGCTCCGGAAGATTATATAAATGTCATTAAAGCCTATATGGATGGGAATCTGAACAGTCCTGTCATTGATCTTGCATGCTGCGGAGGTTTATACCAGTATATTGCACAGGAAATAAAAAGCGAAGATCCTCTTATGAAGATAAAATGTAAAGATATACCGGAAGAGCATTTTTTTAAGAAAACAAAGTGTATTCAAAACTGTTATGATTGCAATTACTGTTTCACTCTCGGCACTTCTCTTTTAAGAAAATAAAAAAATATTTTATTTTTTATTTCACATATGTTATAATGTTATTTATCAGGTTAAAACAATGATAAAATATATAAGGAGGTAACATTTAATGGCCATACTCAGAAGTAAAGATGGTACTTTTTTCAATGTACCTGACGAAAAACTGGAAGAACATAAAATAGCACCGGAAAAATTAAGAGAGACCCTGAAAGAAGCAGGGCATCTTGAAGGTCCACCAAAAATGCCGAGGAAATGTCCGCCGCCGAAACATCCTCATCATCATCCCCATAAATTACCGTCTCCTGTTAATATAAATGTTTTTGTAGGAGGGGAAAAACCTCGGAAACACAGTCCTGTTCCTAAAGAAGAAGGAGATGTTCGCGGATACAGTGCCTATGACGGATATTGTTCAAACTGCAGTTCCTGCAGCTGGGGCGGTTATTATAATTACGGATGTTCTGCAGGCGGAAGTTGTTCCGTTACTCATACTGCAATAGAAACAGGAGCCGAACTTACAGGAAGTGAAGGCTGCTCAAGCTGTAGCTGGTAATCATATATATTATTTCACTTATATAAAAATCTCCCTGCTTATGCATGGAGATTTTTATATAAAAGGAGAAACTTTTGAAACGACTATTATATGCCATAATTCTACTGGTCTTAATTATCCACATTAAATGCCCTGGTAATAGTTTCGTAAATCTTGATGATCCATATTACCTGAATCATGATTACATAAAAAATTTAAACTGGAATAATATTAAACTTATTCTTAATCCTTTAAGTAACATGGACAGAGGTAATTATTACCAGCCTCTTGTTTTCATCACATATTCTCTGGATTATGCCATATGGAAACTTAACTACTCCGGTTATCACCTGACAAATCTGTTAATATTTATTATAACACTTCTGCCTTTATATCTTTTTACAACAACATTCTTTAAAAATAGATATATCTCACTTGTCACAATTCTCCTCTTTGCCACCCATCCTCTACATATAGAACCGGTGGCATGGATTTCCGGAAGACCTCTTCTACTGGCAGGATTTTTCATATTTACAGCTCTATATTTTTTTATCATATCTTCCGAACATATATCATATAAAGTCATATCCGTCATTTCACTGTTTCTGGCCATTCTATCTCATCCTGTAAGCTGCCTTTTTCCATTTATAATATTACTGCTTTACAGTTTCCCCGACTTTTCCTCAGGAAAAACTCTTCGTTATAAAATAATATCGTTTCTGCCATATATTTTAACTGTATTACTTGTTGAAATAACACTGTTTTTTTTACATGCCCAGAAAAACAGAGCTGAAATGATAACAGGTTATACACATATACTTACATCAATTAAAGTCCTGGGCAAATACGGGGAGATAATATTCTGGCCAGTGAAATTAAGTGCCATAT
Source organism: Vulcanimicrobiota bacterium (assembly GCA_036746235.1). Classification (GTDB taxonomy): domain Bacteria; phylum Vulcanimicrobiota; class SpSt-956; order SpSt-956; family JAKJGF01; genus CALARM01. The sequence continues at coordinate 6,637 of DAIOEN010000252.1, read as the reverse complement.
ATCCGGCAAAAATAGAGACTTCTTTTATTATATCACTCTGTCTGTTTATTTTTCTGTTGTATTCTCTTATCTACTCATTTATAAAAGAAAAGAGGCTATTTTTTTCTCTTGCCTGGTTTCTAACATTTTATATTCCCGTATCAAACATATTCTTTATAATACATCCCGACGTTCCGGTAGCTGATAGATATGTATACCTGCCTTCCTATGGTGTTTTTCTGGGATTTGCAATAATGACTTCCAGAGTATGGGAAGATAATAAAAAAATCTCTAAAATTATTTTATCAACATGTTTAATTATAATAATAACTATTCTTTCTTTATCAAGTTATGAAAGGTGCGGTGTATGGAAAAACAGTCTGACTTTATGGGATGATTCTCTGGAGAAATACCCTGATTTATATAAAGCCTTTAACGGCCGGGGAATTTATTATATTGACAGTGAAGAATATGATATGGCAATGAATGATTTCAACTGTGCAATAAAAATCAAACCTGATTATGGAGAAGCTTATTATAACAGAGGGAAACTCTATAAAATAAAAGGGGAATATAATAAAGCAATAGATGATTTTACGAGAGCCATAAATATATATGAAGATTTTGACATTTATATTGAAAGAGGTATAGTGTTCTATAAAACAGGAAACTACGATAAAGCCATAGACGATTTTACATATATACTGAAATACAATCCTCAGGCAATAGAAGTTTACAATTACAGAGGAACTATTTATAATATAAAAGGGGAATATAATAAAGCTATAAATGATTTTACCGTAGCTCTGGAAATAAATGGTTCTTATCCGATTCTCTATCAAAACAGGGCTTTTTCTTATTTCAAACAAAAAAATTATAAAAAAGCATGGGAAGATATTAATAAATTAACTGAAAAAGGTTATAATATAGAAGGATCTTTTCTGAAAGAACTGGAGAAAGCCTCCGGACAGAAGATGGGCAATTAATTTATTCGTTCTCGCGTCACGCGTTACGTAAAGAAGGGTGATATTAATGAAATTTAAACTACATAAATCTCTCCAGGGTAAGACAGCACCTGCAGGGGGACCGGCCGGCATAATGAATATTCAATGGCATGTAACAGCCCGGTGCCAGTCAAGATGCCGTCACTGTTATATGACAAATTCTCACACCTATGAAAATGAGATAAAAAATGAGCTATCTCTTGAAGACTGTATAAAAATACTTGATCATTACAGATTTTATCTGGACTCAAAAAAGTTAAAGGGACATCTGAATTTTACAGGAGGAGATCCTCTTTTGAGGGAAGATATCTTTCAAATTCTTGAAGAAGCCATTAAAAGAGGCTTTAAAACCTTCAGATTTATGGGTAATCCTGACAGTATCACAGAGGAAATGGCAAAAAAGCTGTTCCGCCACCATGTAACTTCCTATCAATTCAGTCTGGACGGGGATAAAGCATATCATGACAGTGCAAGAAAAGAAGGAAGTTTTGACCTCATACCTTCAGCTATAAATGTTCTGCATAAAGCGGGAATAAATACAGCTCTTATGTTTACACTGTGCAAACACAATACAGATAAATTATTCCCTGCAATGACCATAGCAGCACAATGGGGCGTAAATAATTTCGCTTTTGCGAGAGAAGTCGCTATAGGGAATGCAAGTGAGGAAGCATCTTCTCTTATGCCGGCAGAAGAGTACAGAATCTTTCTGCTCGATTATTTGCGTTATGCAGAGGAATTAAATTCATGGGGTTTTAAAACAAATTTTGGTACAAAGGATCACCTTTTTACACCTCTTATTTACGGAGAACTGTCAGAGCCGGGAATAGAGATAATGGATACCAGGTGTTATATGGGTTATACATGTCTGAATATTTTATCAGACGGAACAGTTCTTCTATGCAGACGTTTACCGATAGTTCTTGGTCATCTCCCGGGAGATAATCTGACAGATATTATAGAAAATCATCCTGTAATGCAAAAAGTCAGGGATCCAGGGAATTTCCAGAAATGCAGTTCCTGTGATTACAATATGGTCTGTCTGGGAAATCCGTGTGTAGCCTATGGACTTACAGGAGATCCTTTCTCACCGGATCCGCAGTGCTGGGTTCAGTGAGTCGTGAGCAGTAGGGGCGAACCACTGTGTTCGCCCATTACCCGGTGAAAAGACGCATCACGCATTACGAACCACTCGTTACGCGTTACGCGTCACATCCATAGAAAACATCTTTCAAATCCATTTGATTTACAGGATTTTTCTTTATATTTTCCTTCAGGGTAATATAAATACTTTCTACATATTTGTAAGGACAGTTACCATATTCGGAACAAACATTACAGTTCCAGCATGGAGGTAAAGAAAAAAATTGAAGAAAATTATTTATATCTTCATAATTATGGATAACCTCTCTGACAGTATCTTTATCGAAGAGAGACATCAACATTTGCTTTTTCTTTTCACTGTTCCTGCCATATCTGGTAGAAAGGGAAAGAAATTCTTTTACCACCTGAAAATAATATAATCTGTAATTACCATGATTGTTCAGGTTTTCCAAAAAACTCACGTGGTGCTTATAAGATTTCTTAAAATCTCCGAGCTTATAATAAATAACGGAAATTAAAAGAGATAAATCCAATCTCATAGAAGGATAAATGCCGCCAAGATAATCGTTAACATTCAAAGTTCTTCTGTTTTTAAGAATAAATCCATCAAGGTCGAGGGCCAGTTTTTGAAGTTCACCCTTATCTAAACTGCTCAAATTTGACAGATATTCCATTCTATCAAAATCTCTTTTCGGGTTTAATTTTAAGGTTCCATAAGATACTTCGGACATACCGGGAATTATAATATAATAGGAATTAAATCCGAGAAAAGAAACATCTCTTATATATATATTATGGTCTCTTTTCTTTATAAAATCCAGAAGAAATTTCAACCTCTCTTTCTGAGAGGCAGAATTGAATGTTACAAAAGGGGAAAAATCCCGGCTGTCGTCAAAAATAGAATCAGGATAATGTAACTGTCCGTTAGTAACTTTAACCATATCATATTCTATGTCTCTTACTTTGAAGGAAGGGCATAAATCTATGGGAAGCATCTTATAATCCATATTTCTTTTATCTTTTCCCTGAAAAAACTCTGTGAGGCACCGTTCCAGTGCAATTGAGATATCAGGATCTGAACCCAGTTTAAAAGCATATTTATTACTGTATCTCAAGAAAAATATTACTCCTATAACAGGAAATCCTTTACCAAGTGAACAATCTTTTACTATAACTCTGTAATCACCGGTTTCCTCAATGGATTTAATCATATGATACTGATAGGGAGCGTATTTTTTCAGATATTTATCCGGTACAGAAGGAAGAGAAATCTCTTTTAAATAAACCTGTGTCATCACATAACGTTCCAGTATCTCAGACAATCCCTGAACAATAGCTTCCTCAGGGGTATTTCCGGCAGCCATGCCATTACTTCCGTAAATTGATTTAACTATTACGGGAAGATAGGTAATATGGTTCCCCATAACATTATAAAAAGGAAGAAAAGGTATGGATTTATCCTGTTTTATCAAAATTTTTTTATAAATTTCCCAGAAACTGAAGAAATTATCACTCCCCAGATTTGACACTTTAAAATCTGAAGGCATTTCAGGAAAATCTTCCGGCGGTACAATCTTTTCATTTGCATCAAAATAGAAAGGGAATTTTCTTTCTACAGAAGGATTAAAGGAAACTCTGACACCGGTAGAAGGTTCAAAAATAAGGAAATTCTGAAGCCTTTCCATAAATTCAGCCAGAGCACTTGCCATAGCCAGTTCTTTTGTAATACCTTTTCCGTTAACTCCAAGATTTGTACCTTTAATTCTGATTCTAAAGGAATAAAATCTATTATGATAATTAAAAGATAATCCTTTATCAGGTTCTTCTATAAAAATCCTGTGTTTCTCAAGTATACGCCTTATCCTGGCAATAGTCTCTTCAGGTTTTCTGTCTTTAATATAACGTTTATTTATCATTCTTCTCCGGGAGAGAATTTATCAATAATCTTTTGAATATTTTTTCTGAGATAATCATCTGATTCAGTAACGTAAGCTTCCTTTAAAGCCCCCAGGATAGACTCATCTCCTATGGTAGAAAGAACCTCCAGTGAGCCTTCCCTGACTTTCCAGTTGGAATCCGTAAGGGTATCAATAAGATATGGTATAGCAGGTTTACCTATTTTTTCAAGTGTCTGTATGGCATCCAGCTGAGTAAACATATTGTTATCACTTAATTTCTCAATGCATGTTTTTACTTCTAACTCTATTTCTATTTTTACAATTGCCTGTTCAAGACAATTTCTTATAGAATCTTCCGGTTCTATAGGAAGAGCTTTTTTAAAAGCTGCAAGAACACTTATATCACCGATAGACGAAAGAGCTTCTGCTGCTCCCTCTCTTATTCTCCAGTTTTGATCCTCTAATGCCTGTACCAGTAATTCTACAGCAGGTTTACCAATCTTTTCCAGAGTTTGCACACCATCCATTCTGGTAAACATACAGGTGCTTTCAAACTTTGCAATCTGCTCTTTAATTACATTTTCCATTTCCTGTTTTTTCAGTTCTTCCTCCAGAATCTCTCCCGGAAGGCGGGTTGTATTGTATTTATCGTCCTCATATTCTATGGATTCATCCCGGATTACTTCAGAAACCTCTTCTATTGCATAAGGTTCTTTTTCATTACCATGCATATCATCTGTACTGCCAAATATTTCTTCTATATTCTCTTCTTCAACTGCTATTTCTTCATCTTTTTCTATATTTTCTAAAGGCCCATCTTCTCCCGAAAGGCTTATATCATCATGCTTTACAGAGAATATTTCGATTTCTATAGACTGTTCTATATATGACACAGCTTCATCGAGGAGGACTTTTATCATAGGATGATTTTCATTATGCAACATTTTCTTCAGTGCCGGCAGAGATCCTGTATCTCCAATCTTTTGAAGGGCGTAAATAACACTTCCCTTTACGGAATTATCCCTGTAATCTCCCTGTGTTACAGTAATATCCTGAAATATTATATAATCATCATACAATAAATCAATCAGTGGGAAAACAGCTCTTATATCCCTGATTTCACCCAGGGCTTTAACAGCAGAAAGTCTTATTTCTCCTTCTTTATCCCTGAGTAAAGGAATAAGATAGGGAACAGTTCTCCTGTCTCTGATTTTTCCGAGGACTTCTGCAGCTCTCCATCTTACGGAAGGTTCCTGATCAATCAGGGCTTTTATAAGAGGCACAAGAGCCAGAGGGGAATCAAAAAATTCAAGCCTTTCCACAGCATACTGTCTTTTTCGCCAGTCATGAGAATTCAGGTCATCAAGATATTTTTCGAGATTATGACACATATGAGTTACCTCTTATTTTAGCTGTCAGCTGTCAGCTATTTTTTATAGAAAAAATATTTCACCAGTATACCGGTATTTTATAATAATATTTTTATTATATCAAAATATTATATTAAAGCAATAAAAAATATAAAAAATAAATAAAGTGAGTAGTGAGTAGTGAGTGGAAAATATACCATTCTGATCACTTCTCACCGATAAAAGGCTAAAAAATAAGCAGGGACTCCTTAAAGTCCCTGTTTATAATCTGACATATGATAACAGACAGCTACTTATCAACTACAAAGATCTGTGCTTTTTTACCGCCCGGCTGTATATGGATCTTACCACCTCTTACAGTTACTTTTTCACCTGACATAAGGTCTTTAAGAACAGTTCCGTCTTTTATTTTACTTTCAGCCCTGAGAGGTATATCTCTCTGCTGTGTATCATAGGCATTATTCAATACTACGATTGCTTCCTGATCAGGATGCATTCTGGAATAGCTATAAATCCTATCATCCTGCCACATTTCCATCATAGCGCCTTTAGTGAGAGCTACATTATTATTACGTATGGAAGAAATCTGTTTGAAATAATTTAACATATCAGGATCTTTATCCCATTCCATATCCCTGCGGTTTTCCGGGCCCCTTACACCTAATTGCTCAACATCTCCGTCCATGCCTACCTCTGTTCCGTAGTAAATTGTAGGAATACGGTTTACAGTCATAATAAATGAAAGAGCAAGCTTTAATTTATTTTTATCCCCTCCGGCTTCCGTGAGGAATCTCTTTGTATCATGATTATCTATAATTGCAGACATCATTTCAGGATTTTGATAGGTTCTGTTAAGATGGGCCACCTGATTTGCAAGATCCCTCATACTTCCGTCGTGGCCGAAAACATTTGTTTCTGTAAAGAAAAGGGGCAGGTCGAAAAGGGAATTCATATCATTTTTCTGGTACGAATTTAATTTTTCAGGATTTCCGTCGAAACATTCTCCTATAAGGAGGAAATCCTTTCCTGCATGGTCATGAATCTCTTTCGAGAACTGTGACCAGAATGAAAGAGGAACATGTTTTATTGCATCAAGGCGGAAACCGTCAATACCTGTCTGATCTATCCAGAATTTGGCCATATCAATGAGGGCTTTCGAGACTTCCGGATTTTCCTGTGCGAGATCAGGGAGGCCGTACATGGAACAGTTTTCTACCTGCCAGGGATCATTCCAGTTCTGAACATCTCCATTATGATGGAGCCAGTTCTGTTTGGTAGGATC
>DAIOEN010000251.1:0-9620 GCA_036746235.1 Vulcanimicrobiota bacterium | reverse complement strand
TATAATAATGCTGGTTGAGTCTATAAAAATATGATTTGCGGAAATTATATTCTTTAGAAGGATATTACTGATAATATGATGAATTATAAATTGTAACCAGTTATTTCAATCCGACGATAGATTTTCGGATATTATAATGAAATGTCAGGTGTAAAATAATGAAAAGTTCTATTATAGACGAGGAAATTAACTTTACCAGGATATTAAAGAAATCTGCCATACAGGAAATGCTGTGCACTTTTGCCAATATTGCCGGTGTAAGTCTTTGCCTGAGTGATAAAGAAGGAAAAATTTTACATGGTTTTATTCAGGAAACAGATGATCTTTACAGGGTGCTTGTGGAAGAAGCAAAAGTGTTTAAAGGGGTTATAGATGAATCAATAGTGACCTGCGGAATTATTCAGGAAGGTGATGTGACAATTATCCCGGGCCTGCAGTTTATATTAAAATCTGTGATGATAAATGACACAATAATAGCTTTTGTGGCAAGCGGGCCTATAAAATCAATGAAACCTTCCGATGAAGACCTGTTGAAATTGACACATAAATTCAACCTTCTCCCTGATAAACTTTTGCGTGTCATTGCTTCAAGGCAGATTTTATCTGAAATAGAAATTGATAAAATAAGAGCCTTTATCATATCGCTGGCACAGGTTATTTCCGAATTCTGTCAGCAGGAATATGAATCAATCAGAAATATTTCGCGCCTTTCCGCTCTTTATAATATAAGTAACAATATAAGTTCTTTTCTTCACCCCGAGCCTGTACTGAAAATGGTTCTTGATGAGGCTATGAAACTGCTTGATGCAGAACAGGGTTCTATTATGCTTCTGAATGAAGACAGGGATGAGTTAATGGTTTTTGTAGAAAATGGTCTTACACTGGAAGATGATCATACAGTGAGGGTAGGAGAAGGTATTGCAGGGAATGTTGTGCTCGATGGTAAACCGAGTCTTGTTTTCAGAGATAAAAAAAATGGTCATGATGAAAAATCTTCTCTCTGTGTTCCTCTTAAAGCCAGAGAAAGAATACTCGGGGTGGTCAGTATAAAAGGCAAGAAGACAGGAGAGGATTTCTCCGAAGATGAACTCAATCTTCTTGAAATACTGGCTTCAAGTGCAGCCATATCTATAGATAATGCAAAACTCTATGAGAAAATAGAAAGAAAAGCCTGGGAGCTATCAACTCTTTTTCATATAGGAACTGCTATTAATTCTTCACTTGACAGGGATCAGGTTTTGCAGAAGGTTCTGGATTCTGCCATAATGCTCCTGGATGCAAGAAAAGGTTCTCTCATGCTTATAGATCATGATGTAAAGGAAATGAATATAGTTGCAGCCTGCGGACTTCCGCCTGAAATAATTAAAAGTACAGTGATTAAACTCGGAGAAGGTATTGCCGGCAAGGTAGCCCAGGAAGGGAAACCAAGATTGATGAAAAAAGGCGTCAGGATGAAGGATTCAAAGATCTCCAAACAAATTGAAGAGATAAAATCAGCCATGTCAGTACCTCTCAAGGTTAAAGATAAGATTCAGGGAGTTATGAATATAAGTGATAAGGGAACAAATGATAACTTTACAGAAGAAGATCTTGAATTACTTTTGATGATGGCCAATCAGGCAGCTATAGCCATAGAAAATTCAAGATTACATGCCGAACTTCAGGAGCTTTTCATCAGTTCCATAAAAGCCCTGGCAAATGCTATAGATGCAAGAGATCCTTATACGAGAGGACATTCTGAAAGGGTAACAGAATATGCTGTTGCAATGGCAGAAGAAATGAAACTTGACAGGGAAGAGATTGATAGAATAAGGTATGCGGCATTACTTCATGATATAGGAAAGATAAATATACCGGATCATATATTGAATAAACCGGGAAAACTTACTGACGAAGAATTTGGTTTGATGAAAAAACATCCTGTTTTCGGAGCTCAGATAATGGGGCCCGTTAAAGCTTTTCAAAAGATTCTTCCATATATGTTCCATCATCATGAGAAATTCTCCGCGAAAGGTTATCCCTATGGTATAAAAGGTGAAGAAATACCTTTGCCGGCAAGAATAATAGCTGTTGCAGATTCTTTTGATGCCATGACATCTGACAGACCCTACAGAAAAGCTCTTTCACTGGAATCAGCGATTAAAGAACTAAAAGATAATTCGGGAAGCCAGTTTGACCCTGAAGTAGTTAAAGCTTTTATAAAACTTATAGAAGAAGGTAAATTCCCAAATCTTACCACTCCCGTACAGACAGCTAATAATACCGAAACATCAGTATGAAGAATATGTATCTGAATTAAATTAAAAAGCCTGTATTCCGAAGAATACAGGCTTTTTAACATTACCGGTTAACCTTCATTGTCAAATAAATCTGTCAATTTAATTTCCAAGGATTCTGAAATTTTATCCAGTGTAGATACAGAAGGAGATACCTTTGCATTTTCGATTTGAGAAATCAAACTCTTGGAGAGATCTGTCATTCTTGCAAGTTGAACCAGTGTCATTCTCTTTGATTTTCTGGTTTCTCTGATCTTCTTACCTATAATCACAAGAAGATCTTCAAGTTTTCTCCTGATAAGACCTTTCTTTATTGCGATTTCCCTTACCAGACGTTTAATATCTTCAATATTGAAAGGTTTTGTGCAGTAGTCTACGGCACCTAATTTCATGGTATTTACAGCAGATTCAAGTGAAGGATGACCTGTAAGTATTATTACATTGGCCTCTTCATCTATTTCATTTATCTTCTGTAAAACCTTTGTACCGTCAAGATCTGGCATCTTAAGATCCAGAATTACAATGTGATAATGAGACAGTTTTATCTTTTCAAGTGCTTCCAGGCCATCCTGTGCCTCTGTGACCTGATAGCCTTCCTGCTGAAGGCAGAAAGATAAACTCTCTCTTACAACTTCATCATCATCAACCAGTAAAATTTTAATCGCTTTTGCTCTAGCCATGTCAATCACTTTCTTATGATAAATTTTTTTTAATATCTAATGTATTTTAGCACAATTGATATGGAAAATCAATATTATTAAACTAAATTTTTTAGTTATAGTGATTTTTTTCTATATAAAAGCATGTTTTTCTGCTCTTCTTTTTCTTTTATACTCCGGGGAATATAAACTTCTTTAAGGGTTACGGGATCCATTCCCGTATAGTACATACATGTTGATTTTGTCATAGGTGTAGGCGTAAATATCTGAATCTGTTCTATGGCTATATGGTTTTTTCTTATATAATCCCTGAGAGCCATAGCTTCTTTCTTTCCTGACCCGGGGTGAGATACAATAAAATAAGGAATTAAATACTGTTTTTTAGAGAATTTTTTATTTATGTCAGTAAATTTCTTATAGAAATTTTCAAAAATTTCCATATATGGTTTATTCATAAGCTCAAGGACTGACGGAGAAATATGTTCCGGCGCAACTTTCATCTGGCCGCTTATATGATGGCCTATGAGTTCTTCTAAATATGCTTCGTCTTTCATGGATAGATCATATCTTACTCCCGATCTTACAAAGGCTTTTTTTACTCCTTTTATTTTTCTGATTTTTTTAAGAAGTTCTGTAAGGACTCTGTTATTACAGGATAGATTTTTACATCTGTCTCCGAGGCAGTTCATATTGCACCTGATTGAAGAATTAAAATTAAGTCTTTTAGTGCTTTTATCTATTATAGATGGAAATTCTATGAAATCTTTTCCATGTCCGTATTTACAGCACCTTATGCTGTACATATTTGCCGTAGGCCCTCCGAGATCATCTATATATCCTTTAAATTCGGGATGACCTGTGAGTTTTTCTATTTCTCTTAAAATGGATTCCGGAGATCTGCTCTGAATAAACTTACCCTGATGAAAACTCAATGCACAGAACGAACAATTCCCAAAACATCCTCTGTGGGTTATTATGGAAAATCGGACAGGTTCAAGGGATTTAATGTCTTCTTTATATTTAGGGTGAGCTTTTCTGATGAAAGGTAATTCATAAATATAATCCATTTCTTCTTCAGTCATTGGAAGGGCAGGAGGATACTGTACGATTGCACAGTGTTCATATTCTTCTACCAGAACTTTACCTGGAAAAGGCTCCTGTTCCCTTTCCTGTATGAGAAAAGATTTACAGAAAGCTTCTTTACTTGTAGAAATTTCTTTAAAACATGGGAGTTTTATTGAATCCTGAGGGAATTCTTTTTTTGTTTTTATTGATGTCCCTCTTATTCCTTCAAGATTTTCTCCTTTTTTTAACCTTTCTGCTATTTCCAGTATCTGTCTTTCTCCCATGCCATAGACCAGAATATCTGCCCTTGAATCCATTAATATAGACCGCCTTATACTGTCTGACCAGTAATCATAGTGGGCAAATCTTCTGAGAGATGCTTCAATACCTCCTATGACTATGGGAATATTTTTATAGGCCTCTTTAATCCTGTTGCAATATACCGTTACGGCCCTGTCAGGCAGTGTATAATCAGATAATCTTCTGTCTCCTCTTCTTATTTTCTTTACCGGTGTATAATTGGCAAGCATTGAGTCCAGACAGCCTGAAGTAACGCCGAAAAATAATTCAGGTCTTCCCAGTCTGGTAAAATCTTCTTTAGAACTCCAATCCGGCTGGTCTATAATACCTACACTGTAGCCATGCTCGTAAAGCAGACGGGCAATTATAGCAACGCCGGAAGATGGATGATCAATAAAAGCCTCACCTGAAATAAGGATTATATCCAGTTTTTTTATGCCATGAGATTTCATTTCTGTTCTGGTTGTAGGGAATATGTAATTCATTGTAATTTTTATAACTTTTCCATCCACTCATCTCGTGTTATAGCTGCAAGCTTCAGTATTTTCATTAATAAATCTATTCCTATTATTTCTCTATGAGGATTTGGGATAGTCAATCTGTAATCATCTTTTATCATATATAAATGTTTTCCTCCTCCACAAGGCCCTTCAAATCCAAATTTTCTGAGAGTTCTGACAAAATCAGAAAATGTGACAGGTTTTAGTTTTGCCATTATACAATAACTTCCTCTATCTCTTTTATTTCGCAGTTTCCAATCTTTGGTATTGGTAAGCCCTTTTTAACACTTAATAATAACCATCCCTCAATGACACTTTTGAGGTTATCTCTGCATTCTTCCAGTGTCCTGCCTGTAGCCCATACACCTTTAAGGTCTTTTATATCTCCATAATAAGGTTCTTCATCATCTATAATTTCATAATGAGCTTTTTTTAAAGCCTCTTCTATATACTCTATTATCATTTTCTTTGACCTCTTTCCTCTGATTGCTTTAATAATATTATAGCATAATTTTGAAAAGGTGATATAATGTAGAGAAAATTCTTGAAAGGAGTAATATGTAATCATGTTATCAAAAGAGACTTATAAAAATATAGATCAAATATCTACTATTTCCAGAGGGTTTATGCAGTCTCAAATCCTTATTACCGCATGTGAACTGAATATGTTTACTATCATAGGAGAAGAAGGAAAAAAACTTGAAGATATTTTAAAAATAACAGGCACAGATGAAAGAGCAACAGGGATCCTTTTGAATGCTCTTACCGGTATGGGATTTTTAGTTAAAAAAGAAGATTTTTATGAAAATTCTCATCTCAGTAAAGAACATCTTATAGAAGGAAAGGAATTCTACATGGGTCATTCCATAAAACATGCAGGTGATCTTTATAAAAGATGGGCAGAACTTCCGGAGATTGTCAGAACAGGGCAGCCTTTAAAATCAGGTATGGAAAAGAGAAGAGAATCTCCTGAGCAAACAAGGAGGTTTATTATGGCTATGGCAAATGTCGGCGCTTTCAGCGTGGAAGAACTCATAAATGCTACAGATTTTACCGGTAAAAAACATTTTCTCGATATAGGCGGAGGCCCCGGCACCTATGCCATAGGCCTGTGCAGTAAATATCCTGATTTAAAGGCAACGGTTTTTGATCTTCCTGAAGTAGTGCCTATTGCAGAAGAACAGATCGTAAAATCAGGTATGGGTGAACGTATAGACACAAAAGGCGGCGATTACCTGAAGGATCCTGTTGGTACAGGATATGATATTATTCTCATATCAAATATTATCCATTCTCTTGGAGAAAAAGATATATTGCTTCTTTTCGATAAAGCCAGAAAATCCCTCTCCAAAGGAGGAGAATTAATAGTTAAAGATTTTTTCCCTGAAGATGGCAGAACCGGCCCTGAATATCCTCTTATTTTTGCTGTTAATATGCTTTCAGGAACAAAAGAAGGTAATACTTATACGGGAAAAGAGATTACAGAATGGCTTAAACAGAGTGGATTTAACCAGGTAGAGATAAAGAAACTCACTCCTCATACATCGATTGCTGTAGGAAAGTGAGCGGTAATCAGTGAGCAGTGACCAGTAATCAGTGACCAGTGACCAGTGACCGGTGGCCAGTGACCAGTGGCCAGTGACAGGGGAATTCTACGCGTTACACGTCACGTAATACTTATTACGCATCATGCATCGCAGTTTATCCTGCCTTATCCTGTCATCCATATAATCCCAAAAATCCTGGTCCAAAATCCTGGTCAAAAGTTAACAATATTTTAACATAATTTTGTTTTATTTTATATTCTTATGGGCTATACTATTTTTAAATAACAATGAGAGAATTATTATCTTTTTATATAGATCGAGGAGGAGATAGATGTGGCAACAGTAAATACAAATTTACAGTCATCATGGCAGGTAGGAAGAGACGGGAAAGTAGAATCCCGCTGGCAGACTTCTCCCAGGGAAGCGACTCCTGTTTTAAAAGATACAGGCGATCAGGTAGAGGTAGGAACCTCAGGAACTATAGATGATCAACAGGGATTTCAGGATGCCATGAAAAAGCTTAAAGAATTTAAAGAGGCTGTATGGTTTGAATTTGATAAGAAAACCCTTGAGTCAACAATGGAAGACCTTAAATCATCTCATTATCAGCTTGATGAGGATGTTCTTCCCGAATTAAATAATGTACTTGCCGATGAACAGATAGGTGTGGATGCAAGTGCTGAAAAGTTAGATTTCATAGGTAATTTTGATGATGGTTATATCTCTAAAGATGGCCTGGCAAAAGCTATGAAAAAATCTAATTTCACTGCTAAAGAAATAGAAACTGTTATGTCACATGTGAAAGAAACTCCGGCTCTTTCAGAGGAACAACTTCAGGGACTGGCATCTCTCGAAAATAAAAAATTATCTAAAGATGAACTTGTAAGCACTTTAAAAGGCATGAATTTCAGACCTGAAGATATGCAGCTTGTAGCCGATGAAACAGTAAAGACAGGCCAGAGGCAACTGGCTAAAGTGGGACTTAAAACTATGAAAAATTCTATGCTTGATTTCAGTAAAGACGGCATACTTGCAAAATCTCCCGATCTAATTATAACAGGCGGGCAGATTGCTCTCATGATAGCAGGAGGAACACTCTGTCCTCCTCTCCTTCCCGGCCTCGGTCTGGCTGCTCTCGGTATTGTTATAAGACTTCTTGTTAAAGATGCAAACAAGAGAGTGCAGATGAAAGCACAGGCAAAAGCTCTGTCTGAAACAACAGGTATAGAACAGAAATATATAGAAAAAATGCTCGAAATGGAAGCAAAAGCGGCAGAACAGCAAAAACAGCTTAATAAATTTGTTACAAAAGCCATGAAAGATGAAGGTATGGATCAGTGGGTGACAGATGTATTGAAATCCTATGGAAATGAAGATGTGCTGGCTAAACTTGAAGCAGGTAAAAATGTAGATGAAAGTTTTATGCAAATGCTTAAGAGAGTATTACTCGGTAAATATCAGCCGGAAGCTGTTGAAGCAAGGGGAATATTCCTGGAAATGCTTCTCCGCGGTCTCGTGGCAAATGAGAAACCAGTGGAAGAATTTCTCAAAACCCAGCCGGAAGAAAGACAGGAAGCAATAAGGGCGAAAGCTGAAGAAATCAAACAGATACTTATTGAACAGCAGAAGGAAGCACAGGCTGCAGCGCAGGCTGCACAGGCTTCACAGACTCAGGCACAGGCACTTACTGAACAGCAGCAGCTTGCATTATTAAATGATTTTACCCAGTCCTTCACAACAAGTGATAAAATGAAGGAATATACATCTAAAGCTTTCAGCAGGGAACCTGTTATGGCGCAGGCTCTTTTAAGTGAAGATACACCTCAGGAGCAAAAAATGAAACTTGCTATGATTGCTCTTGCAAAAGGATTGCTTGAAGGAGATGAAAGTGTAAAAGCCTTTACACAGGAATTTGCCGGTAAATATCCTCCGGAAGGAGTTGTATTTTTTGATCAGGTAGTATCAAATACTGCAGCAGCATTACAGCAGCAAAGTATACAGGGCAGTAATGGCGCAGGAGAAACTCAACAAGCTCAGGAGACCAGAGTAGTCAATCTTTCACCACAGGAACGAAAAGAATTACTTGCTGATTTTACAGCAGAATGTTTAAAAGATGAATCTCTTAAATCGTTTATGCAGGAAGTTCTTAAGAACAGGCCTTCTTTATTCTCAGATCTTTACAGTGAAGATATGAGAGCTGAAGCAAAGACTGATTTCTTCCTTGAAGGTTTCACTCTGGGGCTTATGAAGGAAAATCCCGGTATAGTTGCGTTAAATGAAAAAATTACACCTAAATATCAGGGTGATAAAGAACAGTTCCTCAGTGATAAGATTACTGAAAAAGCTGATCTTATACAGAGAAAAATGAACGGTGAAGCTGTATCACTTCATATACCTGTAGAGGCATAAAATATTAAGTAAGTAATTTTCTAATAAAGGGGCGTCCAAAACGCCCCTTTATTAATTTATTAAAGAAGGATTTTTCTGTTAATTTGTAGAAAAGAAATATATTGAATTTTTATTGGAGGAAGTGACGATAGTTGGGTACAGTGATTTTAATTTTGATTGTATGTGCAATTATTTTTGGACTATTTGGAACCAGGGTAGTGCCGGAGAAAAAAGAAGGAGTTGTTTTTCGGGGAGGAAAATTTAAGGAATTGAGAAAGCCAGGAATGGTTATTCTTGTGCCTTTTTATGATAAATTAAAACTTATAAGTTATGATTTAAAGGACTTGAATGTTCCGCAGAAGATGATAACGGCTGCAGATAAAGAAAAATTATATGCCAGCGGAACAGTAACGATAAAGATTAAAGATCCGGCTAAAGCTTATGGAACCGTTTCCAATTACGAAGAAACCGTTATTAATGCCATGAGTGATTTATTGTTAAACGAAACTTCGAAAACTACTTATACTGATTTGAAGTCATCTGCAAATAAAAAAGAATTTGAAGAGAGGCTCCTGCAGAAACTTAAAGAACAGGCGGAGATGTGGGGGATAGATGTAAAAAAGATAAAAACTCTTGTAGATAGATAATTATGTCAGAAGAGGCAAAAGTTCCTTCACGTTTTGATATTAAAATTTATATAGATCGGGATGGTAATGTCACTATAACTTCTCTTTTCAAAGAATTACTGCCACTTGTAAGAGAACTCTCATATCTATCCGGTAACAGGGAGGAAGGAAATGAAAATTGCTCATGAGATAGATCTTCTCATAAGAGCACGGTACCCGTTAATAAATATTATAAGTTACGAAGAAGAAAGACTTCTTT
>DAIOEN010000250.1:0-9658 GCA_036746235.1 Vulcanimicrobiota bacterium | reverse complement strand
ATTTCATTTTTCTCTTCAAGCATATAAAAGACAAAAACAGGAATTATGAGCAGTTCCAGCAAACCAATCAGGAAATGCATTGCACTCGAAAAGGATTCCGTTATAAAAGATACGGATTTATTTGACAGCTCACGGCCGCTGTTCTGAATATCTGCAAGTAATTTATTTATTGCTTCTTCCAGATATGGCGGAATTTTATATTCGCCAAGTTTTTTAAAAAATTCAATCTTCTGGAGTTTATTAAACCATTCTATCAGATTATTCTTCATAGAAGGAATCTGTGATACGAAATCTGAGATATTCTCTGCCAGAGCAGGTATCAGAAAAAGGAGCATTATAATAAAGCATAACACTATTACTCCTATAAGCAACATGGCACCCTTTGATCTTGAAACACCTTTTTTTTCCAGATAAACAACAACAGGATCGGAGATATAGGCAAGTACAATAGCTATGGCAAAAGGTATAACAATGGATTTTATAAGTGACAGTAACCAGATTCCATAGAGAAATCCTGTAATGGTTATCAGGGTATTTACCACTTTATATTCTTTTCTGAAAGGAAGCAGAATTATAATAGTTATAGCAGTTAAAACAGTAGGCGTTAAAATTGTCTCAAAAGTGACTATTAATTGTTTAAAAAAAGTAAAGAAAAATAATACTGTTATCAGAGCAGGTATTAATTTTATAATTTTATCGGTATAACTATCTTTCATTGACTATTAAAACCTTCCATCTTTTATTTTCTTCAGAAATTCCAGAATTTTTTCCGTAGATTCATCTTTATCTTCACCGAGTTCTCTGTTTAATGTGCCATGATTTTTATCGCTGGCATGATATAATTCCGCATAGACATCTATATTTTTCAAAGCTTCTTTGAGCCATGCAGATTCCAGTTTGGACATTTCGCGGCTTCCCGCATAGATAATGAAAAAAGGAGGAATATTTTTACCTTTTTCTACATGATATAAAGGCGATGCTTCTTTTAATATGTCAGGAGTGTCTCCGAAGGCAGGTTTATAGAGACGGTTAAATAAACTTTTATTTAATTCCTTTACCTTCGGTATATCATAACCAGCCCCGTCAAGTAATATAACACCTTTCAGTATATTTAAATCCAGGCCCTTTTCTTTAAGATATTTCTCATCTGTAGATACAAGAGCGGCCAGATGGGCTCCTGCAGAATGTCCCATAAGAAAAATCTTTTCCCTGTCACCTCCGTAAGTGGAAATATTTTTATATACCCAGCCGAGAGCGTTTGCCACATCCTGAACATAAACAGGAAAGGTCACGTCGGGTGACATTCTGTAATTTATACTGGCAAATATATAGCCTTCTCTGACAAATCTCAAAGGTTTTTTACTGTGATTGCTTTTATCCCCCATCTTCCATGCCCCTCCATGGACAAATACCATAACAGGCAATTTATCGCCCTTTTTCGGTACATAGAGGTCGAGACTGGTCAGGTTCTTATCAAATCCGGGGATTTCCGCATAAAGTACATCAGAAAAAACTTTATATTCGTCACTGTCCTTAGAAAAGGATTTCTTATGCCATAAACACACTATAACTGCTATTATCAATAACATCCATAAGGCTATAACAGCAATAAATTTTCTGTTTACTCCGATATACTTCATATCTATATCCACACTCCCATGCAGCACCGGTCACGCGTTACGCGTCACGTATTACGACTATTATAGCACGAAAAAAAGGAAAAAAAAATAATAAAAAGGATTCCCTGTCACATAAATAGAATTAACTGAAAAATTATGTGAAGCAGATTACACATAATGGTAATAATCAAAAGTACAGGAGGTATGTAATGAGGAAAAAATATCTTATTATTTCTCTGGCTCTTATTGTTTCAGTAGTAATTGTCTTAAATTATTGTTCAGCAGTTGATTACACTTACGACAAAGGCAGTCCCGACCAGAAATTCACAATCACGGTTCCTGACGGATGGACTTCTGATGACAGTGGTAAAACAAGGGTTCCCTTGGCTCTTATAGGCCCGAAAGAAATGAAAATCCCCGGATATACTGACTCATGCACCAGTATAACAGTAAATGTAATCATAGAAAAAATGCCTGAATGGTACAGAATCGATGATAAAACACTGGAAAATCTGAAAGATAAAATCTCTGAGGAAAATATGGAAAAAATAAAATCTATTGCCTGGTTTAAAATAGATGATAAAAACCTGTCTACCTTTAAAGATAAGATTTCCCAGGAAAAAATCAGTAAAATAGAGTCTATAAAAAATATAATATTTACAAAAGAAGAATTAATAAAAAAATTGGAAGAATTATCCCTTAATACTCAGGAAATTGATGCAACTATCTCAGGTACCATGTCACAGACAAAGGTTATAATAAAGAAAGAAGATTTTGTCAATAAACTGAAAGGTTTGAATTTCAAACAGAAAGATATTGATATAATAGTTCCTATGTTCAGGGTTGAAGCGATTATGCCTGTGGAATATGCTTTCACAGCCTTCAATCACAGAACCGATATTTTAAAGAGTGCAACAGTCATATCTGAAACGGAGAAAACCATAAACGGAATAACTGCCTATCAGGCAGTAGTAGATTATGTATTCACCATACCGGGTCAGACTTTTTCTTCGAGGACTCTTCAGACCTGCATATTAAATAAAGGTTCTGCCTATATAATCACAGGTTCTGCCAATGAAGATAACTTCGGTAAATTCGAAGAAACATTCAAATCTATTGCTGACAGTTTTAAAGTGAATTAGAGGGAGGATTTATGCTATTTAAACAGATGTTTGCTACAAAGTCCCTTGAAATGCTCCAGGAAGAAATGGACAGCGGCGAGCACAGACTGAGAAGAATTCTCGGGCCTGTTGCTCTTACAAGTCTCGGAGTAGGAGCTATTATAGGTACAGGTATTTTCGTTCTTGTAGGACTTACTGCCAAAACAATGGCAGGTCCTTCTCTTATGTTATCTTTCATAGTATCAGGCCTCGGATGTGCTTTTGCCGCTTTCTGTTATGCAGAATTTGCCGCAATGACACCTGTAGCGGGCAGTGCCTATACTTACGCCTATGCTACACTGGGTGAAGTTTTTGCGTGGATTATAGGATGGGATCTCATCCTGGAATATGCAGTAGGCTCTGCCACTGTTGCCCACGGCTGGTCAAAATATTTCCTGAAACTTCTGGAAGTATTCAACCTTCACGTTCCAGCATATCTCACAAATGATCCTCTTACGACAAAACATATAGTGACAAATTTACCTGCCATGGTTCAGGGTGCCTATATAGGAAGCGGTGCACCTGTAAGTTCCTGGTTTAACCTCCCTGCTTTTCTGATAGTATGGGTAATAACCATTATTCTCGTAAAAGGTATAAGAGAAAGTGCAGGCTTTAATTCCGCCATGGTTATCTTCAAGGTTGCCATAGTGTTTGTCGTAATAATAGCAGGTTCATTTTTTATAGATACTAAAAACTGGCATCCCTTCATACCTCCTGAATTCGGATTTCCGGGGGTTATGAAAGGCGCTGCCTATGTATTTTTTGCCTATATAGGGTTTGACTCAATATCAACTCATGCAGAAGAAGCAGTCAACCCTAAAAGAGATGTTCCCATAGGTATTGTAGCATCTCTTGCCATATGCACATTACTCTATATACTTGTGGCAGGAGTCCTTACAGGCATGGTTCCATACAAGATGATTGACATAGAAGCTCCTGTAGCATCAGCTTTTTCAGCAGTTGGATGGAACAGTATCGTATTTATCGTATCCCTGGGAGCCATTGCAGGTATTACGAGTGTACTTCTCGTTATGATGCTCAGCCAGCCCAGAATATTCCTTGCCATGTCCCGTGACGGCCTTATGCCGAAACATATATTTGCAGTAGTTCATCCCGTATTCAAAACGCCTCACAGGGCTACATTATTAATGGGAGTGGTTGTTTCTCTCGGTGCTTCCCTTGTTCCTCTTGAAGATCTTGCCTATCTTGTAAATATAGGCACACTCTTTGCTTTTATCATAGTATGTGCATCTGTATGGCTTATGAGATATATGAGACCCGATCATCCAAGACCTTTCAAGTGTCCCTGGGTTCCTGTTGTTCCCTTCCTGGGCATAGCATTCAATCTCGGCATGATGGTATATCTGGGATGGATGACATGGCTCAGGCTTTTTTTATGGCTCTTAATAGGTTTTATTATATATCTTATTTACGGAAGACATCACAGTGTAATGCATAAACAGAATATGGATAGAGCAACTTCCGAATAAAAGAACTGATATTCGGATAATCTATAAAAAAACATCTCTTTGAGATGTTTTTTTTATTTACAGAAGGAATAGTATATAAATATATCGAATATATGTTCAAACTAAATAATACATACTCATTCTGATCTGTAATCACAAATAAACATGAACATAAAAAAAATTCTTGTAATTGAAGACAGTAAATCATTACAAAAACAAATAAATTCTTTTCTTTCCATTGAAGGTTTTCAGGTATATGAGGCATCCAATGGTCAGGAGGGGATTAATCTTGCAGAAGAATACTCTCCTTCGCTCATAATATGTGATATTATGATGCCCGGTATAGACGGTTATGAAGTATTAAAAAAACTTAAACATAACAGGGCAACATCGGCAATACCATTTATTTTTCTTACAGCAAAATCATGCAAAGAAGATATAAGATACGGCATGAATATCGGCGCAGACGATTATATCACCAAACCTTTTTCTCTGAAGGATTTTACCGAAACAGTAAAAAAAGTTATAGAAAAACATGAACATATAAAAAAACATTATGACTCCATGTCAAAGGAAATGCTCCATCATCTCCTGTCAAGTTCTACTGCAGTAATTTACACATGCAGTTCTTCCGACTACAAAAATTTTACCTATATAAGCGATAACATAGTGTCTCTTCTGGGCTACACTCCATCCGAATTTATAACAAACCAGTGCTTCTGGCATGAAAAAATCCACAGAGATGACATAGGAAACGTCCTTTTTCGTCCGTCATCTGCAAAAGAAAACGGCTCTATTTCAACCGAATACCGTATGCTTCATGCAGACGGCACGTACAGATGGATTTATGATAAAAAGAAATTTTTCACAGACAGCAGCGGAAATATAACGGAAACAGTGGGAAGCTGGATGGATATAACTGAAAGAAAAAAGTCGGAAGAGTTTATAAACAAATGGATTGTAATGGAGGAACTGGCTGCAAATATTGCAACAAGATTCATAAATTCTCCTGATATAGAAAAGGATATAAAGCACTCTCTTATGGCTACTGCAAAATTCCTGAACGGAGACAGAGCTTTAATTGCAGTATATTCGGACGATTGTAAAAGAATTTCTCGTTTTTACGAATGGTGTAGCAAAGATAACGGAGACAGCGCAGAAATATTCAAAGAAATTTCCAGGAAAGTTTTTCCCTGGTTAAATGAAAAATTAATGTCCTACAATTTAATTAATATATCATCACTTTCTTCCATTCCTCCTGAAGGAGAAAAAGAAAAAAAGTTTCTCTCTGCTTCAGGAGTAAAATCATTTCTTATCAACCCTCTTATTTACAACAATACTCCTGTTGGTTTTCTCGGTTTCTTAACAGAAGAGCATGAAAAAACATGGAAAGAGATTGACATAAGACTCATTAGAATAACAGGTAATATTTTTGCAAACCTTTTATTTAAAAACAATTTTTCTTCCAGAGAGACAAAAAAAACAGAGACTTCTTCATTTTACAATATAATCGGCAGAAGTATTCCTATGAGAAAAATTTATACTCTCATAAAAGACCTCTCCGATACGGAAACAACTGTTCTTATTACAGGAGAAACTGGAACAGGAAAAGAACTCGTAGCAGAAGCACTCCACACCAGAGGGCTTCGCAGGCATAAACCGCTTATAAAGGTTAACTGTTCCGGCCTTTCGGAAAAT
Organism: Vulcanimicrobiota bacterium; assembly: GCA_036746235.1. Taxonomy (GTDB): domain Bacteria; phylum Vulcanimicrobiota; class SpSt-956; order SpSt-956; family JAKJGF01; genus CALARM01. The sequence continues at coordinate 3,712 of DAIOEN010000250.1, read as the reverse complement.
CTCCAGGAAAGTGAACTTTTCGGCCATATAAAAGGTTCTTTCACAGGAGCAGTAAGAGACAAAATGGGCCTTTTTCAGAAAGCAGAAGGAGGAACTATATTTCTGGATGAAATAGGTGACATATCAATTGAAATGCAGAAGAAACTCCTCAGGGTTATTCAGGAAAAAGAAATCAAACCTGTAGGAAGCGAAAATACCTTCACTGTAGATGTGCGTATAATTGTTGCCACTAATAAGGATCTCAGGGAAAAAGTCATCAATGGAAGCTTCAGAGAAGATCTTTTTTACAGGCTTAATATAATAGAAATAAATCTGCCTCCTCTGAGGGAAAGAAAAGATGATATACCACTTCTTACCGAACATTTTATAAGAAAACTAAACAGGTCTATGAAGAAAAATATAAAAAGCATTTCAAAAGAAGTAGAAAATATATTCAACAACTACTCATGGCCAGGTAATGTGAGAGAACTTGAAAATGCAATAGAGCATGCCTTTATAGTAAATCATGATAATATTATTACAACAGGAGACATTCCTCCCTGTTTCCTGAAAAACGGTCACGAATATGATAACGGCAATGAAGCAGAAAATGAATTAATAGTCAGGACAATGAAAGAAAATAAATGGAATGTGGCAAAAGCAGCGAGAGTGCTCAACATGAGCAGACCAACTCTTTATAAGAAAATTAAAATATATAATATTACGGAGGCGTGATGCGTGATGGGTAAGAAGAAGCTGAAATCTACTTCATACCGAAAAAGTGTAAAAGTGTAAAATTTACAGAGTGTAAAGTTTTACACTTTTCAATAAAAAAAATTTCTCTTTTTCTTCTTGCCTGAAAAAATTTTCTGCCTTATAATATATATAGTTCTAAAGAACTACAAAAGACTGTTATGGTCAGTGGCACAAAAATTGCCTGTATTAAAGATAGTATATAAATAAAATAAAAAGTCCGCTTCAAAAAGCAGGGAATTGCGAAGAGCCATGCTTAAGGGCGGACAGTGTGAAAAAATACATGTTAATATATTTCATCTCTATTTTATAACAAAATCTATTTTATGTAAAGAGTGAAAGGATGCTCATTATGAAAGGGAAGTTGTTACTATTTACAATTATCTTCTTTATTTTATATCTTTCCGGATGCGGAGGTGATGGGACAGATGTATCAGTAGATCCAAATCAAATTATTGCCGCTCCCACATCAATCCCTGTCCCCACAAGAACACCTCTTACAGAAGAAGAGATAACACAGGTAATTCAGGTTCAAAATCAGGTTGTTTCTACAGTAGAATCTTCTATTTCTTTCGGCAACACTTCAGTAATGGAAAATCTGGCACAGGAACTTCGAAATACTGCCGGCGTGGAGGATGTAGTTCTTACAAACGACACTCTTGCCGTAATTTTTGAAAAAGGTGGTATTACGTGCTGGAAAGATGATGAAATTCTTACTTCGGAACTTCTGCCTGAACTGCCTGACATAGAAAAACCACCTGATGACACGAAAGGAAAAGATGGTGACCTCTTTGCCGAAAATTCCATTAAAGAAAATAAAGTCATTATGATAAATGCTTACTCTGACGTATCTTCAAGAAGTAATGATATAACATGCCTTAATTCTATGGAACAGTGGTTTAAAAACACCATGAAATATACTGTAACACGTATTAACGGCTCTTCCATAAATATAGAAGTCTTTAAATCTCTCAACCTTTACGGAGTAATTATTTTTAACGGAGACGGAGATTTCATAAATTTCAAAAGAAAAGACGGCACAAAGGAATATATAACACTTCTTCAGACAAGACAGAATGTTACCTCCATAAAGGATCAGGGTTACTGGGACGACTGGTATAATTACAGACTGATAAATGTTAATTCCTCCTATCATGTGACAAACAAATTTTTTGATTATTATTATTACGAAAAACCTTTTCCTTCTTCCATATTCTATAACGGTGCTTCTAAAGGTACAAAAAGTGCTGACAATCAGTATCCAATGTGTAATTCTCTCTATAACAGAGGAGTCGGCACTGTCATAGGATGGTCAGAAAAGCAGTCTATTGCAATGACCAGTGCTACAGTTTTATTTTACTCAATGATCTTCAATCCTGCTACAATAACCCTGGGGAATGCAGTAAAATCACTTGACTCGAAATATACACAGCAGAAGGTAAAGAATGTAACATCTTATCTTGGTTATTACCCGTCAGGTGCAGCAGACATTTCTCTCTATATGGATACGGGACATTCCTTTGACTCGGCCACATCTGTAACATTACCATATAAAAATGTAAATATATACAACTCCTCATCAGGGAATAATTATTATAAAATAAACATAACATCTCCTTCCATCGTGTCCGGGAAAATTACCTTTAATAATTCAAAGGGAAATCTGGATCTTTATCTCTATGATGAAAATGAAAATGAGGTGCAGGTGTCTGCCGGAAACAGTAACGAAGAATCCATCACAGCCACTCTTCAGCCGGGAATTTTTTATATATGCGTAAAAGGTTCACGGTCAAACAGTTATGTAATAAACATTGATGTAACAGTAATGGGCCACAGTTTTTCCAATGCTACAGAGATAAGTCTCCCCTACGGAGCATCTCACATGACAGAAGCTTCACAGGATAACTATTACAACTTAACACTTACGGAATCATTATCTATAAGAATACAGATAAATTCGGAGCAGACCGGAGTCTATCTATATCTTTATGACAGTTCACAGAACCAGTTAAGAAGCGGTGACGGAACAGATAAAGAAAAAGTAATAACAGAAGAGTTACCTGAAGGGACTTATTATATATGTGTAAAGGGAAATCCTTCAAAATATAATATTACTGTATCAAGAGCATCAGAAGCAGGACATACCTTTGAAAGTGCTACAGAAATAACCCCTCCGTACAGTGCGGAACATTCCATAGAAGCATATGAACTTGATAATTTTTATAAAGTCAATCTGAAAACATCTTCTTCTATAGATGCATCGATAGAATTTACCCACAGCAAGGGAGATCTTGACATGTATCTATTTGACAGCCAGAAAAAATTGATTGAAAAATCAGAAACAATTCAAAATACGGAATCAGTTGAAGCAAAAGATGAAAATTCCGGCAGAAATCTTGAATCTTCCCTCCTTCCGGCAGGCATTTATTACATAAAGGTTCATGGTTATTTCGGTTCTCTTAACAGTTATAAAATAACGGTAAAGGTGCCTGATGTGCCGGTTCTTTCGTCCGTAACGGATGAAGACGGAGATAATAAAGACAGTAACAACAGTTATTCAGTAGTAAGATTTACCATTTCGGGAAATAATTTCCGAAAAAACATCAACTCTGCAAAGGGGAAGGTTACTTTTGTAAGAGTTGATGATAACAGTACGGGTACGGCAGATATCTCTTCATGGTCTGATACGGAAATAAAGGGGTCGGTCGTGCTGCCGGGAGGGAAATACTGGGTTCATGTTACCGTAAAGGGATATGTTACAGAAAATGAAGTGTTTTATTATAAAGGTATAGGAGATGTAGGATTTTAGGGCGTGACGGGAACAAAGTGATTGAGTGAGGTGATGGGAATATATGGATGTGGAGTAGTGAAAAGTGAAAAGTGAAAAGTGAAAAGTGAAGCGTGATGCTGGAAAAAATCAGATATTACAGAAAAATTGCGAAGGGAGAATGTGTGTGAAAAAATACAGTATTTTATTAAT
>DAIOEN010000249.1:0-9800 GCA_036746235.1 Vulcanimicrobiota bacterium | reverse complement strand
CGGTCGGTTCTTAGGGGAGGAGGGAGCAGTAATGCTTTCTCCTTACCCGACTTAATCAGATTACACGGATTACACTAATTTTAGGGATACCAAATCCGTGTCATCTATTAATCTGTGTCATCCGTGATTCAGAATTATTAGAAAAGGAGAAGAAGCATGAAAAAATACAGTATTTTACTTGCAATTTTTATTTTAGCAATTATTTTAATAGCAGGCTGCGGAGGAGGTGGGGGCACTACAGGAGTAGTTCCCAATAATGGGATTACAACAAATCCAGTAGATCCTACTGCTACACCGGGAACTTTAGTTGAAGTCCCGGGTAATCCGTCAAATCCGACCGTGCCTTCAAATGTACCTACAGGAACTTTTAAAATGGAAGTAAAATTTCCAGGCTCAGGTGCCGGCCTGAGAGCAAAAGAACTTACCGGCTCAGACCTTCCCTACAATTCCCATACTCTGAGAGTTACAATCACAGGTGAAGTAATTACAACTCCACTGACAGGAGAAAGAACAGACCTTGACCCAACAGGAGCAGGAACTTATACTTTAACAGTTTCAAATGTGCCTGTTGGATTAAATACAGCTACCATTGAAGTCCTTGATGGTTCAAGTAACCTTCTCTGCCATAGAAAACATGGTTTCTATATGACCCCCGGCACAACAGAAGGCCCGGGACTTATTCTGCTTGGAATTGCCATACAGAGTGACGGAAGTTATATTCCTCAAAATGTAGATATTCCCGCGGGAAGTACCCTTATGTTTCAGAATCAGGATTATAACAATGACAGAACAGCAAGTATGAACACAGGAGCAGTAACGGTAGGCCCTATAGGACATGCATCCCATATAACACAGCCTGTTACGGCAGAGGTATTTCCTGTTTTAAATCATGTTTTTAATACTGCAGGACAGTTTAATTATGACGGCCAGAGCGGAAGAGTTCTTGTTTACGGACTTCCTACTCTGACTTCTGTAACACCTGATAAGGATGCAACAAATGGAACTACTTCGGTAAGTTTCACCCTTACAGGAACAAATTTCGGAACTTCTCAGGCAGGAGTAAACGGTGCAGTAAGGTTTATTCAGGCTCAGGAAAATGACCCGAATAATCCATGGGGCACTTCTTATAATGTGTCAAACATTACTTCATGGGGTAATACTTCTATAGCGGGCAGTGTAGAACTTCCTGAAGGGAAATATAGAATAGAAGTGTCTGTCAGAGGAGAGAATACTACTGAAGCAGTGTATTTCTACAAGGGAGCAGGGAGTTATCAGGTTATTGTTGGAGAGCCTGTTGAAATGGTATTAATACCTGCCGGAACTTTCCAGATGGGAGATCCCAATGGAGGGGTGGGAAACAGTGTTGAAGTTGAACGGCCCCGTCATTCAGTAACAATTACCAGTAATTTTTATATGAGTAAATATGAAATAAGAAATAAAGAATATCTTCTTTATGCTCCTTCTCATACCAGTGGAGGAGGCTGGACAGATCCCAATTATCCTGTGGAAAATGTAACCTGGTATGATGCAGTGAATTACTGTAACTGGCTCAGTGATCAAAAGGGTTTAACCAGATGTTATGATGGAAGTTATAATATGACTATGAGTAACAACGGATACAGGCTTCCAACAGAGGCAGAGTGGGAATATGCCTGCCGTGCCGGGGAGACAACTTTCCAAGATTATTACTGGGGAGATTCTTATCCCAGTCCTCCCAATATAAATTCTTACTCCTGGTATAATGGTAATTCAGGAAATCGTGCCCATATAGCTGGTACAAAATTACCAAACAATTTTGGTCTTTATGATATGAATGGTAATATGTGGGAATGGTGCAATGACTGGTATAGTGACACTTATTATAGCACCAGTCCGACTAATGATCCGCCCGGCCCAGGTTCAGGCACTTACCGTGTCTTACGTAGTGGCAGTTGGTGCCAGGGTTCCTTCGAAAGCCGATCTGCCCGTCGCTGGAGGGACAGTATGTCCTGGAAATATAGCGACATTGGTATCCGCATCGTAAGAACAAAATAGTGTCTGAATCACGGATTAATCAAATTACACTGATTGCACTGATTTTATTGATACCAAATCCGTGCAATCCGTTAATCCGTGTCATCCGTGATTCAGACAAAAGAAAAGGAGAAGAAGTATGAAAAAATACGGTGTTTTGTTTGTAATTTTTATTTTAGCAATAGTATTAATAGCAGGTTGCGGAGGAGGGGGAGGCAGCACAGGAGTAGTTCCCAATAATGGGATTACAACAAATCCTGTAGACCCTACTGCTACACCGGGAACATTAGTTGAAGTCCCGGGTAATCCGTCAAATCCGACCGTGCCTTCAAATGTACCTACAGGAACTTTTAAAATGGAAGTAAAATTTCCAGGCTCAGGTGCCGGCCTGAGAGCAAAAGAACTTACCGGCTCAGACCTTCCCTACAATTCCCATACTCTGAGAGTTACAATCACAGGTGAAGTAATTACAACTCCACTGACAGGAGAAAGAACAGACCTTGACCCAACAGGAGCAGGAACTTATACTTTAACAGTTTCAAATGTGCCTGTTGGATTAAATACAGCTACCATTGAAGTCCTTGATGGTTCAAGTAACCTTCTCTGCCATAGAAAACATGGTTTCTATATGACCCCCGGCACAACAGAAGGCCCGGGACTTATTCTGCTTGGAATTGCCATACAGAGTGACGGAAGTTATATTCCTCAAAATGTAGATATTCCCGCGGGAAGTACCCTTATGTTTCAGAATCAGGATTATAACAATGACAGAACAGCAAGTATGAACACAGGAGCAGTAACGGTAGGCCCTATAGGACATGCATCCCATATAACACAGCCTGTTACGGCAGAGGTATTTCCTGTTTTAAATCATGTTTTTAATACTGCAGGACAGTTTAATTATGACGGCCAGAGCGGAAGAGTTCTTGTTTACGGACTTCCTACTCTGACTTCTGTAACACCTGATAAGGATGCAACAAATGGAACTACTTCGGTAAGTTTCACCCTTACAGGAACAAATTTCGGAACTTCTCAGGCAGGAGTAAACGGTGCAGTAAGGTTTATTCAGGCTCAGGAAAATGACCCGAATAATCCATGGGGCACTTCTTATAATGTGTCAAACATTACTTCATGGGGTAATACTTCTATAGCGGGCAGTGTAAATCTTCCTGAAGGGAAATATAGAATAGAAGTGTCTGTCAGAGGAGAGAATACTACCGAAGCAATGTATTTCTACAAGGGAGCAGGGAGTTATCAGGTTATTGTGGGAGGAGATTATAACTGGGTTCAATATAACGGCCATTGCTATGCCATTACCAACTCGGAAGGGACATGGGTAGCTGCAGAAACCGAAGCATCATCTGCGGGAGGACATCTTGTAACAATCAACACAGAGGAAGAAAATAACTGGATTGTCAATCAATTCGGTACCGCTATATACTGGATCGGTTTATATCAACCAGCAAGTGGCCCTGAACCGGATGGAGGATGGGAATGGGTAAGCGGAGAGCCAGTAAACTATACAAAATGGCTTATAGAATATCCAAGCAATCATATTCAGCCAGATGATAACGGAGGAGTCGAAGACTGGGGAGTAATTAATTACGGTGATACAAGTTATTGGAATGATGATCCTTTATGGGGATATAACAGTCCTCATAAAGGTATTATAGAGTTAGATCATACTCCATAGCTAATGAAAAATAAAAAAGATCTGGTTATTATCTGTATGTGTATAAAGATATAAATATTAAGACTATTTGATACATAGCAACTGCGGGAATCTAGAAAACAAGTAAATAAATTCCCGCTTGCTCCGTGTCATCCATTAATCCGTTGTTTTTCGAAAGGAGATTGAACATGAAAAAATATAATATTTTACTGGCTATTTGTATCGTAGTATTAATAGCAGGTTGCGGAGGAGGAGGAGATAACAGTACAGGAGTGATTCCGAATAATGTATCATTACCCACTGCTGCCCCTACTGCCACACCGGGAACACTGGTTGAAGTTCCCGGCAATCCTGCAGCCACACCTGGCTCAACAATACCTTCCAGTGTTCCCACAGGAACATTTAAAGTAGAAGTTCAATTTCCTGGAGGAAACTTCGGCCTGAGAGCAAAGGAACTTGCCGGCTCAGATCTTCCCTATAACTCTCACACTCTGAGGGTTACCATAACAGGTGAAGCCATAACAGGTACTATATCAGGAGAAAGAACCGACCTGGACCCGACAGGAGCAGGCACTTATACTCTCACAGTTTCCAATATTCCTGTAGGTCTCAATACAGCAACTATTGAAGTCCTTGATGGATCAAATAATCTCCTCTGCCAGAGAAAACATGGTTTCTACATGACCCCGGGAGCAACAGAAGGCCCCGGACTTATCCTGCTCGGAGTTGCCATACAGGGAGACGGAAGTTATGTTCCTCAGAACATAGATATTCCTGCAGGAAGCACCCTTATATTCCAGAATCAGGATTATAATAATGACAGGACTGCAAGTATGAACACAGGATCAATAACGGTAGGCCCCATAGGACATGCCACTCATATAACACAGCCTGTTATATCAGAAGTATTCCCCGTTTTAAATCATATATTTAATACGTCAGGACAATTTAATTATGACGGACAGAGCGGAAGGGTTCTTGTCTACGGTCTTCCAACCCTGGCATCTATAACACCTGATAAGGATTCTAATAATGGAAGTTCATCTGTAAGTTTCACCCTTACAGGAACGAATTTCGGAACTACCAGGGCAGGTGTAGACGGCAAAGTAAGGTTCATTCAGGTTGAAGAGAATGACCCGAATAATCCATGGGGAACCTCTTATTATGTGTCAGATTTTACAACCTGGACAGATACTTCAATTCAGGGTTCTATAAACCTTGCCGGAGGTAAATATCGTGTGGAAGTGAGTGTCAGGGGGGAAAATACTGCTGAAAATATTTTCTTTTATAAAGGCAGCGGGTCTTATCTGGTGACTGTCGGAAGTCCTCAGATGGTTTTAATTACCGGAACAGGAACAGGAGCAAATGATATAGCCTTTAAGATGCAGACGACAACAGATGTAAAAATCAGTAATTTTTATATGGGAACATATGAAGTAACAAATGCTGAATACAGGTTATTTAATTCAGGAAAGCCTGATGACAGTAAACCGGTGGTAAATGTAAGCCGGTCTGATGTTATAAATTATTGCAACTGGCTGAGTTCAAAGATGGGATTGGAAGCATGTTACTCAGGTGATAATGTGGATATAACTAAAAACGGATATCGTCTGCCTACAGAAGCCGAGTGGGAATATGCCTGTCGTGCCGGATCTACAGGTATGTATTACTGGGGGGAAGCAATGGATGGCAATTACTGCTGGTATACTTCTAATTCAGGAAACCAGACTCATAATGTAGGAACTGCCGGCGTAAGTGGCTATCCCAATAATTTTGGTTTGTACGATATGAGCGGAAATGTATGGGAGTGGTGTAACGACTGGTTTGGAAGTTTTCCATATGGTTTCCCTCCATATAATGATCCTGTTGGTCCTCTTTCCGGCTCAGAACGGGTTATAAGGGGCGGCAGTTGTGTTGATGTCGCATGGAACTGCGAATCTGCCTTTCGCGGCAGCTTTCCACCATCTCTAAATACCACCAATGTTGGTTTCCGTCTCGTAAGAACAGATACTAATTCTTATTCTGCTCCATTGATTTCCGGCTTCAGTATTTCAAGCGGTGCTGTCAATTCTACAGTTACTATTAACGGCTCAAATTTTTCTTCTACTAACAGAAATAATATAGTAAAATTTAACGGAGTTTATGCAAAAACAGAAGTAGCCAGTTCGACCCAGTTAACAGTAAAGGTGCCGGCCGGTGCAACTACGGGAAAGATAAGTGTGAGGACGCCGGGAGGGACGGCTTATTCTGCTGCTAATTTTGTTGTTACCCTTACTACTCCACATATTGGCGAAATGGTATTACTGTCGAAGGGAACTTGTACCCTGTCCCAGTTCAGTCCTACATCTGTAACCTTTACTAATGATTTTTATGTAGGAAGATATGAGATAACAAATGCTCAGTATAGGTTATGGCCTGATGCAGGAAGTCATAATGGCGACACAACAGAATTAAATAACAGTAATTATGATAATTATCCAGTTCGTAATGTAAGCTGGACAGATGTGGTTCAATACTGTAACTGGCTGAGCAGCCAGGAAAGTTTGACTTCATGTTATAGCTGGACAGATCCGAATGATCCAAATACCTATAGTATTACCATTTCAAATAACGGCTACAGATTACCAACAGAGGCAGAGTGGGAATATGCGTGCCGTGGAGGTACTACGACTGAATATTACTGGGGAGATACAATGGATCCTTTAAAATGTTGGTTCTCTTATAATTATCCACCTCCTCCAACAATGCCTCATTCTGTAGGATACGGAGGAGGTCATCCCTGGGGATTATACGATATGAGCGGAAATGTATGGGAATGGTGTAGTAACTGGTGGGAAACTAATCCTTCAGGTGGAACAGATCCAGTAGGACCAGTAACGCCGGGTACGCTTCGTGTCTTACGTGGTGGTTGCTGGGGCAATGGTGATGTCATCTGCCGGTCGGCTATGCGTGACAGCGAAGCCCCATATAACCGTTATGGCGCACATGGTGGTGGTCTCGGCTTTCGCATTGTAAAAACAAAATAGGCTCACAGATGACTCGGATTAAAGGATTGCACTGATTATTTAGAATCCGTAAAATCCAATAAGTCGTGTACCGACCATGCTCTGTTCGGTCACAACGAAATATGAGAATTTGTTCCTCCCGTCACGCGTTAAGCGTTACGACTCTCATATAAATCCGTGAGCCAGAGAAAGAAAATAACATAAGGAAGGGATACTATATGAAGAACATAAATTTTATAATAATTATTGCTCTCCTGTCAGTTTTTTTATCTGGCTGCGGTGGAGGAGAAGGAGGAACAAATAATATTAGCTTAAATACTCCGACTTCTGTAGTTTCTACATCAGACGGTTCTGTCAAATTATCGATGAAACTGCCCTTTGAAGAAAAAAACATGACAGATTCCGCCCTTCCTTACGGCACCAAAATATTAAAGATTACAGTAACAGGTGAAGCCATAACTACCCCTGTTACACAGGAATTTGACAATATAACTCAGACTGGAGAAGGGACTTATTCTGTTACTGTTTCCAATATACCGGCAGGCTTGAATGTGGCGAAAGTGGAAGTATTATCTGCAGAAAGGAATATGGTTGCTCAGAGCCGGTTCGGATTTTTTTTAACCCCCGGTACAACAGTAGATCCCGGAATTATTTACCCGGGAGTTGGAATAGAAAGTGACGGCACATGTAATCCTGAAAATATAGAAATACCGGCAGGAACAAAATTATATTTTCAAAATTATGATTATGATAATGACCGTACGGTAAAAATAAATTCTTCAGCAATTACAATCGGTCCGGTACAGAAGGCAACACATATAGTACAGCCTCTGACTCCCGAAAGTTTCAGTTCTGCTTCTTATGTGTTTAATACAGAAGGAACCTATACTTATGATACGGGTTTCGGTGCACCGGGCCGGATAGTGGTTTCCGGTAATCCCTACAATCCTGAAATGGTTTCTATAACAGGAACAGGGACAGATGCAAATGATATAGCTTATCAGATGGGACAGGCCGGTGTGGCAGAGCCGGTTCATTCCGTAAAAGTAAGTAATTTTTACATAGGAAAATATGAAGTGACAAACGGAGAATATCGTAATTTTGATTCAACAAAACCTTCTGATAATAAGCCTGTTACAGATGTAAGCTGGTATAATGCAACTGCTTATTGTAACTGGTTAAGTACAAAGATGGGTTTTGAATTATGTTACAGTGACACTAATGCTGATGGGAACCTCGATACAGTGGATATAACAAAAAACGGATACCGTCTGCCAACAGAAGCTGAGTGGGAGTATGCATGCCGGAGCGGTTCTACTACTAAATATTACTGGGGTGATAGTGTCAATGGTAGTTATTGCTGGTACGTAGATAATTCGGGAGGTATTACTCATCCTGCAGGTGAGAAATTGCCAAATAATTTCGGTCTTTTCGATATAACAGGTAATGTATGGGAATGGTGTAATGACTGGTATGACACAGTTTATTATACTGCCTGCAATACTCCTTCTGGCAATACAGTGATTAATCCAGGTGGTCCTGTATCTGCTCCTGCAAGTACACCATGGCGAGTTTTTCGGGGAGATTGTTTTAGCGGTTATGCAGATGATCTGCAAACAGCGTATCGTAATAAATATGATCCCAATTCATATAGTATCACTCTGGGCTTTCGTATCGTAAAAACAGATACAGCTTCTTATTCCGCTCCATCAATTACAGGCTTTACTCCCGGAAGTGGAACAACGGGGGATACAATTACAATAAATGGGACGAATTTTTCAACTGCTAAAGAAAATAATATAGTAAGGTTTAATGGAGTATATGCAAAAACTGAGACAGCCAGTTCGAGTCAGATAACGGTAAAGGTGCCTGCCGGTGCGGCTACGGGAAATATAAGTGTGAGAACACCCGGGGGGACTGCTTATTCCGATGGGTATTTTTATCCTATGTAATTACGGCCTGCCGGAACTTATACTCTGGCACAGTTTAATCCTCCATCTGTGACCTTTACTCATGATTTTTATCATGAGTAACGCAAAATTTCATAAAGATCCAGAGAATACAGGAGTCAGGAGTCATAATAAAAAGCATTATACAGGTTTCAAAAATCCGTGTCATCAGTGTCATCAGTTTAATCCGTGATTCAAACAACAGGGAATCAACAAAAATAAAATTTATCTTCCTCTATCTCAAATATTCCTGCTATTTCTTTCCTGTCCATACCTGCAAGAAGCATCTTTCTGGCAGACTCGATTTTTCCATTTTCATAGCTAAAGGAATTATAGCATGATCATAGAATTTCCATGTAACAAAGTCACGTTAACTTCTTCCTGTTAATACAGACAATTTCAAAGTTGATAGCTAATAATAATTTAATAGAATTATTTCAATTCCTGATTATATTAAGGCTCACTAAGAAAAGAGGTATTTACATAGATGAAAGACAGCACAAAAGAAGAAATCCTTCTGAAACTGGAAAAAGCCCTGAAGAAAATAGAAGAAATAGAAAAGATAAAAGAAGAGTTAAGACATAGAAGTAAAATAGAAGAACTTGCCACAACCATATCCACAAGATTTATAAATCTTCCGCTGGAGGAAATAGATGAAAAAATAAATCTGTCACTTGAAGAAATAGGAGAGTGTACAGGTGTGGAGTCCTGTGCCATTTTACTCTATCCCGATGATTTCGTAATAAGAAAGATTTATCACTGGGAGAGGTCTGATATGACTATTGATCTTTCATTCAGGGAAAAAATCTTTAAGGACTTAAATTTGAGCAGTATCTTCCAGGAAATGATGGAAAAACTCAAAACGGCAGAATATATTTATGTGCCAAGTGTGGATAATCTTCCCGATGAAGTAGAAAATTTGAGAAAATTCTGGAAATCCCTGGGTATAAAATCTCATCTTACAATCCCCCTTTATGCAAGCAATACATTTATGGGACATTTTGCATTTGAAACAGACATGAAAGAAAAATACTGGACTGAAGAAGACATAAAACTCGTAAAACTCATAGGCGACATATTTTCCAATGTCCTCGACAGAAAAAGGATAGAAGAAGAGCTGATGAAGGCAAAGGAAGAAGCGGAAAAAGCAAGCAGGGCAAA
>DAIOEN010000248.1:0-9829 GCA_036746235.1 Vulcanimicrobiota bacterium | reverse complement strand
TCGGAGGATGGGGACTTGTACATGCGACATTTTTCTTAAAAGCTTTTCCGCTTTTGAGTTCCTTCAGAGAAACACTGAATGTTCCCCTGAGCTGCTCATTGGGAGAATAAATAAAACTTTCCAGTAACTGATCTAACTTTCCTCCTTTGAGAGTACAGTTACACTGATCATCTGGCTGAAAGTCACCTCTTAAAATAAAGCCGTTAACCGATTCTATCATAAAATCGTAATATCCGGAAGTTTTTGATCTGTCTGCATATATATATACAGCCAGATCATTAGGTTTTCCATGTCCGTTGGGAACTTTATGATTTATATAAATAGAATTTCCCGATCCGTCTATTTCACAGAAACCTTCTTCATAACTGAAAGAACAGACTATGTCGGAAGGATATTTAGCCATACAGAGAGGCACAGCTTCAGAACTATTCTTCTGAGACTGAATATTACTCTCAGAAAAGAAAAGCGGATAGAATACTTTCCAGGAAAAATTCATATTCAATTTTCTGCAATGTTTGTTCTTACAGTAATCACATGGCTCAAGGTCCGAATGTTCACGTGAGTAAGTTCCTGTGCCTGTAAAAGTTACATTAAAACGATACCAGTCATTGGTCATGGCCTGTGCAGAATGGCCTGCAAGAAAGAGAGTTAATACCATAAAGACAAAAAAAGAGAGAATTACCTGATATTTCATTGAATAAACCTCCAGTATAATAGTGTAAAATACAACTGACATATAAACATATTAGTCAGTATCATGTCAAGATATTATAGAGTGAATGGTGGGTATATGCTATTTTTTTCACTTTTCACTTTTCACTACTCACTCCAGGTTAATTTTACTGTTATATTAGAAAAATAAAAACCTCCGGTATTTTTCCCCGGAGGTTTTATTTTTATCGTAAAAATCTTTATTTATCTTTTTTTATACCCTTGGGATTACCTGTCATAAGGGTATGTTTTATGTCTTTTTTCTTCTTACCCTGAACCTCACCGTCAAAATAGAATACTATAGCTTTTGAAGGCTCTTCCGTTTCGCTTAATTCGTGATTATTGCTGCCTATTTTAAAATTCTTCCCTATGGCTATACCCTTAAAGGTTTCTTCTTCTTTCATATAATGAGTGACTGTAGCGTCAGAATCCATTTTCAGAGTAGATAGATCAGGTTTGTACCACGGTGAGGTAAGAGCGTTTAACATACCTTCCGTCATTTTTGTTGCCTGTTCTTCAGGCATAATATCTGATGGCTTTACTGTTTCTACCTGTTCAAATTCTTTAGGACCTTCCGTAAATTTACCTATATGCACTAAACCCAGATCGACTCCCTTGAAATGGTCGAAATTATCCGATTTATTACCTTTTCTTGCCACATCGGGATTATCGGTTTCCGTTATAAAATATTTCTTTCCTGTAGCATAATCTGCGGCAGTCTTTCCGAGATAGGCGCCGAGAACTGCACCTGATACGAGTCCTACTGCACCTCCGATAGTTCCTCCCAGGGCAATACGTCCTGCAAAATCTCCCAGTGTTTCAGGCAGAAAAACAAGACTGCTCACAAGAGCAACACCGGCACCTGCCTGTAAACCGAGATAACCGGCACCTGCTCCGCCCAAAATTCCGCCAGTTACTCCTCCTATAATGCCTGCCGTATCCAGTTTACTGCTGTTTAAATCAAGTGTATCTTTTACTTCCAGAGGCGTTTCTTCTTTAGCTTTTCCCGTTACAGGGGGTTTTATAATCTGACTGTTGAGTGAGTTTATCTTCATAACCATAGTCTCCTTTTCATGACGCGTGACGCGAAGGTAAATCAGATAAATAAACCTGATAAGAAAATTATATCAGAAAAAAAGTTGAAAGTTATTTAAAAATGTAAAAATTTTGTTAACATTTTACAAAAAAATTTCTCATTATTGCTAAGAGAGAAAACTTAAATTATAATAGAAATAATCTGAAATCGGGGAGGCTGTTTATGAATTTATATAAAATTTCTGCAGAAGACAGATATGAAGCACTGGAAAAAATTTCAGGGCTTTTTATAAAAGAAAAAAATCCTGCCATAATCTTATATGATAATAATTCTAACGATAATCTTATCACTCATTTCATAAAATATTATGATATTGCTCTTAAAGATGTTGAAACCTTTAATGATTCAGATAAGATAGCAGTCTATTCAAAAGAAGATTTTCCTCTTGCTCTGATGGCTTTTCCATTACTGGCAAACAAAAACTTTCTTTTTGTAGAGAAATCCAGATTTAATTCCCATAAATCCTATGGAAAAATTATAATATTAGGGGATATCTCTGATATACCAGGACATAAGACGTTGAAAACAAAAGAAGATATAATTAAATTCAGCGGAAAATCTTCATGGTCAGATCTTGTAATAATCAATTCTTCCGATATGGACGGTAAAGAAACACCTTTTATAAGTGATTACAAATGTCCATTTCTTTCATTACTCGGATCATATATATGTGCAATAAAAAAGGGGATTATATATGATGCTGTAAATGTTAATTCCGGCCTTGAGATTGAAAAAAAAATAAATGTTTCGACTGAATATAAACATGCCAGTAATATTACGGCAGTCGGAACGCCGGGAAGTCTTCCTTTTGTTCAGACAATCCTTCCTGATTTCATAATAGGTTATAACTGGAAGACCGATGTTATAAGAGATTATACCCTCTTTAAAGGAGATTATGTGAGAGCATCCCAGGGAAGAATACATGGCCTGAATATACTGGACGGGTCACTTCTGTTTCAAAGAAGTTTTCTCTCAAAAAAACTCAGAAAAAATATTAAACTGAAAGGCATTTCTTCTTCAGACAGTGTAACATGTCTGGAAGAAATGGGAGCGGCAGCAGAAGTTCCAACTCTCCGGACAAGTGCATGTTTTATTTCTGAAAATCTTAAACATGCCGGATGGGACATGACAGAACTTTACGGAAAAGACAACCGATATTCCAATATAATAGAAAATCTTAAAAATTCTCTTCTCTGTTATATAGGCAATCATGGCATACTCCTTTATATAAGATGTGCGGAAAAATGTCTCGGAGCAGGAGATTTACCTCTTATACCGCCTGTTCAAATCTATTGTTTCAGTTGTATCACAGCAAGAACGACAGGACTGTGGCTTTCCTCAAATGAAATAGACTGGGAATATGAAGATGTACCGGTTGAAAGAAATGTGCCTCTTATGTCCATAAGACAGGGGGCATCCATTTTTATGGGCATGCTTATGTGCGGCCTCGAACTTGAAGGTGATATTCTTGTCTCTGAAATAATGAAATATATGCAGTTCGGTTATAGCCTGGGAGAAGCCGTAAAAGAGGCAAAAAATACCCTCACTGCCACTGTAAAAAGCTCGCTTATGATGATGGATGGTAAATCTTACGGGAATTATGAACTATCGAAATATTATAATCAGATAACGGTATATGAATGTGAAATATACGGCGATCCTGACATAAAGCTCCCTGGAAAGGCAAAATCTATAGATCACATCTATATTAATGCAAAATTCAACGTGAGAGGAAAAATAAATATTTCTATCAATATACCGGAAGATAAATGGGAAAAACTGCAGTTACCGGTAGGAGAAAAATCTCAGGGTATGTATTATACAAAGAGTTTCAGAACATTATATCCGAGAACGCCTTTCTCGGTACTGGCAGGACATATGCCTGTGGAAAAAGATGAGGAAACCTTTATAGCAAAACAAAGTATTGGCTATTATAATTTTAAAATAAAATTACAGCTTAATGCCGGAGAAACAGTTAAATATGTGGAACTGAAAAGTGTAAATCTTCTGGATGCCACTGATTTTGACGGGAATATTCTGGATATAAAAAATATAAATCCCTTTGAAATTTTTGGGTACGGAAGGATAAAAACCAGTATTTTTAAAGATTCCGTAAAGACAGACATAAGATATAACTGGCCATTTACCGTAGACGGAGACGACCTTTATATATTTATCCCAACTGCAATGGTAGCTGATGAAAAACGTATTATAGCAAGATTGAAATCTGCCTCTTTTACGGTGCACTGTACCAGAAAAAGTTCCCATATGAGCGGTAAAATTACTTCATTTGAAGAATTACCTGTAAATGCATATCTTACTTTTATAAACAAAGAAGGAAAGAAAAGAAAAGTCGATACTGACAGTGAAGGAAATTATTCTGCCATTCTTCCTTCCGATGATTACATGCTTATTATAGAAGAAAAACTTCATTATGATTATAAAGAGAACATTACCATCAAAGAGAAATCTATAGTAAAAAATTTCCGGTTAACGCCTCATGAAAAAGTTCCTGTAAATATTAAGATAACTGATAGTATTACAGATGAAGAAATACAAGGAGCCACAGTAAATATAATGAGTCTGTTCGGCCCGACAGACAGGAAAATGATAGAAGAATATGTAAAAGGAAAAGAAAGATATCCCCACAGATTTATAAAAAAATTTGTAACAGATAACAATGGAAATATAGAATGTAATCTGCCGGAAGGAGATTACATAGCAGATATTTATAAGAAAAAAGAAAACGGTAAAGGCGCTCTTTATTTACGTAAAGAAGAACTGTTAGAGGTAGGAAAAGATAAACAAAATTATGCCTATAAAATAGAGCCGGCTGCTACAATATTCGGTCAGATCGTAGATAAACATACCGGTAACGGTATTCCTGATTCTACTCTTATAGTAAAATATCCGGGCAATAAAGGGAAAGAGAAAAAATTACGTTTCCATACGAATATGGAAGGACGATTCGGGGCAGTAGTGCCGGCAGAACAGAAGCTTAAACTTACAGGAGTATTCGAAGGTTTTATATTTAAAGAAGAAGATAATGACGGTAAAGGTTTTGTATTGCATAAAGGGGAAACGTTTGAGATTATTTTAGCCGGTGAATATTAATTATAGAAAGGATTCCTCATTCGTATCCATTTAATTATTATAATAGATAGAAATGAATAAGCTATTTTTACTATCTATATTTATAATGCATAAGTCAGAGTCAAAATTTTCTACGAAAAATTTTGACCCTTTCACTACTCTACCCTGATATAATAAATATACAGGTCAGGAATATCCATAAAAAAACTGTCTTATTCAATACTTATTATCAGGAGGTGAGTTCTGGTTCTGTTTACAATAAGACATTTAATAAATTTTCATTCCTGATTTGTCAATTATTTTAATAGTAAGGATGGTGTAATATTATGGGAAAATTTTTTAAAAAATTTTCTTCTTTTCTTTTTTCCACAATTCTCGTCTTTATAGCCATATACCTTTTAAGTAATCCTATTTACACATCAAATACCTACAACCTTAATAAATCTCCTGACCTGGATAAATACTGGGCCGTTTATAAAAACTATACAGCAGGAATAGAAATAAGCTTTGTTCCTGATTGGACTTACACAGAAGGAAGTGAAGATATTGCATTTATGCTTGATGAACCTGAAGGTAAAAGCAAATATAAAGATCCATCCAACCTGGCTATTAAAATTATGGGAATATACAAAGGAGAGAAAAATCAGATTCAAAAAATGCATAAATCCCTTGTAGATGACATAAAAACCAGGGTACAGACACAGGCACAGAAATCACCTTATGCGAATAAATTTCAGATTCTATATGAAGGAGAAGCATCCATTAATTCTGTAAATGGCTATATGCTTAACTGTGTACAACCTGGTAATGCGAATCATGATATTGAAAATCTCTGTCTCTGCATAACCAGTCCAAAAAATATAACTTTTTTTATAGTAGCCTTTTATCCACATGATGATTCTTACAGAAATATATATCTGAATATAATAAGCAGTATTAAATTCATGTAAGGAGTATCTCCTTTACCTTTTTAATAAGGTGTGTAAAGAGTGGTTTCTTTATCATCTTTCCTTACCAGGACATTCTTCCCTGCGTTGTAATCTGCAGGAAGACTGTTATTACAGGCTTATGCTCAGATTAGTAGCAGATGGAATTACATGTCATAAAAAAATTTAATCACTATTGTATATTTGGGTAGTTTATGCTATTTTTATATTGCAATTCTTAAATATTAATACTATACAATTTTACATATATATATGTGTGATTATATGGAGCACTTATTAAATTCTTCCAAAGATAACATAACAATTGAAAAATATCTGAAAGAGACCCACCATTTTGCAGAAAAAATTCTTGCAACCACACCGAGTTTCATTTATGTTTATGATTTAAACAGGAAATACAATATTTATACAAATTATGAGCTGATGAATTTCCTCGGTTATACATCGGAAGAGGTAAAAATAATAGGCAGTAATTTCTTAAAAATTATTATTCATCCTGAAGACATAGAAAAAATTACCGAATATCATAAACATATAACATATGCTCCTGACGGGGAAATCTTTTCTTTAGAATACAGGATAAGACACTCTGACGGTTCATGGAAATGGATCTGTACCAGAGATACTGTATTCAAACGAGACTCTACAGGTATGGTAGAACAGATTATAGGTACTGCAACGGATATTACTGATAAAAAAATAGCAGAAGAAGAAAAAGAAAAAATAGAAAAACAATTACAGCAGGCTCAAAAAATGGAATCTATAGGAACCATTGCAGGTGGCATAGCCCACGATTTTAACAATATTCTCGGAACTATAATAAGCTATTCAGAACTTGGATTAAGGACTATATCAGATGAAAACAGTGTCAGAAACAGTTTTGAAGGAATAATAAAAGCAGGTTACAGAGCAAGAGATATAATCAGACAGATACTATCAAGTGAATTAAATAAAGGAAGTTCTTTTCAAATTTTAATTCCTGAATTTCAGAATCAGGTTATTGAAAAAGATGATTCACAGGAATCAGGTACATCTGAACATGTGCATATACTTTTTATAGATGATGAAGAAGATCTGCTTTTTTCTCAGGGACAGATGTTAAAATTCCAGGGATATAATGTTACATCTACAACATCCAGTACGGAAGCGCTGGAAATATTCCAGAAAAACCCTTATGATTTCGATCTTCTTATTACAGATCAGACCATGCCTGATATGACAGGTATTGAAATAGTAAAAAAGGTTTTTCATATTCGTCCGGAAATACCTGTTATACTGTGTACAGGTTACAGTGATCAATCTATAGAAGATGAAGCAGAAGCACTTGGAATTAAATCTCTTATAATAAAACCTGTTACAGCAAAAAATTTAATTAAAACAATAAAGAAAATGTTAGAAAGGTGATATGAATAATAATTATTCATATCACCTTTCGTGTATTACTATATTTAAACTCTGGTAAGTTCCTTTTTCATAGACTCCATTCTCTTTGTGAACTGTTTTGCCTGATGGACAAAGGCTTCAAGCCTGGTGTCCGAATTGGTCTGACCCAGTCCGTCATAGGCAACATTCAGAACGGGGATGTCATTGTGTTCTTCTTTAAATCTCTTTAGAAGAGCTGCTGCTATTGTGCCGGGGAGGCAGGTAAATGGTATGGTATTTACGATACCGCAGAGACCTTTCTTATAAAAATCTGCTGCTTTACCCATACTCATAATCGCTTCTCCGAAGAAGGTTCTCGGCACATATTCTTCTGCCATATCAAGTACTGTTTTTGTAGAAGGTTCTTCAAGATTTCTGAGGAATCCTTTGAATACTCCTGCAATCTTATGTTCTTCATGAACCTGGAATTTATCCATTAAGAGTGTTTTTCCTATAGTGATAATATCACCGCGCTGTCTGGCAAGGAAATCACGTCTGAAATTCCTGTAAAGGAACCATTCGTAAACAGGTGCCACCCATACTTCAACACCGAGGTCTTCAAGTTTGATAATAATATCTTCATTGCTGAATC
The DNA here is from genome assembly GCA_036746235.1 of Vulcanimicrobiota bacterium. Lineage (GTDB taxonomy): Bacteria > Vulcanimicrobiota > SpSt-956 > SpSt-956 > JAKJGF01 > CALARM01. The sequence goes on along the minus strand of DAIOEN010000248.1, from coordinate 1,968 downwards.
TGTTGGCACGGACAAAGAATTCCCCTACCATACCGACTACAGGTTTCAATTCACTTTTATCAACCTTTATTGCTTCAAACATTTTACGGCATTCTTTAAGGGCTTTTATGAGATTAGACCGTTTTTCAATAGCCCCCATTGCCACTTCTACTGCATTTCTGTAAACCTTTTCTGTTTCTCCTTTATTTATTTCATAAGGTCTTGTTTCTCTCAGGCATTTCTCTAAAAGATCTATAGACACCATACCCTGCCAGCCAAGGAGGAAAAAGTCTTTTCCTACTACTTCCAGTTCTTCAAAGAAATTCTTTGCCTGGTTAGGAGCATATATGGGAACATCTTCATATCCAATCTCATCAAGAACCATACGCTGTAACATATTATACTGACCGAATCTGCAGGGACCGCTTGAGCCTCCCATAAAGAAAGCTGCTCCTTTACGGTCGAAATCCTTACTCATTACCTGACGAACCATATCACCTGTTGTTACAATGGCAGGATAACATTCTTTACCTGATGTGTAACGTCTGCCGAGTTTTACGGTTTCTTCATTTGATTCAGGCATAACTACTGCATTAACACCGTTTGCTCTGAATGCAGCAGCCAGTGCATGGGCATGATCCGACATATAAGGTAGATAAACAGTTCTCTTTGTGCCTTTTTCAATAGAAAGAACCTTTACCTGTTTGGTTTTTTCAACATCAGAGGGGAACACATTCTTAAGACTGTCAAGGAATGCCTCACACCTTGTTATAGCTCCCACATCGGCACTGTGTTCATCAATTTCAATCTGGAGGAACGGTTTATCATCCATTTTTTCACGGAAGAAGTGAGATATAAAGGAATCCGGTCCGCAGCCGAAATTTGTAAGATACATGGCATTAAGACGTTTATCTCTTCTTATAATTTCCGACATACAGAGTATTTTCTGTCCGTAACGCCAGTACATATTTGGCCAGTCTTCTGAAATATCTATTTCATCTATGGGGAAGAAATCAAGCGGTATAGGGATAACGCCTAAATTCATAAGTTTTTGAGGAAGTCCCAGGTTTACACCTGGATCACATCCATTATAAGGACGGCTTACAACAATAACAGCCTTATCTTCAGGTTTCAGACTGTCAAGTATTGATTTACCTCTGGCCTGAAGAGTCTTATAGAAATTATCCTGAACTTCTGCTGCTTTCTTTATGGCATTTTTAACATCTTTTCCTTTCAATCCAAGGGTTTTACCCATTTCTGCCAGTTCTTTCTGAACAGCTCCGGTATTATAACCTTCTTTAAAGAAAAGTGCCGGTTCCAGAACTTTAATGCCTGCTTTTTCAAAATTAATGGCAGAACGAAGAGTATAAGGAATACTCTGAACATAGGGACAGCTGAAACTTTCAGGAAGATTTGGATTATTCTGCTTCATATTTATAAGGCTCGGAAGGAAGAGATATTCAACATGCTTATCCATAAGATTATAGACATGGCCGAGAGCGACCTTTACAGGGAAACAGGTTTCTGCCACTGCGTTTTCTACTCCCATATGAATAATCTTTTTCGTAGTCGTATCTGACAGTACTATTTCATATCCCAGTTCTGTAAAAAAGGCAGACCAGAAAGGAAACATTTCATAATACATAGTAAGAATTCTTGGGAAACCTATTTTCTTATCCCCTGTTTTCTTATTTTTCTGATAATATTCAGTAAGAAGGGTTTCTCTTTCTTTAAAATAATCAGGAATATTATTTTTCTTTCTTGTTTTATCTATTTCAAACTTTTCACATCTGCTGCCATAGAAGAGATTTTGACCGTCCTCTACCGTAACCTTTCTTATTTCACAGAGGTTTGAACACTCTTTACATTCAAAAGAACTTATCTCATATTCCATATTAACAATATCAAAGCCTTTAAATCTGCTCTGTGTAATTCCTTCTTCTCTGCAGTATTCCTGGGCAAGTATGGCAGCACCTATAGCACCTGTTA
>DAIOEN010000247.1:0-9890 GCA_036746235.1 Vulcanimicrobiota bacterium | reverse complement strand
TCTGCTTTCTGGAGATGTTCATATTCCCATACAATCTGGCTTTCTATTTCTTTTTCTCCGGCATTTTCGAAATTCTCCCTTCTGGGATTGTATATCGTCAGATGAGGAACATCTTTCAGCAGTTCTATAAGTTTGCTCTGCCAGTCAGAGCACCCTGTTATGCCTCCTGCCATGAATAATTTCGTATTCTGATAATTCTCCAGAGAATAGTTTTCTTCCGGGGCATGAATGATTAATGTCATGTTATCATCCTCCATTATAATTATATAAAGAAGATTACCAGAAATTATGTGACATGTCAAAAATTGTTTCGTAAAAAAACTGGATCGCGAAACAATCCAGATATAGATAAAGAAAATTTTTATAGGTTTTTAAAAATCAATGGACATATATAATCAATTTTTAAAATATAAAATTAATTAAGTCCCGTACAGCGGATCATCCGGGTCCCGGGGAAGGCCGAAATCTCCGGCATTATATTGATCCGGGTTCAGCGGTAATCCGACAGGAGCATTATTGCCTGTATTTCCACCTTCCATAAATCCGACCATTACCGCCGGCCCTGCAAGCAGTCCCGTAACTCCTCCTGCAATGGCTGCTGCCTTTAAAGACATATCGGTAAGCAATACCATAGGAAGTGTAACAAGGGAGCCTCCCAGGGCAGCACCCATAAGGATACTTCCGCCTGCTATAAGCGCGATTTTCCCGGCTATCTTGAATTTATTCTCTCCCTGTGACGCCATATCTTTCAATTTGCATATATTGTCAGGTTGCTCTGAATTTCCTAAAGATACTATATCCTTTGTCTCTGTGTTTGTCTGTTTTACGGATTCCCGAAATTTCACCTCGCCTATCTGTATCTGTGGCGGATTATTATTGATTTTCATAGATTATTATCCCTCCTGATATTCAGTAATTGTCACGACCGGGTGGTCACAACGAAGAATGTGAACATATGCCTCTCTTCACCCTTCACTCTTCACGATTTTCATATAATATCTATACAATATAACCATCGAAAAATGAAAAAAGTTTCACATGTAAAAAAATATAATTAAGTTGACAGTTTTATAACAAAATTCTTATTCAAAATTGAAATTGAAACAACCCGGTATGTTCTTTTAGAACAGTCTATTACAGAGGACTTCCGAAAAAATCATAAGGAACAATCCCTTTTACAAAGGATTGTTCCTCTGCCGGACTTTACTGGAAAATATTATATGTATTGGTATATATAAACTGCATATACCAGGTTATAGTCATATCTGCACTTCCCTGACAGTGTGTAAGAAGATTGGCTTTTGTATGATATGTTTCGTCTATAGTAACATCGCAGCTACTGTCTTTATATATTGTAAAAGATGTAAATCCTTTATCAGATTTATTTAACCTTAGATTATGGTCGCTACTGCTGTATGTGATGATCTTCTCATTTTTATCTTTACTATTATCATTAAACAGGATTTCGTACTGAGTTGAGGTAGAAGCATCGTCTTCTGAGACGGTAGTAGTTATATCTGCTGTGTTGTAATAAATTATTTTTCCGGAAACAGTGGATGAATCACCGGGAGCTCCCCCGGGAATAAGGGGCATTTTTATTACATATCTGAGCAATGACTCTTGTTCTGTCATATACTGACGTGGTTGACTCATATACATCTGGTTGATAAAGCCACTGGCACCCTGCCTTGGAGCAAAGCTACAGTGTTCCAGATTGGAAGCACAGGGGTTTGGCTGATCATTGAAGGGGTTAAGATCATCACCATTATCACTGATAGGAGGTATAATCCAGTATCCCATGGTGCTGGTGCACAATCTTTGATAACCCCATGGCCATTTCAATGAAAAATATCCGAATTTTAAGGTATTGGTTTCCGTAGGTGTAAGAGTGGCAGTATTCGGGTCAGGGTTATTCGGGTCATAATATTTTACACTTACACTGCCAAGTTTATTGTCAGTATGAGGCCAGGGGCCGGTAAAAGATACGTTATAAGTCCCTGCCGGAATATTCGGGTCAGTAGAGGGTATATCATAAAAAAGCCATTGATTATCAGGAGAGGAAGTTTGAACATTGACCCATTTTGTATAGGGATATACACCTGCATACTGCTGAGGTTGTATGGTGTTACTGAAAGAAGAAGGTCCCTGAAATGACAGGGTTATATTTGCTCCATTTGTATAGTCATAAGGTGTTACTATAGCTCCATAAAGGCCGAAATTATCCTCATAGGCCTCCATTATCTGAGCGCAGAAAAATCTTGAACGGGCAAGGACATCCAGATAAACCTTATCTGTTGCAAGACCCTGATTATAATAAGCCATATCCTGAGTATAAGTATTGGGGTCTCTGTAGTCCACCAGATTTATAACCATATAATCAACAGTATTCAGATATCTGGCCATTTCGTCTTTTAAAAGATTTTTAAACGTCCCGTTTATATATGACTTTGCCTGATTACCGGTAGTATCCTGAACGTTATAGGCGTTGACTAAAATTGTTGCTCCCTGAAACTGATAAGTAAGTAACTGGGTATAATAGGTTTCCAGTAAAAGATAAGTAGACATGGTATTTGCTGGATCTTTTACATTCTGATTGTTTCCATTCTGACTGGAGTCGAGTATGATTTTATTTGTATAATCTTTGAGAACTCCATTTAAACTTGAAAGATCAGGACATATTGAATCATGGATTCCCTGAACCTGGAAAGCTATAGCTGATGGTGCAGTCACATTGGCTATATAAACTGTTTCCTGTCTCTGGAGGGTTTCCAGAGGAACTGCGTCCGGGCTGTTTGCATCAAGAAGGACAGCCTGATTGGAATAATAAACCAGACCTGCTTCACTGGTTGTTGAATAGGCAGTTTTAATAGAGGTAAGATAGTTCTGTACATTTAAAGATGATATATAGGTCTGTATATTAACCTGAGTAATAGCAAGCTGTGTTGATAAATTGTCGAGTTTTTGATTCAGTATGTCGATTTCGGCAGCTAAAGCCTGTATTTCCTTGTTTATTTTATATAGATCTTCTTTTACCTGCCCGCGATAGGCAATTGTGAAAAGCATTTTTCCTATCCCTGTAACCACAGCTGCTCCTCCCTGACTGGATATGTTAGAAGAAGATTCAACCGGTGTAAGATTAATACACTGAGTAACATAATTAAGTTTTCTGGAGGGCAACCCCTGATCGGAGGAAATTTCTTCATCTGTAAGTAAGCGGAATTTCTGGTCTGAAAGAGGATAGTCCGATGATGGAGTCGGACTGATGACCGGATTTGCTGTCGGGAGTATGGTTACATTACTATCTCCTCCGCAGCCTGAACAGAACAAAAGAAAAATACCTATGATTATAAGAAATGACTGGATGATAAAATATTTATTCATTATTATCTTTTTCCTTTCATAGAAATATTAACAATTTATATTGTTATTCTTTATATTTTAATAGTTTTCCTGTGAAAAAAAATGTTTTTTTGTTAAAATTTGTAAAAACTTATATTTTTTTTATTACCCCATTTTTCTCTGTAGTTATTTTATATGAAAATGATGAAGTCTTATGCTTCACTCTCTGTTAATTTTCATATCTGGTTGTGACCGCTCCGGTCATGCCTGTTAGTATAAAATAAAAATGTCTGGCTTATTTTCATCTATAGGTGAAATAAGTCAGACATTTTTTTACGGAAAACTTACTTTGCCACTACAGAATTCGGCATGCCACCCTGGCATGTCGGTGCAGTTCCGACAACTGTATTTCGTGACGTATCTATCATTGTAACAGAGTCGGAACCTTTGTTTGCCACATAAACCATTTTCCCGTCTCTGGAAACAGATATGCCTACAGGGTCTCTACCGACGGGAATGGTAGATATTACGGAATTTGTTCCTGTATCTATAACGGACACATTACCGTTCCCGCCGGAACATTTATTTGTAACATAGGCTTTTGTTCCGTCAGGAGTAATGGCAATCCTTACAGGGCTGTAGTCTACAGGAACTGTTGCTATTACCTGTTTACTTCCCGTATCCACTACAGAAACATTTGCAGAATTTTGATTTGCCACATAGACCTTTTTCCCGTCAGGCGTAACTGCCACGCCGAAAGCGTTCTGGCCCACCGTTACGTGGTACATGACGGAATTCGTTTCCGTATCTATGGCAACCAGTTCTCCTCCTGTCTGGTGTCCCATTGCAACATAGGCTGTATGGCCCGATTTATGAGTTCCTACGCCCCAGGGGCAGGCAGAAGTCCCGTCTTTCATTCTTCCTAAAGATATATTTTTAACATTAACCAATCCTCCGCCGGAACAGTCTATTACCGCTACAGACGGTTCTGCTGCGGCAAGGGTGCAGAAGAGTCTTGTGCCGGAGTTTCCTACTGCCATGTCTGTAACCATATTCTGTCCCATTGATAATGTGCCTGTAACCTGGTTGCTCCCTGATGTGTTGATAGATGTTATAATATTGGAAGAATCTGCAATAAAGAGAAGCCCCGAGTCGTTCATGGAAACCCACATGGGGCTTGCTCCGCTGAACCATTCTATGATACTCATTGCCTGTCTGGTGGCAGAACTCATGATCATCAGGTTATTACTCTGCTTTCCCATAAACTGTTGAGTATTATTTGCAGGAGGCTGTACATAGTTTGGATTGTAGGCATCGGAGACAGGATCTGCCCCGGCCTGATAGGCAGGTATTAGGTTTGCCGGATCATTGCCGGAAATGTCAACTCCCGAATAGGGATCGCTGTTCCATGTAGTGGTGCCTGTGTTTACAGTGCCGTTTATCCTGTCTTCATATCCTCCTCCGTAATTATCTCCATAGGGATTTGTTGTTGACTGATTCTGCATGACAGAACTTTTGCCGATACCGGAGTTAGCTATATAAAGTGTATGGTTTGCAGATGCTCCTGTCTGAAGAGTGGTGACAGAGTTTGTATTTGTTGTGCCGGAGTTGCCCTGTATCATGTCTACTACCAGGTATCGAGTCTGACCTTTCTGTACCGTCACGGTTTTAGTCTGAGTCTGGTAGCCGTTCATAACGATGGACAGTGTGTAGTTTGCCGGCTCGATTTCACCGAAGAAGAAGGTTCCCGTAGAATCTGTACTGGTAGTATTTTCTGTTCCCACAATAGTAATTTGAACACCTTCAAGAGGTCTTCTCTGCTGATCCTGTATTATGCCCGTTATGCCTCCCAGTTCAAAGTCCTGACATAAGGCATAGGAACAGCATAAGAATGCTAAAAACAATGCTAAACACAGTGAAAAATATCTTTTCATAATTATCCGCCTTTCATTTTAGATAAAAAATACCCTTCCTGATATTAGGCGTCAAAAATAGTATGAAATTTCTGTAATGAAAGCCTCATGTATTTTATTATATATATTATTATGATAAAGGATTTTTTCTGATTTTTAGAGAATTTTACGTGTTGTCGCAAATGAATATGAATTGTTCATTGTGAAAAATAGAAAGAGAGGCTTATCTATGATTGATTTTCGGTATGATAGTAAAACCAGAGAACTTACATGCGCATTTCGAGGCCAGTTTCAGAGCAATAACTGTCCTGCCATCGAAAAAGCCATCGAGGAAAAATTTAAAGAAATTTCTGAAGGGATACCACTGTCTCCAGACATTAAAATAAACTTTGATCTGGAGCATGCAGATTATGTGTCTTCAGTGTTTTTAAGAATTATTTTAATGGCTGCAAAAAAAGTAAAAAAAGGAAATTTTTCTCTTCTGAAACCAAATCCATTTGTGAAAGAATTACTCCACTCCACGGGGTTTGATAAACTCATAACGATTCAGGAAGTCAATATAGAGACGTGCCTTAAAGAATACAGAACCTTTCCTCCTCTCGATTCATTCAGAGAAAAAGCCTTTATAAAACATATAGATGATTATAAGAAACTTTACAGGCTTTCTATCGAAGAAAGTGAAAAATTCTGGGCTGTAAAAGCAAAAGAACATCTGGTCTGGTTCAAGGAATTTGACAGAAGCTGTGAATGGAATTTACCTTATGCAAAATGGTTTACAGGAGGGAAACTGAATGCCTGTGTGAACTGCCTGGATAAACATCTGAACAGTCCTGTAGCAGATAAGACAGCCATAATCTGGGAAGGTGAGCCGACTGGAAAGAGTGAAATACGTCTTACTTACCGTGAACTTTACGAAGAGGTGTGCCGTTTTTCCAATGTACTTAAACGTAATGGCATAAAAAAAGGTGACAGAGTGATCATTTATATGCCAATGGTGCCGGAAACTTTTGTGGCCATGCTCTCCTGTGCCCGCATAGGAGCCATTCATTCCGTAGTATTCGGCGGTTTCAGCTCTCAGTCCATAGCGGAAAGAGTCAGAGATTGTACTGCAAAAATCATTCTGACGGCAGACGGAAGTTTCAGAAGGGGTAAACTGATACCTCTGAAAGAATATGTAGATGAAGCTATGAATATGAAAGATGAAAGTGGAAATCTTTTCTGTGAGTCAGCGGAAAAAGTAATTGTCTTAAAAAGGGCTTCAAATGACATTTCTATGTATAAAGAAAGAGATCTCTGGTGGCATGAAGAAATGGACCATGTTTCTTCCCACTGTCCTCCTGAAGAGATGGACAGTGAAGATATTCTTTTCATACTCTATACAAGCGGTTCTACGGGAAAACCAAAAGGTATCTATCACAGCACTGCAGGATATTTACTGGGAACAAAATTAACGCATACCTGTATTTTTGATGTCAGGGAAGATGATATTTACTGGTGTACTGCCGATACAGGATGGATTACGGGACATTCCTACGGAGTCTACGGCCCTCTGGCAAACGGCACCACTGTTCTTCTGTACGAAGGAGCACCGAATTACCCTGCTCCCGATCGGTTCTGGCAGATTATTGAAAAGTATAAAGTAACAGTTTTTTATACTGCCCCTACGGCAATACGCTCTTTTATGCAATGGGGTGACGAATGGCCGGAAAAACATGATCTCTCTTCATTAAGACTCCTGGGAACGGTAGGTGAACCGATAAATCCCCAGGCATGGATATGGTATTATGAACATATAGGCCATAAAAAATGTCCTGTAGTGGATACATGGTGGCAGACGGAAACAGGAAGCATTATGATAAGCACCCTGCCCGGAGCTATGGCTGCAAAACCCGGCTCTGCCGGTATGCCTTTCTTCGGCGTGGCCCCTGAAATAGTCGATGATGACGGAAAACCTGTGCCTCCCGGTTCCGGCGGAAGACTCGTAATAAAGAGGCCATGGCCTTCTATGCTGCGCGGTGTGTGGGGTGATCCTGTCCGTTACGAATATACCTACTGGAAGGATATTCCCGGTTATTATTCCACAGGTGACAGTGCCAGAAAAGATAATGACGGTTATCTGTGGATTATGGGACGAATAGATGATGTATTGAATGTATCGGGACATCGTATAGGTACTGCAGAAGTGGAAAGTGCTCTTGTGAGCCATCCTTCCGTGGCAGAAGCGGCAGTAGTGGGAAGAGCGGACGATATTAAAGGCTCTGCCCTTGTGGCTTTTGTCATACTCTGTTCCGGCATAGAACCTTCACCATCATTGAAGTCCGAACTGTCACACCATGTGGCCGATGAAATAGGGCATGTGGCGAAACCTGATGAAATACGTTTCGCAGAAGCACTGCCCAAAACCAGATCAGGTAAGATTATGAGAAGGCTCTTAAAACAGGTGGCGGCAGGAACAGAGATAATAGGTGATATTACGACTCTGGAAGATTTTAATGTGCTTGCAAAACTTGGGACAGGTGATTCTTAGGAGTTGTCAGGAAATAACTGCATCATATTTACAGTTTGTATCGTGACGCGTGACGCGAGGATACTAATCGTTCTAATAATTTGCCAGAGTTATTTTTCTTACATTACTTACTACCGTTCCAGGTAAAAGGGTATCCGTAAAAAGCTTCTGCCTGGCAGGCTCTGGAGAAGAAAAATTCGTTTTTTATATAGAATTAAAAATTAAATAAGGGTTAATTTATTGTCTGTAAAACAAATTAAATAAGGCAAATTATTTTTCTTCGTAAGAGCCTGGCAGGCAGAAGCTGATAAAATGGTTACTGATTTACCTGGTGCGGTAATTAGCACTGCTCCAGGTAAAAAAGTATCTAAAAAATTATAAGTAGTGAGTATTGAGTTGAAAAACTTACTCACCACTCACTACTTACTACTCAGTAACTATAAAAGGAGTAATAACGATGAGAAAATTTTTTCCTATCTTCTTAATAACAATAATGGTTGTTTTCTGTATTTCAATACAGATAGGTCAGGCAGAGGATGAAGGTAAAGAAGTTGATGAGATTTTTGATTCATTTATAACTGACGATTCTCCCGGAGGGGCAGTGATAGTTATCGAAGAAGGTAAAGTGATTTATAAATCCGCCTATGGTCTTGCCGATATAAAAAAGAAGATTCCCATGAATACTAAAAATATTTTCCATCTCGGTTCTACAGGAAAACAATTTACAGCTCTTGCAGTTATGATGCTTGCCGAAAAGGGGAAATTAAAATATGATGAACCCGTAGGAAAATATCTGCCAGAGCTCAATAGATTCGGTAATAAACTTACTATCAGACGTCTGTTGCACCATACATCAGGCATACCTGATTACACGACTGACGATAAGCTCTATGAAGATTTATTTAAACTCTCCAAAAAACCGGCCAATAAAGATGCCCTTTCACTGCTTGCAAAAGAGGGGAAACTGTTATTTACTCCTGGAGAAAGATTCGAATACAGCAATACCGGTTATGATATGCTCGGCTCGCTGGTGGAAAAACTTTCCGGTCAGACTTTTCCTGTTTTTATGGAAAAGCATATATTCGGCCCTCTCGGTATGAAGAATAGTTTTTCTCTGCCCAATCCTTCCAGAAAGAAAGATAGCAAAATAGCCCACAGTTATGAAATGGAAGATGGCAAGGTTGAAGTCTATGATTCAGATCCTATGGATGATCTTGTAGGCTCCGGGAGTATTTATTCAACAGTAGAAGATATGTATCTCTATGATCAGGCTCTTTATACGGATAAACTTGTTAAACAATCAACCTTTGCGGAAGCCTTGAAACCTGCTAAATTAAACGACGGCACTAATACCGATTATGGCTTCGGATGGGAAGTAGGAAAAACAGAAACCGGCCATAGATATATGAAACATGACGGTGCATGGCTCGGATTTATATCTTATTATGTACGTTTTCCGAAAGAACACCTCTCCGTAATAATTTTGCTGAACAGGAATTATGACCTCCCTGAAGGTGATCCGGAAATGGAAATTGCAGATATATTTTTACTGTAGTGACCATAGGTGTTTTCGTGGCACGTAACGGGTAATGCGTGACGGGATGAACGTTTTTATTATATGTTTATAGTCAGATCAGCAGGGTAATTGTTTTATTGAATATTACAAAGATTTTTTTTTACCGGTATTATCATAAATTGTTAAGAAATTTTAAAAATTTTTTAACATTCTGCTAACAACATTTGAAAGAATTAAAGGTATAATTATATCAATGAATGAAATTTATATGAAAGGAGGATAGCAGACTATTTTATAGTGTATCCTGATGAAGTAAAATGGTACTCGCGTCACGCGTCGCGAGCCTTAATAATCGACATAGGAGGTAATTTTATGAGAAAGATCATGTTAGCCCTGATTGTGCTGACCTGCCTGCTACTTGCCATAACATCTGCTTTCGCAGGCACAACAGTAATACAGGTAGATAAAGACATGGAAAATACCGGTGTTGACACCGGTAAATCCGGTCAGTGGGACAGCAAGTTTGAAAATAAAACTGAAACAGGCGAATTAAGCGGAGCTATGGTATGGGGAGAAAACGGATGGGTAGCAAATAATACATGGGCTCATAAATATT
>DAIOEN010000246.1:0-9969 GCA_036746235.1 Vulcanimicrobiota bacterium | reverse complement strand
CTTCTCCAGAGCCTGCCAGGCAGAAGCTTTTTACGGATACCATTTTACCTGTTACAGTATTTAGAATGATTTTTATACATTTTTTTAGAATTACATTGCCATTTATAAGTGATTGAGTGTATAATATTTCTTTATATACGTTTATATGATTCTTTGTAACCCGTCACGCGTCACGCGTCACGATCAATAAAAGGGGATTATTTATGAAACTTGAAGATATAGCGGAAAAACTTAATTGTTCCTTAACAGGAAATGGTAATATTGAAATCAAAAGGGTAACAGGTATAAAAGAAGCGGTAGAAGGAGACCTTACATTTCTGGCAAATAAAAGATATATTCCGGAACTGAAAAGAACAAAAGCATCGGCTGTTATAATCTCCAGAGACTACCCGGAGATTCCTCTTGCCACCTTAAGGACAGATAATCCGTATCTTACTTTTGCCAGAGCGGTAGAACTTTTTTATGAGCCCCTTCCTGTTTTTTCTGGAATTCATCCGGGAGCAGTAATTTCTCCCGGAGTCATTATAGGTAAAAATCCTTCTATTCATGCCTGTGCAGTAATAGGAGAGCATACTGTAATAGGTGATAATGTGACGATATATCCAAATGTTACTATTTATCCAAATGTTATTATGGGTAATAATGTGGTAATTCATTCTAATTCTGTTATAAGAGAACATACAAAGATAGGGAATAATGTTATCATACAGAACGGAGCAGTAATAGGAGGAGATGGTTTTGCCTTCGCAAAATCCTGTGACGGGACCTATTATAAAATAGCCCAGTCAGGTCAGGTTATCATAGAGGATAATGTGGAGATACAATGTAATTCTGCTGTTGACAGAGCTACTATCGGGAATACTGTTATAAAAAAAGGCACTAAGATTGATAACCTGGTTCAGATAGGACATGGCTGTCAGATAGGTGAAAATTCTATATTGTGCGGTCTTGTAGGTCTTGCAGGTACGACTGAAGTTGGCAATAATGTTGTTCTTGCCGGCCAGGTCGGAGTGGCAGGTCATGTGGAAATTGGTGATAATGTATCAGTAATGGCCAAAAGCGGTGTTCATAATTCAATAGAAAAGAACGATATTATTGCAGGTATACCTGCAATTAAAGCATCTGTCTGGAAGAAAGCATCAGTATGTTTTGAAAAACTTCCGGAATTATTTAAAAGAATTAAAAAAATAGAGAAATTCCTGGATAGATTTGATGAAAAAACTGAATAATGAAACATCAGATCTCATTATAATTACAAATGGCCCGGGAGAACTTGCCTCATGGGTCAAGCCTGCAGTAAATATTATAAAAAACAGTGAGAACCCTCCCAGAATAAGTATATTTCTTCCTCCATGCCCTTTCTCAAGCGGTCAGGAAGAAAGGATTGCACGGAATATTGCCGGTGTTGATATTGTTTTAAATCCTCGGGAATTTATAAAATTTCTCATATCCGGTAAAACAGTTGATTTTAGATCTTTAAAGAAAGGTATTATTCTGTTTCTCGGAGGAGAACCGCTCCATGCTTTTTTAACCGGTAAAAGACTTGGTTTTCCTGTTATGGCCTACAGTGCGAGTCCTTCTTTTCTGAACAGGTATTTTATCTGTTCCTTTGTTCCTGATGAGTATGTGAGGAAAAAGCTTGTAAAATCCGGCATAAAACCTGAAAGTATAAAGGTTACAGGTAATTTGACTCTTGGTTCTATAAAGGTAACCCTTACAGTAGATGAGGCACTGAAACTCTGGGGACTCTCAAAGGGTATATATACGGTAGGTCTCATGCCGGGCAGCAGACCTGTATTATTAAGACATGCCGTTGCATATATGATGAAAGTTGCTGAAGAGATCCGTAAAGAGACAGAAACACAGTTTCTTATGCCTCTGTCTCCTTATATAACAATGGATATGCTGGGGGTCGCTCTTTCAGATAAAAAAGATCTCATGGCAGATGGAACGTCCGGCGAATTAGGGAAGGACACATATGGTTTTTTTATAAAAACTGCTGGCTCTGTAAAAATAAGAATCGTCGAGAATAATCAGTATAATGTCATGAATTGCTGTGATCTCATTGTTTCCATGCCCGGGACAATCACTTCTGAAGCAGCATCTCTTGGGATTCCGATGGTTGTCTGTTATAGTTATAATAAAATTGAAATAATACCTGCAGGAGGATTACCTGCTGTTCTGGGGAAGATTCCCATTACAGGGCCTTTTCTTAAATTTATTGTCTGGAAAATATCTCAAAGACTGAAATTTTTTGCCTTACCGAATATTGTGGCAGGAGAATTGATTGTACCTGAAATAAGGGTTCACTATAAGGCATCTGAAGTAAGCAATGTTGCTGTAGAATTACTCTGTGACAGAGAAAAAAGAAAAGAAATGTCAGAAAAATTGAAAAAACTTTTTATTAGAGAAGGCGCATCTCAGAGGTTATCTGATGCGGTGTTAGAATTTCTGGATAATCTTAATCATAAAGGAGAATGAAAATTATATGTTCATCACGGGTGTGACGTGAGGAATACAGTATTTTTCAGCAGGAATATGAGAAATTTTATTTTTAAATACAGAGGAATTTTGTTATTACCATCGGCTTTTATTATAATTGTTTTCGGTAAACCTTCAATTATATCCTTTCTGGCAGGCTCTCTTTTGATTTTTTCAGGAGAAATATTAAGGGTATGGGGGGTTGGCTATGCAGGGAAAACTACAAGGTCAGACCATGTGGAAGCACCGTTCCTTGTTACTGCAGGGCCTTACTCATATATAAGAAATCCCCTTTATGCCGGTAATTTTCTTATAGGTCTCGGTTTCTCAATTATGGCTTACGGAGGGGCAACTTATCCGATCGGTCTTTTTATTGTTCTCTTTTTTATCTTTTCAGCTTTTATGGTTTACGGTACTATAATTCCTCTGGAAGAGGCATTTTTAACAGAAAAATTCGGAGAAGATTTTGTAAATTATAAAAGTTACGTACCGAGACTTATCCCATGGAAAAAGCCTTATGGAGTAAGGAAAGGAATTTTTTCATGGGAACCCGTAATTACAGGAGAGATTCACACCTTTATTTATCTCGGTATTGCCTATATAATTTTTCTTTTTAAACTTGTAACAGGGATTTAACGCGTCACGCGTCACGCGTCACGCGTTACGTATTTATGCCTGAAGAACTGACAATATACCATACAAATGACATTCATAACAGACTCCCGGGAGATTTTGTCTTTCCGCATAAACCTGATCTTATTATGGATGCAGGTGATGCCATAGGAGGAAGTAATACTCTTTTCAGATTTCATGAACCGGTACTGTGTAAAATGAGAGACCTCGGTTATGATTGTATGGCTATGGGAAATCGTGAATTTCATTATATAAGATCTATAATGAAAAAAAGAAGAGAAGAAACATGTTTTCCTGTTTTATCGGCAAATTTGCTTGATCTTACCGGCAGCACAGGCGAAATTATTTCTCCTTTTATTATAAAAGAGATAAGAGGCATTAAAGTGGCAGTTATGGGACTTACAGTTCAGATATTGCCGCCCGGTTCTTTCTGGGAGAAGGTTTTTAAATTTAAATTTTTAGATCCTGTCTCTACTGCTCTGGAATATATACCGAAATTAAGAGAAAAAGCCGATCTTATAATAATTCTTTCTCATATTGGGAAAGATGGGGACATGAAAATTGCCGCTTCTGTGCCGGGAATTGATCTTATCATAGGAGGCCACAGTCATACTCCCATGGAAAAACCGCTGGAAACAGGGGAGACTTTAATCGTTCAGGCAGGTTACCATGCAAAAAGTTTTGGATCTCTTAAACTAAGAGTAAAAAAATCAGATGATAGATATTTTTTAGAGACTTTTAACTTCAGTCTTGTACCTATGTCATAGATGTAATGACTCTTTTGTCACATTTTTATAGAAAGAAGTAGCTTTTGAAAGAGGACTATTCCACTCATCTGCACTTCTAATTATATTACTGAATATGAGAAGTAGCATCCTGCGAAGTCACAAACTTCATCATTCTCATATAAATTATTAAAAATTTTTATAAGTCTTTACGTTTTTTCACGAAGTTTGTTATAATAAATAGGAAGGATAGTTTTGCCTGTCAGGCAGAGAGAACACGAATATAGACTTTCTTGCTGGAAACAAAAAAAATGCTGATTATTTATAAATCCGTTAGAAATAAATGAGAAGGGATTGATTGCAATGTCAGAAAAAATATTAAAAGAAATATTAAGTAAAGTAACTTCTATAGAAGGAGAACTTAAGGAGTTCAAACAGGAAGTTAATGAACGCTTCAATAAAGTAGATGAACAATTAAAAGACCTGGATAACAGAACTTTAATGTTGTTATCTGATAATGAAAAATTCAGAGAAGAAGTAAATAAGAAATTAGACAGGCAGACTGCTAAGCTGGATAGAGTATCTACTGCAATAAAAGAACATGATCTAAGACTGGAAGATCTGAAAGATAAAACTCCTGTATAATTTCATTAGAAAGATGTTATAAGTTCCTCATAAGGAAGTATTTACAATCAGGACTTTTCGAATAGGCGCCAAACAATCCTTTTATGAAACAAATTCTTTTTTTAAGTAACGGCTATGGAGAAGACACTATAGCTGCTTATATCATAGAAAATCTCAGAAAGAAAACAGATTTTAATATTTCTGCTTTTCCTCTTGTAGGAACAGGGAAATCCTATCAATCTTTTGACATAACTATAGTCGGCCCATGCAGAAACCTTCCCAGTGCAGGAGACCTTCATTCACCTGTAAGAGTTTTTCAGGATCTAAAATCAGGACTTTTAAATCTTCTATGGGAACAATATTTATTTCTCAGAAAAATAAGAAAAAATATTCATATTGCTGTTGCATCAGGTGATATATATCCTGTACTCATGGCATCACTTGCAGGGATTAAACCTCTTGTATTCATAGGAACTGCCAAGTCAAACTGGTATTATCCCTATTCATATCCTGAAAAATTTTTAATAAAGAGATTCTGTAACGTTACCTTTACAAGAGACCTTCCGACATGTAATGATCTGAAGAAATCCGGTATAAATTCTCTCTATTCAGGTAATCCTATGATGAACTGTTTCCGGATTTCCGGTGAAAATTTCGGCATAGAAGCTGGCGGAACTGTCATAGGAATACTTCCCGGAAGCAGAGATGTGGCTTACAGGGATTTTCCCGTTATTCTTTCTGCAGTTGAACAAATTTCCCTTATGTCTTCTGTTAATATGTCTTACCTCGCCGCACTTTCTCCGTCTATTGAAGCAGATAAGCTTCCCACCTGCGGATGGAATTACAGGGAAAATCCTGTCTCACCATGTTTAAAAAAAGGTAATTTAGAGTTAAAGTTAATAAAAAATAAGTTCGGTGATGTTATTAACAGGGCTGATATCGTTATAGGCCAGGCAGGAACAGGAAATGAGCAGGCAGCAGGTCTTGGTAAACCTGTAGTGGCATTTGACTCGGAAGGACATACAGCCCCCGGCTGGTATCGTGCAAGACAGAAGGGCCTTTTAGGTGACAGTCTGAGTATTGTTAATGCTTCCGGTGAAGCTATTGCAAAAGAAATTTTGTCCATACTTGAAGATAAAAACAGAAGAGATTGTATGGCTAAAACCGGTAGAGAAAGAATGGAAGATAAAGACTGTGTTAACAGAATATCAGATGAAATCATAAGGCTTTTATAGGAAGGTATATCTGATTTTTTTACATTTCAGGAATCTGGCATAAAATTGGCATAATAATTCTATGAATATTTTATTTATAAGTAATGGTTACGGGGAAGACAGTGTTTCTGCTCTGTTAATAAAAGAGCTCAGAGAAAAAAAATTTTTTAATATAAAAATTCTTCCTCTTGTGGGAAAAGGTGAGATTTTTGATTTTTCTGATATACTTGGTTCACCGGTAAATCTTCCGAGCGGAGGACTTATAAATAACAATCTGTCTGCTCTCATTAAAGATATTAAGGCAGGGCTTTTAGCGTTAACTCTGAAACAGATTGATATTCTGAGAAAGAGTTCTTTTGATTTAATCGTATGTGTCGGAGACAGATATCCTGTTATACTGGCAGGTCTTTTTACCTGTAGCCCTTTGATTTTTGTGGCTGTTGCCCAGTCTGTTCATGTCAGAGGTTATTCATTGTTTGAAAGATTACTTATGAAAGGTCGGGTTAATATGGTTTTCCCAAGAGATGCAGAAACAGCCATATATCTTAATGAAACTGGTATTTTATCCGAATTTGTCGGAAATCCCATGATGGATACCTTCCCGATTTTACCATGTAATATAGATATTCCGCCCTGTGCCGGAGTGATAACAATACTTCCGGGAAGCCGTTCCGAAATATGGTATAATTTAAAAATTTCTCTTTCCGTATGCAGGAAAATTTATGCTCTTAACAGAGAAATTATATTTTTAATGGCTCTTTCTCAGAGGGTTTTACCGGGAGAATTTTATGAATATATTTTGAAAGAAGGGTGGAGCTTTTCAGAAGATAAAGATGCAGTAAACCTTGTACACGGTGATGGCACTGAAGTAAAAATGTCTCAAAAATATTTCGGCTATATGATAGACAGAGCAGACGCAGTTCTCGGCCTTGGAGGAACGGCAAACGAACAGGCTGCCGGCCTCGGGAAACCTGTTGTTACCTTCTGGTCTCCCGAAAGACAGGTAAGGCCTTCTTTTATAAAACATCAGAAATCACTTCTCGGCGATGCTCTTATTATTGTTTCTCCTGAACCTGAGATTATAGCGGAAAAGTTGCTGGAACTCCTTAGAAATCCTTTAAAGGCACATGAGCTCGGACAGATTGGTTCTACCAGAATGGGAGGCATAGGAGGAGGAAATAAAATAGTTGATTATATTATAGAATTTGCAGAACATCTCAGGAAGGATAATTCGAAACAAGAAAGAAAAATAGTTTAATAAATAATTTTTTGGAGGTCTTAATTATAAAATGATTAAAAAAGTAGCACTTATTGAAACCCATACTGATATACCGAATATTTACTCTTCTTTTGTGTCGCCCAGGGTCGGAATTCCGATAATCGGAAGTATACTCAAAAGTAAAGGTTATGAAATAGATATATACAATGATAAAATAAAAAAACCCGGCATAAAGCAATTACTCAAATATGATCTCATAGGTATATCTGCACTGACAAATACGTCTCCTGCAGGATATAAATATGCAGACAGCCTGAAAAAACATAATAAAGTAGTTGTCCTGGGAGGCCCTCATGCCACGTTCCTTCCTGAAGAAGGCCTGTCACATGCCGATTATGTCGTAAGAAGAGAAGGGGAAGAAACACTTATAGAATTAATAGAAGCAATAAATAATAATAAGCCCCTTGAAGGCATAAAAGGTCTTTCTTTCAGAAAAAACGGTGGTATAATCCACAATGAAGACAGAGAGTTTAAAGATGAATATCTAAAAATTTCTCCTGATTTTTCTCTTATAAAAGGTGCGGAAGATGCCAAAAAAGGTCTTATCTCTAAATATACTTATTTTACAAATGTATATACATCCAGAGGCTGTCCTTATAACTGCAGATACTGTACCGTTATAAAGATTGCAGGAAGGCAGATGAGATACAGAGATTTAGATGATTGTATAGAAGATATTAAGCTTGCAGCAAAGGATGTTTCCATATATAAATCTATCGGCATATCAGATGATAATCTGACTATTAACATGCCCAGAGCAAAGGAATTCCTGAGAAAAATTATTAATGAAAAATTTCCCGAACATATAGGTTTTACTGTGCAGTTAAAAATAGATTCTTTTAAAGATGACGAATTTCTTTCCCTCCTCCGGGATGCAAGATTCAGAATAGTCCATTTAGGTTATGAATCGATCAATCAAAATACTCTGAACAACTGGAATAAGAGCCAGTCTATAGAAGATATTAAATTTACCGTAGAACAGGGAAAGAAATTCAATATTAAGATAAATGGCATGTTTGTCGTTGGGTCTGATGTCGACACTAAAGAAACTATTGAAAAAACCGTTGATTTTGCTATAGAATCCGGTCTTACTACCATGCAGATGTGGATACTGACACCTCTTCCCGGATCTGATGTATACAGACAGATAAATGAAGAACACAGGATATTTAATACTAACTGGAAGTTTTTTGACTGTCAGCATTCGGTATTTTTCCCGTCTCTTATGAAGCCGAGCACCCTGCAGCTTGCTCTGGCAGAAGCAAATAAAAAGTTTTATACCTTTAAGAGAATGTTTTATAATGCCATAGGTACAAGGATAACCTACGGGACAAATGCTCATTTGATGGACAGGGCAATCAGGGATTATGCAAAAAGATTGAAAAATTTCGAAGATAAGTTTTATACAAAAGACGGAAAACTTATAACTGAAAAGTTATCGGAAAATAATCCGGAAGAATTCGCTAAATATTTTTAGAAGGGAGTTACAGGAGAAAATGATTAAAAAAGTGGCTTTAATTGAGCCCCATACTGATATACCGAATATTTATTCATCCTTTGTATCGCAAAGAATGGGTCTTCCTATTATGGGTAACATACTAAAAAAACATGGGTATGAAGTAGATATATACAATGATAAGATCAGAAAACCTAAAATAAAGGAATTACTTGATTATGATATTATAGGTATATCATCCCTTACAAATACGGCTCCTATAGCATATAAATATGCAGATACTTTGAAAAAACATAATAAAATAATTGTCCTCGGAGGCCCTCATGCAACATTTTGCACAGAAGAAGGCCTTCTTCATGCTGATTATGTTGTAAGAAAAGAAGGAGAAGAAACATTCCCGGAATTAATAGATGCACTGAATAACAATAAACCTCTTGAACATATAAAAGGTTTATCTTTCAGAGAAAACGGCGGTTTTATCCATAATGAAGACAGGGAGTTTAAAGAAGATTATCTGAAACATGCACCTGATTATTCTCTGGTAAAAGGTCTGGAGAATGCAAAAAAAGGATTTTTATCGAAATATACATATTTTCAGGGTACCTATACATCAAGAGGCTGTCCCTATAACTGCCGTTACTGTACTGTTATAAAAATTGCAGGTCGTCAGATGAGATATAGAGATCTTGATGATTGTATAGAAGATATAAGATGTTGTATAAAAGATGTATCTATATTGAAAACAGTAGGTATAGGAGATGATAATTTTACAGTTAATATGCCGCGGGCAAAAGAGTTTTTAACAAAAATTATCAATGCAAATTTCCCGGAAAATATAGGTTTTACAATGCAGTTAAAAATAGATGCTTTTAAAGACGATGAATTTCTTTCCCTTCTTGAAAAAGCAAGATTTAGAATAGTACATTTAGGTTATGAATCTATAAACGAAAAAACCCTTAATAACTGGAATAAAAGTCAGTCTTTTGAAGATATACAGTTTACTATTGAGAAGGCAAAACAGTTTAATCTGAAGATAAATGGTATGTTTGTCGTTGGTTCCGACTGTGATACAGTTGAAACAATAGATAAAACAGTGGATTTTGCTATAGATTCCGGTATTACAACTATGCAGATGTGGATATTGACACCTCTTCCCGGTTCAGACATATATAAAGAAATACACGGGGAAGGAAGAATATTTAATACAAACTGGAAATATTATGATTGTCAGCATTCTTTATTCTTCCCGAAACTTATTAAACCAAGTGCCCTTCAGGGAGCTCTCGTAAGGGCAAACAAGAAGTTTTATACCTTTAAGAGAATGTTTTATAATGCCATAGGTACAAGGATAACTTATGGAACGAATGCTCATTTGATGAACAGGGCTCTCAGTGATTACGAGAGGAGATTAAAAAAATTTGAAGATAAGTTTTATACAAAAGATGGATTGCTTATAACTGAAAAGTTACTGGAAAATAATCCTGAGGAATTCGCAAAGTTTTTATATTAATAGAAGTATATGAAAATATTAAGTCTTAAAAAAAATAAAATTTACCT
>DAIOEN010000245.1:0-9984 GCA_036746235.1 Vulcanimicrobiota bacterium | reverse complement strand
ATGTTATAAGATACTGGAAAGAACACAATCATGTTAACGAATGGAACGATCCCACTGCTCATGCAGAGATATCGGTAATAAGGATAGCCTGTGAAGAACTCGGAGTTTATGACCTTGGCACCATACATAAAGACAGAACAAAACTTCAGCAAAAAGGATCAGTGTCTCACTGTGAACTTTACAGCAGTTGTGAACCATGTCCTATGTGCATGGGAGCTATTTACTGGGCTCATATTCCTGTCCTTGTCTTTGCTGCCACAAGATTTGATGCTTCACAGCAGGGGCTTAATTTTATTGATGAAGAACTTTATAATGAATTCAGGAAACCTTACAATGAAAAGAAAATAAATATATATCAATCTACATGCGCCAATTCTCTTGATGCGTTTAATTTATGGAAAAGAACTGAAAAGACCCATTATTAGGCAGCAGTCACTGCCTACTCCTTCTTAATTATAGATTGTTATGAAACTAACTATAAATAAAGGATTGAAGTTTTAAATATAGAATTTAAAGGGATAGGAAATTTCATTTTTAATGGCGTAAAATAAAGCTTTAGATGAAAATTATGTACAGGCAGTTTATCTAAATAATTTAAATATTAAAAATTTATCTAAAATTCACCGGAAGAGGTGGAAGGCATGGCAAAAAAAGAAGGAATTTTTTCACGATTATTTTCCAGATTAAAAGGGGGAGAAGAAGAACAGACAAAATCATCTGTTCATTCCAGAAAATATGAAAATACTCCTGATTTTTACGTCACTATAATTAAAGGTGACGAAAAAGGTAAGATAGTTGAATTGTCCGGAGAACCTGTTTTTATTGGTAAAAACAGGGATATATTAACCATAACCGATAAGAGAGATATGGTAACGGAGAAACAGGCTAAAATTTTCTGGGATGAACATAGAAAGTCCTATATGATTGACAGGGAGGAAAGTTTAAAACCTACGGTAGTAGACGGAACAGTTATAACGAAAGAAACAGTCCTTAAAAACGGAAGTCAGATTATCATAGGACAGAATATTATTGAATATAGAGGAAAAGATGTCTCTGACCGGCAGGAGAAATCTGACAGGAAAAATAATTTTGATGATGTTAACAGATTGTTTGATGGCTTTTCAACGGAAACAGATGATGAATTACCGGAAAAAAAGGCGGGTGAAGAAGCTGTTTCAGAAAAAAAATATATAGATAATACGGAAGAAGAGGATGGAGAAGAAGAAATTGTTCGGAAATTTGATAGCGGATATATACTTGAAGTTATATCAGGTATTGAAGAAGGCAAAAGATTTGTGCTGGACAGACCTATTATATCCATAGGAAAACTCACGGCTACGGAAAGACATGGATGGATTTTGCTTGATACTTCCTCTATATCTGCCGATCAGGCTACTCTTAAATGGATGGATAAATATAAAAAATTTGCCATACTTCATACAGGAGATGCCATGACTCCTACACTGGTGAATGACGGAGCCATATCTGACAAAGAATTTACCCTCCTCAGGAGTGAAGATATTATAAGAACCGGTAAGATCAAAATGGTAATAAGATATACAGGAGCAAAGAGAAGAGACAGTCATCGTGACTTTGAAGAAAAAGAAGCAGAATATTCCTCTCCGGGACTTTCAGGAAGAGAACAGGATTTTGACGATAATATAAGCAGAAAAACAGAATATTCCTCTCCGGGACTTTCAGGAAGAGAACAGGATTTCAGGGATAATATTCATAGAAAATTAGAAGCTTCTGGCAGAAAAGAATATTCTGCATCTATGGGTGGCGGCAGGATAGCGGAATTTACAGGTAATATTGCTTCAAAATCAGAACCTCATAAATTAAAAGAATACCCGAAAACTGTGACCAGGAAAAAACCGGTACAGGATGAAACCCTTGAAGTGTCTTTTAAAGAAGCCCATATGTTTCAGGTAGTAGGAGGCCCTGACAGAGATAGAGCATTTACAATAAGTAAAGCCATGCTGGAGAAAAAACTTGTTATAGGTAGAAAAGGAAGAATAAGAAAGGATATTGAGATCGCCGATGATTCCATCCTTGACTCCCATGGGAGCCTGACTTTTGAAGATATATGGCTTATCCTTAATTTAGAAGATGAGGGAGGAGAAATTTTTGTAAACGGATTATCGATTATAAAAAAAGGACTGGAAGACGGAGATGCAATAAAAATAGGTAATACTGTTATTGAACATTATCTGGTAGGTTCCCATGCGGCAAAAGGAGCAACTCTGGAGATGATAGAAGGTTTCAGGGAAGGTCTGATTATTCCTGTGAAGAAAAAACAGCTCCTTGTAGGAAGAAAATCTGATGACCATATAAAAAAAGATATAGAATTTCCTGAAGATGACAGAACTGTATCCCGTCAGCATTGCCGTATAGAAAAAAAGGGGAATAAATTTTATTTGATCAATCAGAAATCAAAAAATTTGACCCTTCTCAATGGAGTTCTTGTTACTGAGCCAAGACCTCTTGTAAACGGTGATAACATACAGATAGGAGACAATACAGTATTTCTATTTAAATGTTTTGACCCGCCTCTGAAATTAAGAGAAAAACCGAGAGAAATCAAAAAAACTGTAGAAGAAAAAGTTATTATACTTGATTACAAAGACAGGAAATCACCTTCTGCAACGCAGGAAATGGATAGCATGATACTTATTCCCGGAGGAAAATTTTATATGGGAACCAATCAGGAAGGTGATTCCAGTCCCGGTCATACAGTTCATGTAGACCCTTTCTATATAGACAGATATGCAGTTACAAACAGTCAGTATGCAGAGTTTGTTAATAATACCGGTTATAAAAGCGAAGGAGGATGGGAAGAATATTTTTCCGGAGAGAAAGAAGATTATCCTGTCGTAGGAGTTACCTATAATGATGCAGTTGCCTATGGAACATGGAAAGGGAAACGCCTGCCTACAGAAGCGGAATGGGAAAAAGCCGGAAGAGGTGAGGACGGAAGGCTTTATCCATGGGGTAATGAATGGTCTGCTGAAAAATTATGCAGCAAAGACGGAGGAGAACTTTCATCAGTATATTCTTACGGTGAAGGTGCCAGCCCCTACGGGGTTATGAATATGCTGGGTTCTGTATGGGAATGGACCGGTGATCACTATGGAGCCTATCCTTACACACCGGGGCCAGTAACGGACCAGAGCAAAGAAGTTGTCATAAGGGGAGGAGATTTTCTTACAGAACTTAAAGAAAGCGGCATTACCATAAGAGCAGGTATATGTCCTGATGAATATGTCGACGGCGTCGGGTTCAGATGTGCAAAGTCTGCCTATGAATAACCTGAAACATTGAAATGTTAACAAAAACTTAACATATTACTGTTGTTTTATAAAGGAATATTTATTATACTGAATGTGGCGTAAATATTATAGGAATTTTCATTTTTAATGGAGTAAAATAAAGCTTTAGATAAAAATTAAGTAGAGGCAGGTTATCTAAATAATTTAAAGGTATAGGATTTTTCATTTTTAATGGCGTAAAATAAGGCTTTAGATGAAAATTATGTAGAAGCAACTTATCTAAATAATTTATGATGTATAAAGATAAAAACCTGTGTTTATCAGGTATTTTATGCTTATAAAAATTTACATGTGTAATAATGCTTCTTCTATTTTATGCTGATATTATACCGGAGATGAATACTATGAAAATTAATAGAATGATAGCCAATAAAAACAATGGGGCAGCAAAAAAAAGTGCTGTTGATGAATTAGAATATGATGTTTATACAGACATAGAAAAGAAAAAAGATTCTTTTAAATCAAATTCTCATATAGCCGGTCATACAATGAGAAGTATGTCAAAAGAATTTGATATGAAAGGATTCGGCTCCATGATTTTGAAAGGAGAAGCTAAATTTAAAGGTAAAATAAAAGCAGATATGGATGTTTCCCCTGATAGATTCCTTGCGAATCCTGCAATAAGATTAAAACAACAGAATGTTGCCGGTATAGAAGTGGGAAAAAATATTGACCTTCCACATATTCGGATAAATGGAACAGCAGAAGCAGGTTTACAGGCAAATGTAGATTGTGGAGCAGAAGGAATTGTTCACATATCTTCCAGAGAATGTGAATTTGGTTTTAAACTTGCCGACAGAATAGAGTTTGGTACCTATGAAGGTGTCAAACTTGCCGCATCTACCGAAAGAGGCAGCAAGTTTAATTTAAATGTCAGGCTGGAACAGGGACCTCAGTTTGGAGGAGCTATAGGAGCAGGTATTAAAATCGATAGAGAAGCAATTCATGGCAAACTGGAACTGGACGGAAATTTTGGACTTTTCGGAACAGATATCAAAGCATCTTTTACTCTGAGGTATGACGATGTAAAACATGCTGTGGATAAAGTTGTAAATGCAGTAATAGCAGGGCCTCTGGGCATGATAGCTTCCAGAATCTTCCACAGAGCCGAACAGGACGATAAGCTTCAGGGAAAATATACTCCTCAAAAGGAAGATAATAAAGAACACGATGTGAACAGAGTGTCTGATGTGAAAAAGACAGAAGATAAAGATTCTATAAAAGACGATTTATTCCATAACGTTTCTCGTCAGCATTTCAAACGGCAAAATCTCAAGTTTGACGGTTAGTAAGAGTTCATCTGCCAGACATCGGCAGAGGCAGAATATATAAATGAGCAGTGAGTACAAACAAAGAACTCACTGCTCACCTGTTTACTATTCAGGGATAAGACTGAAAGCACCTACTACATCACCATCGAAGTGATAAAGAGTTTCTTCCACATAATCTATAAGATATCTCTCCCCTACATCACCG
Organism: Vulcanimicrobiota bacterium; assembly: GCA_036746235.1. Lineage (GTDB taxonomy): Bacteria > Vulcanimicrobiota > SpSt-956 > SpSt-956 > JAKJGF01 > CALARM01. The sequence continues at coordinate 5,179 of DAIOEN010000245.1, read as the reverse complement.
AGATATACGCCTTTATCTATATTGCCATCCTTTGTATTTATGCCTGCAAGTCCTGTAAAGTCTTTTCTGTCTTCAATCTGACCTTCCAGAAATATATGAGGATCAAGCTTTTTTCTGCTTTCCACAAGAGTAAGTCTGTAATTTCTTATTGTTTCAGCTTCACGAAGGCCGGCACTGTTACGATAATCCTTTACTTTTTCCCAGTAATACTGTTCTGATTTGACCTGTGCCCTTACTCTGGTTGCTGCGGCACTCTGGCCGGGAATTACGTCATGTATTAATATATAGCTGCTGAAGATCAAAAGGCCTGTACCTCCTGTAATAACAGTAAGGAAAATGCCTGCACTCAGTCTGAAATTGGTATTTGACAGAGTTTCGGAAGGTTCTCTGACACCGCTTTCCCAGAGTTTTATCCCTTTATCAGGTGTAAAAGCGACTACTCTTCTTGGAGACCAGAAAACTACATTTCCTTCTGAATTTCTTAATCCGAACATAGGTCCTTCTATACCAAGTTCTTTGCTGTAAAGTAATGTCCCGTTAAACTTATCAAGGGCTATTATATTTTTCTTATCTGCAATGAGCACTCTGTCTTCCAACAATACCATATTGGCAAGACTGTCTTTACCGAGGCGGTAATCCCATATAAGCTTTCCGTTGGCAGCATCTATGGCAGATACTCCGAAGGGCCCTCTCGGAACCCATTCGTTTTTATTCGGGTTAAAGAAAAATCCTCCCCTCTGAGCCCATATAATACCGTTTTCCATCAATAAAAGTGGTACCAGTCCCAGATTGTCACTGTCCCACATCATTTCTCCTGTGAGTCTATCTATCGCTTTTACCTGCCCCTGGCCTGAAGTATATATTACATTATCTGTAAATATAGGGTCTGCATCTGTCTTTATAAGGTCCGGATCCCCTGCCGGATAGGTGGTTTTCCAGATAGTATTGCCTGTAATATAATCCCATTTGGTTATACCGCCGTAAAAGAAATAAAGTTCGTCTCCGAGAAGAACAGGCCTGTGATAGCCGCTCAGATTATATATTTTATAACCGAGCCATGTGTCTTCCACTTTTGTTCCCAGAACATCTCTGTCAAAATCCCTGTGCCACTGTATCTCCCCTGTATTAACATCTATATTATACATATGAGGAATTATCATAGGCGATTTGGAAAGGGTTTCATCTTCAATATATTTTTGATCTGTTATATATAATAAGGAAAGCTGGTCGAGAAGAGGAACAACTTCCAGAGGTCTTCCTGTAATGTCGGAGGTAGCCCAGGCAACATTACCTGTCATAACTTCAAGGGCATACAGGTTTGCATCCCTGACTATACCGCCGAGTTTTTTATCAGGATCACTTATAAGAACGATATCTGTACCTTCTACAGGCCAGACAAATTCTCGTTTCAGATCAATATCTTTCTTGGACCATAATATATTACCTGTTTTTCCGTCTATTGCTATAAGATGTTTCTCTGTACTGGCTATTATTACTCCGAGTGAGGTAAGAATTTCCCAGTCTACATTTGAAGGGAATTTTTTACTCCAGAGCTTTTCTCTTGCAAAAGCAGGAGATAGGGTTGAAGAAAAAATACTGGCAATAAGAACAAAGACAATTAGTTTGTTTATTAAATTATTCGAAAAGTCAGGCACTTTATAACTACTCCTTTGCTTTAAATTTTTAATATTATATCATAATTAGTGAGTAGTGAGTAGTGAGTAGTGAGTATTATTTCCGCAAATTTAGATTTTACCGGTTGGAAGTTATAGTGTATTTATAGTAAATAATCTGTTCTGTCCTTTTAAAAAAACAGAAAGGCTTCTCAATGGTTCTTCACCGAGTATGTCAATGGATTTTTTATAGTCTCTTATAACATGTTCATATGTCATATTCTCTTCTAATTCCTGTTTCATATAAAGATTATCCATTTCCTCCTCGATTAATTGAAGAACTTCTTTTTTATCACATTTACCGGTAAAATAATTAATAAATTTTTCCGTTCTTCCGGTTTCATCCTGAAATAAAACGGGTCGTCTGTCAATCATAAGAGCCAGGGATGAAGTACATATGGATAAAAGTTGAACGGCTGTAATAAGGTTATATAAATGTCCATTGTGAAAAAATGTTTCTATCTCTTCCAGAGATATGAAAAGTAAGTGAATAGCCACATAAAAGAATTTAAATAAAAACATGGTCATTCTGTCATGTTCTTTCAGGTTATCTGCTTCAAGTATATCCAGCAATGGAACAACCATATGCTTTAGAGATTTAATAACGTTGAGGTCATGATGTCTTAGGTCGTACAATAATATATCCGGTTTATCAGGAGCTTTTATAAATTTTTCTATGACATTTTCTACAGGCTTTAAACCTTCCGGCACATATGCTATTTTAGTGTCTATAAGCTTTAATAAATGATAGGCCCGTGAGGACAGAGGCTCTTTTATGGAAACTATCTCAGACAAAAAAATTAGTTCTTTCCGTAATTCTTTATTCAGGAAAATCTCTATAATCATAAGTGATTCTGCAGAGCCCGGAACGGTTAAATCTGAAAGTTCTTTTTTTATTTGTTCCCTGTACCGGTGATTTATGTTATCTATTTTTTCCGAAATACAAAGGATTGATGCAATATATTCGATTATATAAAGAGCGGTACTGGCAATAGAAAGTAAATCATTAAAGGTAATTTTTTCTATCAGTGTAAATCTTCTCCGGAACGGGTCTGACAGTAAACATTTATGTGTAAGTCCAAGAAGCATAAAAGTAATTTCTCTGTTTTTTTCAGACTGAACAGTTAAATGTTTTCTTGTTAATCTGCTTATAGACTGGCAGAATCCTGCTTTTAAGAGTCTTTCACAGTCATAAACAGTCAGAGAAATACGTGCAGACAGAAATATTTCTTTTAACTGGTAGGTTTTTAATACCAGTTCATATGGTTCTTCCATCGTTCTACTATCTTATTTTAGCTGTTGAGTTTGCTGCGCAATTCCGTAATATGTGCATGCCACTTCGGATAATCATCTTCATTTTCTTCCCATAATTCGCGCAATTCAGAATTGTCAGAGAGAACACGATCGACCATGGCGATTGCTTTTGTGACCAGAGATGAAACATCCAATGTATTGTGTGCGTTAATCCAGTTCAGAGCGTTTTCAGGTAAACCGGCACGGGGCCTGTTTTTGATCGCCTGTATAATTTCTGCTGCTGCAAGAATAATTTCACCGTCTGTTGCTTCAAGATAGTTCGTATCTTCCGGATTTAATGCAGCTACAAGTGCAGAATTAGCATCGCTTTCCTCAAGATCCCATAACCAATCAGACGCTCCATCATTTTCAAACGTTTTTACTCCCCATGTACCCATAGTTGCCACCCTCTTATAGTTTTATCTGTTATTGGAATTTTTTAGTGGTTAATTTGTAATTAAAAATTATTTCTAAATAAAAAATTCTTTCTTGAAATGAAATATCCTGCATAATATAATTTCGCAAGCAACATTACACTTGAAATGTTGGTTTTGCAGGAAAATCAGGACTTTTGTATAAGAATCTTACCTGTTTGTTAACTCATATTTTACGAAGAAGGGGTGGACAGTACAATGAAAAAATCAATTTCTTTTGATTTCAACAACATGTTTTCCTTTTCAATAGGAGCAAAACATGGCATAACTGAAGAAGATCTCAGAAAATGGACTCCTGTGGCTCATGAGGCCCGGGAAAGAATTGAGGAAGTAATAAAAAACAGGGAAAATAGAATAAAAATAGGTCTTGAATGGATTGAACTGGGATGTCATGATCCTTCTGTAGTAGAAAAAATCATGAAAACTGCAGATTACATATGCAAAAATTTCAAAAATGTCATATCCTTCGGTATAGGCGGTTCCTATCTGGGACTTAAGGCGGCGCAGGATGCACTTGCTTCTCCCTATTACAATGAATTTGATTCTTTAAGAAAAGGAAGACCTAAGATTTATTTTGAAGGAAACAATCTTGATCCTACTACCATAGGTTCTCTCCTTAAAAATCTTGACCCGCGGGAAACATGTATAACAGTTATCTCCAAATCAGGTGAAACGACAGAGACAAAAGTCGCTTTTGATATTGCGAGGAACTGGCTTAAAAATCATGTCGGCGAAGAAAATTATGGAAAACAGATAATTGCCATTACAGATCCTTCGTCAGGGTCATTGAGAAAACTTGTAAACTCAATGCAGGAGAAAGACAGGGAAAGCTTTATTGATTTTTCCGTATTCCCGGGAGTGGGGGGAAGATATTCCGAGTTTAATATAGGACTTCTTCATCTGGCTCTCATAGGCGTTAATTTAGAAGAGATATTTGCCGGCATAAGAGATATGAAAGACATTTGTTTTCGTCCTGATGTCCTTAAAAATCCGGCACTTCTTTATGCTACTTTACAGTCTGTTCTATATCTTGAAAAAGGAAAATTCATTTCAATTATGATGCCTTTCTCTGAAGGCCTTAAATCTACTTCCGAATGGTATGTACAGCTTCTTGCCGAAAGTCTTGGTAAAGAATACAAAAGGAAAATAATTAAAGATAATGGCCTGGAGGTATGGACAGATGATATAGAGGTAAAGGTAAACAGAGGAAGAACACCTGTTCCATGCAGGGGAACAAATGATCTTCATTCCATACAGCAGAATAATATAGGTGGAGAGAACAACAAAACCCTTACACTTGTAGAGGTTCAGGATTTCGGCACAGATATGGAAGTTCCGGCCCTGAGTGGAGAACTGCTTGCAGGAAGAAAACTTTCCGAATTGATGTCACTTGCCGTGAGGGCTACAGAATGGGCTCTTATGAGAGCGGAAAAACCGAATATGACGATAGTAATGCCGGAAGTATCTCCCTATACATGGGCACAGTTGCTTTATTTCTTTGAGATTGCCACAACATATGAAGGGGAATTCCTGGATGTTTATGCATTCCATCAGCCTGGAGTGGAAGGCTATAAGAATTATATGTATAAATGTCTCGGTAAAGAAGGACTTAAAAAAGAGATAATTGATGAGATAGATAGTTATCCTCTTAAGAAGAGGGATGAATACTTAATTCAGTGAGCAGTAATCAGTGATCGGTGATCGAAAAATCCGGCGATCACTGATCACTTAGTACCGCTCCAAATAAGTTCGTAACCATTTTATCAGCTTCTGCCTGAC
>DAIOEN010000244.1:0-10132 GCA_036746235.1 Vulcanimicrobiota bacterium | reverse complement strand
AAGTATATAGCATGGTTGTAACAACGGTTTTTCAAATTGTAAGAAATTGTAACAATCAAAAAAAATTATTATTACTTTTTATGGTTTTATTTCGCTGATTGCTATATAACAGTTTCAATGAACTAACTGACAACAACGTTAAGAACAGGTCATAGGGTAGGACAAAAAGCGGGCAAAAAGCCGCAGGCTTTTTTTGCCGTGAGGGGTGCGTGGGGGCGTGGGCGGGCACGGCAATCAAATTGCTATCGCAATTTGAGCCCGCTTTTTGTGGGCGGGTTCTCCGGTCTCTGGTTAACTTCGTTAAGAGTATGACAGAACGATTTAGAGGGTAGGCAGAGGGCGGGTTGCCATCTCTGCCGGCTTTGTTGTTCACCCCGGATATCTTCTACAGCAAAAGTATAGCTGTTCCCGGCTCTGTCTGCTACATGCTGCACTACACTGCTTATGCTCTTTTGCCTGTATGCTATGTGCAAATGCTGCAGCATGCAGCTCCTATCTTTGCAAAGTTCGGATCTGCAGAGCTGTGCTAATAGAACCTACTGCAAGCAAGCTATACCTGCTTGATTTGCCGGGTCTGTCTGCAAATTGCCGGTTAAATCGGCAAATAAAAATGTACCGGCTGCGGCAATCAGAAATTTACCATCCTGAAAAAGCAAAAGTCGGACATTTTGCCTTATTTTTTTCTTCTGCATTATGAATAACTAATTCTAGATTAGTTATTCATTATCGGGAAAGTGTTGCTATGACTTAATTTTTTCATTGTGCACTTTAAAAAATTGTATCAGATTTCAAAACAACAAAAGTGACATAAACTTTTTTACAACTATATAAAATTTTATAAAATCAGATCTGCTGCTTTCTGCTTGCAATGTCATTTAAGTTTTTTATGTCGGTTGGAGAAAAACGGATCGATAAGCGTCTGACTGGCTCCGGGCTGGCATGGGGCAGGGGAGCCAGTCAGATTGTTTATGGACACAGCTTTAAACCCCTGAGTCATTCATGATCGGTTTTAATGAACGAACTGACAACAAAGAGAAGATCGGTTTGGAGGGGACAGGGAGCGAAGTTTGTGGCTGCGTCACAAGCTCGCTCCGGGGCGGGCTGCACGCACTAACAATCACCGATGAACTTCATTCAGAACATCAAAAGAACGGTCATGATGGGGGACAGGTGGCGAAGTTTGTGGCCGCGTCACAAGCTCGCCACGGGGCGGGCTGCACGCACTAACAATCACCGACGAACTTCGTTATAACATAAGCAGAACGGTTTAAAGGGGACAGGGAGCGAAGTCTGTGACGCGTCACAGGCTCGCTCCGGGGTGGGCTGTCGGGAATAACGTTTATCTGCAATCTTCAGTAAAAGCCTGACAGAACGGTTTAAAGGGTGGGGAGAGGGTGGTTGCCGGGAATAACGTTTATCTGCAAACTTCATTACGAGCCTGATAGAACGGTTTTAAAGGGTGGGGAGGGGGCGGGTTGCCGGTTATAACGGCTGTGCTACTCATCAAATTACTTTTTATGTAACTGTCCCCCCGGGGGGACAGTTTTAAAAATTTGTTTTACTTTGCGGATATCTCTTGCAGCAAAAGTTAAAGCATAACCGAGCCCGGTTCTCCGCATGCACCAAATCTTTATCATGCTCTGCACGCTGCAAAACACTGCTTATGCTAATTTTTTCTTGCAGCAGCTCCTATTTTTGCATAGCTCGGATCTGCGTAGATGTGCCGGGAAATGCAGTTTTTGCCTGTTGTGATGAGCAGGGAGATGAATTTAATTTGCTCTTTTTTATTCATGTGAAGGATTTTTTTTTGAAATAGGGAATTAAAATCCTATAAGTTAGAGAAAGAGAAAGGGAAAGAGAAATTGATTATTCAATTTTTGTCTATTAATAAAATCGAATAAAAAAACAAAAGCCCTATGGAGGGCCCCTGTTTCTACCTTGTTCGGTATTAAAGAACTGTGTTCCAGCTTATAATCTAACTTAGCACTTAAATTATAAGCTGGAACACAGAAAAAATCAAGACTGAATCGAGTAAGAAACAAAAGAACCTTCAAAAGGCGAAAGTTTGTATTTTGGAGGACGTTTCTTATGAGTACTATAGACAGAGTAACTGACAGTAACACGATAAATTCTGAAGGTTCAATAAAAAATATTTTCAAGGAGAAATTAGGAGAATTTACTTCTCTTGATATAAACAAAATTAATATCTCCGAGTTTAACACCAGATGTCAATTTCTTGATCATCTTCATGTTAAAACTCTTATGGTTTCTATAGAGAAGCGGGGATATATTCCTAAATCGGCTGTATGGGTTAATGCTGTTACAGATAACGGAACTAAAGAGGGGAATATAATTCAATACAGGCTTGTAGCAGGCCGGCACAGGTATGAGGCATGCCGGAGAATTGAATTAAATGAAATTCCCTGCCAGTTGTATTATAACTTAACTGATATAGAAGAATGCGAACTAGATCGAATCGATAATGAATTGGATGAACATCATAAACCCTTTCATTTCCTGGATGAAGCAGAGCACTATAAATATTTGAGGGATATTAAAGGCTGGTCTCAGAGGCAGATAGCAAGAGCTAAAAATGTATCTAAAGGAATTGTTCATTATAGATTAACAATTTCAGACATTTCTGAAGAAATAAAATCAATAATTAGAGGTGCCCAACATGTTGGGCACTTTGTAGAAAGACATCTTATAGAAGTATTAAAATTGACATCAATCCCGCATCAAATCTTAGTTTGTAAGGAGATTATAGGAGTTCAAACCGACATCGATGTCGGAACCAGCCAGTTCCAAGACAAAAAAAGTGAGGTTAATTTAAAGTGTACTCCACCCCAAAAAACTATGACTCAATCAGATGTAGAATTACGTGTAAATCAACTTCTAGCTCTGGAATTGCAGGGTAAGATAGCCAGAGAAGCTATTCCTTTTCTTAATGATAAAGCTGAGCTTGAAGATCTATTATCAAATTCTCCTGGTGAACATGGTAATAATTCAAATGACACAGGAGAACCAGTTACAGGTCAGGTGTTTTTTGAAAATTATTATTCTGTTAACGATACATCAGGAATAGATACTAAAAATGAGTATTCAAAGCAATCTCAATCAAAAAAAATATCAGGGAATAATAAACCGGCAGAAGAAAATCAAGAGGAGCCAAAGGCAGAACAATTACTCTTTGATATATTTGCTACTATGTCTGATGATAGAGAGGAAAAGGGTGTAAGGTTTGGAGTTAAACCTTTATGGATTAAGCATAGCGGTCTGGTGCGTGAGTTAACCAGTGGAGCATATCTATTGTTATTGGAATTAATAGAAGATGATTTTCGGTATAAGCCGAAAAAAAATAATTTCTTTTTTATTAAGTTTGACGAGCAATATGCAAATTGCATTGATTTTCTTTCTTATGTTACCGGCGTAAAGCCTGTTACACTGGTAAAAAAGATATTACCGGAACTGGAGAAATTTGTTTTTTTCAGAAAGAATGATACTTTGAAATTTCAGATTAAGTGGAACAGGATTTTTGAGGTATATAAGAACAATGCTCATAGAATACCGTTTGATGACGGAGGGCTTAAGAATATACCGCAGGATTATAGTGGCTGTATAAGGCCCACTCCTTATCATGCGATACACATAGAAAATGGAGTTATAAAGAAAATTGAAGAAGATGGACAGGATATATCCGGCAATAAAGAGGTTAAAAATTCATCTGCTGATGTGTCTGAGGATATAAAAAAAGAGAAGATAGAGAATAAAGTTAATGAACCGGTAAAGCAATCTTCTGAAATTAAAGTTAAACAGGTTTCTAAAGCCGGTAAGGAGAAAAGCTATTCTCCTATTGCAGTTATTTTGAGGGAGCTTGGCATGGCGGAGGATATGATAAATTTATGCCAGAACCGTTATGAAGATACTGAAAATATTATTAAATATTTAAAAGAAATGAGTCCTGGCGAGAAAGAAAAGATTAAGAATATTCCAGGATATATTTATAAATTGGTTCGTGACGGATTTACTCCCCCAGAAGGGTTTGAGACTGCTCAGGAAGTTGAAGAGAGAAGGGAAAGAAAAAAAGCGGCTGAAGAATTTGGAGAAAAGATTATGAAAAAATTTGAGGAAGGAAAGATTAAATATTTTTCTCCAAAGGAAAATTTAAAGTTTCCTTTGAGTATAATTCCTAATAATATTCAGTTCTTATATAAAAAATCTAATGGTATGCCTTTAGCCGGTCTTTTCAGTGAATTTATGGATGAGAAATTCTTTACCTGATGATTCGATAAGTCATGAAACCTATTATCAGAAAATAATTGTATCAATTTTAAGGTTTTGGTGAGAATTTTTGGATACGATAGTTGCCAGAGTCTGCTACATATATATTTCCTTCGAGGTCTACAGCAATGCCTCTAGGGATAATAAATTGTCCATCTTCAGTGCCTTTACAACCCCATTTTGTTATAAATTTTTCATATATATCAAATTTTTGAATACGATAATTACTAGAATCTGCTATATACATATTACCTTCAATATCTATTGCAACACTACTAGGCCCTTTAAATTGCCCATCTCCATTACCTTTAGATCCTAATGTGTTTATAAATTTACCTGAAGAATTATATTTCATAATAGATATCTCAGAGGATCTGTTAGGATAGCTGAAATTAACACATTTTCCTAAAAGAGCTATAACATAAATATAATCTAATGGAGTTATTGCAAGATTAATAGCGTTACTATTACATGTAACTGTACTATCACCAAAGCACCATTTCATTATAAAATTCCCATTTGAATCAAATTTTTGAATACGATTAGTTAAATCTGTAATGAAAATATATCCATTTGGATCTATAGAACTTCCTCCTGGTGAAATAAATTCTCCATTAGTTTCACCATATTCACCCCATTTTATTAGAAATTTACCATTTAAATCAAATTTTTGAATACAATGATGCCCAAAATCTGATATATAAATATTTCCTTCTGAGTCTATTGAAATTCCACTTGGATGTAGAAATTGTTCATTGTTTTTATTACCCAATTTCATTATAAATTTTCCATTAGAGTCAAATTTTTGAATACGATTATTATAAAAATCTGCCACATAGACATTACCTGATTTATCTACTGAAATATTAATAGGAAAATTAAATTGCCCATCTTGAGAACCTTTACTACCCCATTTAGCTATAAATACATATTCAGAGATTTTTTTGGAAGATGGTAAAGAAATTAAATTAATACTTAAACATAATATTAAACAAATTAAAGATATTATTATTTTCATAGAATTGGTTTATTTCTTTTTTGAAACTATTACAGTTACAGGGGCAGGAAAATAAGTTTCATCATATAAACCATTATGAGTGTCTCTCTTTAATTCTGCATCTTGCATCATGCTTTCTGCATTTTGATCTTCAGGAGGATTAAAAGGATCAACATAAGTTGTTGGGTCTGGATTTTGTCCTGTTAATCTTAAAGTATTATCTGTTTGTAAGACACTCATTGGCTCAGATGATATTACTGAAGGTTCAAGTTCTCCATACATCATATATAGGAAAAATTTATAGGCTATATCTCTGCTCCATATCATATTAGGATATTTATCATACCCTAAATACACTTTCGCACCATTATTAGTAAATGCATCATGAAGTCCCCAGGACTTACAAGCATCTATATATACAATGGAATTATTGTAATGCTGCTGATTGAAAAAATTCTTGGTAAGAGCAAGGAATTTATAACTACGAAAATCACCTATATATTTAAAGTAAATAAAACACCAGGTACCACCAGGATTATGAAATTTATCATATTCTTCAGATTTGTGCCTTTCTATCCACTCATTTGTAACTGTATCATTTCGATAAACAAGAGTACCTGCTATTCCTATATCACTTCCATGTGAGGCTATATAAATGATTCCATAATCATTCATATGAAGATAATTCTCTATTGTTGCAATATTAGATTCTTGCCCTTTATATATCCAATTAAGTGCTAAAGGAGCATTAGGATCTTCAACATTGGGTTGAACAGCATATGAGGCAATTAGATCACAATATTCATTAAAATTTGCTCCTATTAAAGCGTCAGTAAATTCTTTTCTTGAATAAAACCTTGTATATCGCAACGGTTTTAAGATTTCTATCTTATCATTTGGTATCTTTCCTTGTAAATTATTTATTGTATCATCAGTAATTTCAAACCATATTGGATTTTCTTCTACAATTTTGCTAGTGAAAAAAGTACTTTCCTCTGTTATAATACGGTCAACTGGATAGACTGATTGATTATCATCATCTTTTATAGCGATTAGATCTTCTGCTATTTTAAAATAGACTCTATTATTACCAATTTCTGTATTAGAAAGATTACGAATAGTTCTTCTTTCATCCCACATAAGAGGAGCTAAGATTAATATACGAGTTGATCCAACTGTACCAGCTTTTTGATTAACATTAGAAAATATAAAATTTTCGCTTTTTAATTTACTTTCTTTTTCTTTTATAGACACTTCTTGTATTTCTTTATAAAAATAAGGTCTGTTAACTAAAGCTATTTTATGTCCATCAATAAAATAAATCCAAATATCAGTATGGTTATCTGGATCTAATTTGGCCTCTACAATTTCTTCTGGAATAGGAAATTCCGATACACCTCCATTTAACCAATTTACTGTTTTTTGAGCTGCTAATTCTGTTCCTAAATCTAATTGCCATTGATTAAATCGACGAAGAACTTTTGTAACTTTTTCATCATAGGAGGTATCATATAAAGATAGAGGAGTAGACGTAGGGGTTGGAGTTAAAATTGGTGTTGGAGTTATAAGCTCTTCTCCAAAATTAAAATTGGTTAAATCATTATTAAAAAAATCTATTATCTTTTCTTCCCTATGCCTTATTTTTTTGCCGTTTTCTTCTATCCAATAAGTTGCTATAATTTTCCTAAAATGTCCTCTAAAAACGCGAGGCAATGTATAGTTGCCGGAGGAATCAATTTTACAAAAAGCCTTTGGACCAATACTTTTGACATAACCCTTAATAAGTGGCTTACCTCCAGTAAAAACCTTACCTGATATACTGGCAGTTGATTTTATAATTTCTGTAAAGATGTCAAGCTGTAAGCTTGACCTAGTTTTCGCAGTTATTACAGTATCTATAGGAGTAGTTAAACTTTTCTTTGGATAAAAGAAACCATAAGCTTTATCATATTTCTTTTTACCACAAATTTCTAAAAATAACGGTTTTGTCGTTATAGAACCCAGATTTGAATTTTTGAGTGAAAAAGTTAATCCCGCTTCTTTCAGGTTTATTCCTGTTGTAGAATAAACCTGATACATGATAACTTCTCCAGGTAAAATAACGATTTTTTCAGGACAGGATTTAAGTGGTAATCCCGTGTTATCACTGGAAGTAAGATTATCTGCAGAGATAATAGTTTCTGTTTCAAAGTAATTATCATCATTAAGAGAAATTTCTAATTGTACGTTAGTGTCTGTATCACCTACAACAGCCTGACCAGAAATATATCCTCCGTTGAGCACGGGGATAGGAGATGAACAGAGGGAATCCTGATAAACTGTAAAAACTTTGGCTGTTTCAGGTAAAGCTATTGATTGCTTTAATGTTGTGCCTAATTTATCACATAATTCTTTAATATCAGTGCTATTCCAATCATCTGGATTTTCCTTCTGCAGGTTAGAAATCTGAGTTAATAATGGAGTAGAATCTGAAGAATCTGGATTAACAGCAGGAATCTCAAGAGTATTTATATTTTCAATATTTTCTCCATCTTCAAGAGAAGTATTGGATATATATACATATGCGTTTACAGGTTTAGACGTTAAAGCAGGTGTTGGAGTATTAATAAAGCTGGACGGATTATCAGTAACTGGATTTGTGCTTGTAAAAGTATTATCACTACCTCCACAGCTTACAACTATGAAAATAATACTTAATAATATGAATAGTAATAAATTAATATGTAAATTTTTTGAGAATGTAACCACAAAGAAACCTCCCTTGAAGTGAAAAATATTGTAAATTGTATTAAATAAAAAAATTCTATTAAATCAGAATAAAATCCTTTTTAAAATTATTTTTTTGATTTTAATAATTTAAAAATTTGGAACTAAAAAGTTCCAAACCAGAACTGGCTGGTTCCAAAATGGAACTAAAAAGTTCCAAACCAGAACTGGCTGGTTCCAACGACACATGAAAAAGCCTTACAGTGTAAGGAATTGCGAACCTCTTATTTAAGACATATATTTAAGACATATATTTAAGACAACAAAGATCTCCTTCCCCCCCATTTTTTTGTTGTTTTCTTTAAGAAAAAAATAATAAAAAAACTAACTTAATCTTCTATCAAAATTTTAAGATAAAAACTTATTTCTTTTATTTCACTTTTTAGTTTATCAATAGGGAATTGGGAGGGTAATTTTTGCTATGGCCGGCGAGACCGGCGAGGCTGAGCTTTGAAATTATCTTTTATTACTCCCTGTTTTAGCTTTGCTCTATGTTAGTCAGGAAATACAGATAGTTTAAAAGGTTTATTGTTTTTTCATTATAAAGTGGGAAATTTTCTTCTTCTGCTTCTGTTTCAATAGAAATACATGTTATATCTTTTTCCATATGATTTATCCTCCATCTTTACCAGAATTTGTACCATGGTCTTTTGGCTTCTTCCAGTTCTTTCTTCCAGGCTTCGGCGATCTGTTTTTTTTCTTTTTCTGATTGTTTCAATGCCTGTTCCAGTTCTGCTTTTTCTTTCAAAGTTTCTTCCTTTTCCTTTTGAAGCAATAGAATCATATCTTCTTTATTCTTTATTTCATTTGGCCCTGGTAGTAATTTTACCTGTTTACTAAGAAATTCATTTTCTTCTCTAAGAGACTCTTTTTCTGCCTGTAAGTGTTTTACCTCATTTTTTAGTTCCCCCACAAGATAAAGAGCATGCTCTTCTATAGGTTTCATTAGTTGGTTCTGTCTTGTTAATAGTATTTCTTCTATTACATTTTTTAATTGACTGTCAGTTATAACCATGTGACTGGCAGGACTGTCAATGGTGACAGGCTGACTGGCAGGACTGTCATTATTGATAAAAGGTTGACTGTCGGGACTGTTACTTATATTAAAAACCTTTGTTAATTCGTCTTTTTTAAATACTGTCACATGAAAGTTTCCTACCTTTACTTTGACAGGTTTAATTTTCCCTTTTCTTACATATCTATAAATAGTGCTTTCACTTTTACCAGTAAATTGTATAGCTTCCCGAATAGTTAATTTACCATTATTTGTTGATGTTACTGCTATCTCTGTCATTATTAACCCACCTCTATTAAGACTGTCACTGCTGACAGTCATGACTGTCATACTTGACAGTTAAGACTGTCATGCTTGACTGTCGTGACTGTCATTAAATAATAAAGCAGGTGAATTGCCTTATAACAAGACATCTTCACCTGCTCTATTTTCTCATATATTCCACAGGTTAAGAAAGTTTCCTGCTTTTGCCGGTTTAGAAGGATTTTTTTAAAAACAGGTGGAATAGGTCTTTAATTTAATATAAAGGGAGGTAATCGTTATGACTATAGGAGATCCAGACTGGATCATAAAATTGGGCCCCATTACCAGAACCAATCATGCAGGCACAAAAAAACAGGCTGAAGAAGGTGCAGCTCTTCAGGTTAAAGATGATGTGAAGGTTATTATGGATACTGCAAAACCTCTTATTCCTCTTCTTTCTAAAGGTGTTACTCTGGCCGGCGGTGTTGAATCTGTTGTTAAAGAAGAAGTGCCTGTTCCTGAAGTGATAAGTTACCAGCTTCCGGATGGGAAATGGTTTTCTATTGCTACTTCAAAAGTGTTCGGTGTTAAGCTGACTGAACCTAAACCTAAAGAGGAATAAAGCTCTCTTGATACCTGTCCTGGGAGCAAGACAGGATATCAGGACAGGTCAGGACAGGTGCATGAGAATCGCATGACACCTGATCAGGAAGTAAGACAGGGTGATTAAGTCTGTCACAGGGTCAGGACAGGGTATAAAGACAGAGTTTAAAATTATACTCTCTTGCAAAAAAAATAACATCATCTATTTAAAAGAAGCAATAACACCT
>DAIOEN010000243.1:0-10303 GCA_036746235.1 Vulcanimicrobiota bacterium | reverse complement strand
CGTAAGAGCCTGTCAGGCAGAAGCTGATAAAATGGTTACTAATTTACCTGGAGCGTTAATTAGAGCCCTTCTATTAAAAAAGGATATAAAAAGCAATGTATACAGTTGGAAAATTAGCAAAAAAATTTGGGCTTTCACGAAGCACTCTTTTGTATTATGATTCTATCGGAATTTTTTCTCCGTCATTACGCGGAGCAAGTAATTACCGTTTATATTCAGAAGAAGATTGTAAAAAGCTGGAAAAAATCTGTAAGTATCGTGAGGCAGGAATATCCATTCAAAAAATAAAGGATATTATTTCCTGCGAAACAAATGAAATAAATATATATCTGGAAGAGAGATTTAATGAAATAAATAATGAAATATCTCTTCTTCGCCGGCAGCAGCATTACATCATGACATTTCTGGAGAATAGAGAATTATCTGCAGGCATAGTAGATATATCATCAGTCAGAGAGCTTATGGAGATGGCAGGCATATCTGACGAAACAAAATGGCGTTTTCATCATGAATTTGAGACGCAATATCCGGAACGTCATCAGGCTTTTCTGGAACTGCTGGGACTGGACAGACATACTGTAGAAGAAATAAGAACCTGGGCACGGATGACTGAACCGGGAACAGACATGAGGCAGGTATGACACTAAATCATTTATAATTAGTTTCATATTTTTCCATAATTTTCTTTTAAAAACAGGAACTTTTTGCCTGAGTCCCGAACGTTGTAGGTATGAATAGTTCTACCGTTCTACTTTTGTCATCAGAACTTCAGGAAATGTCAGTGTCTGAACTTCAGGACATAGCAGCCGGTACATCTAATATTACTTTTATGTGTTCTTTTGGTCAACAATGTACCAAATTTGTTGGATGTACACCTTAAGCTTTTACAGGTTTTCTGTGTGTAAAGAGAGAGAAGGACTTTTTTCTTCTCTCTCTTCAAGGTTTCTTCATAATCTCCATATAGACTGTACTTACTTTGATGCCAAAATTTCTAATAAAATATCCCGTTTTATGTTTCCAATCAAAAATACAAAATAATATCTTTCTGTATAATATTATTATGTTTGTATCAAAAAATATCAAAAAATATGCCTTTTTGATATAAAACAAGTAATTTCAAGTAGTTAAATTAGTTTCTATATATATATTGAAAAATATTTTATAATAAATTTTAAAAATAAAAAAGGAATTTATATATCAATAGCGTAATATAAGCAAAATAAAATCAAAATAGAGAGGACAGGACATGGATGTCAGAAATAATAATAGTTGACGATATGGCGAGCACTCGCTATATGATAAGCTCTGTATTAAAAGAAGAAGGTCATAATGTAATAGAAGCAGTTGACGGAAAAGATGCACTGGAAAAGGTTAATCCTTCTGTTAAAATGGTTATAACAGACCTTCACATGCCTCATATAAACGGCCTTGAGCTGGTAAAAAGGATAAGAGTCAATCCTGATTATAAGACTATCCCTGTTATTATGGTATCATCGGAAACCGATGAATTGAAAAAAACAGAGGGGAGAAATTCGGGTGTTACAGAATGGATTGACAAGCCTTTTACTGCCGGGAAGATCAGGGAAGTGGTGAAGAGGTTTTTATATCAGGATAGTCAGGTAATTATCTAAAGCTTAATTTACGTCAGACTTCTACTACAACTTTTTCAATGTCTGAGTCAGTCTGTTTCCTACCTGCTTCCTTCATCTCTTTCTCTGTAAACTCAAAACCTGTTTCCTTTAAAAAGGCCATATTCGTATCTTTATCGAGGTAAGTATAAAATAAAGATATGAAGATGTTATGAAGAATATGAGAATGTTAGGTGAAGAAAAAAATGATTACTGTTCAGTTGTTTGCACCTTTATCTTTGGCAAATTCCTGTCCAGTATTATTACCTGGCCTGTCATCAGGTCTCCGTAATAATAATTGTCAATGTTTTTTTATAAATCATTGACGGTTTCTTTCATATATATTATTATGTTATTTGATAAAAATATTGAATAAAGGAGTGAAAATAATGTTTAAAAAAATAATTGTTATCTCAATAATTTTAATAACCTTGCTTACTCTATTCTCATGCATGTCCGATACGACAGGAAATAAGGAAACCGGCGATAAGGAAACATCTATACAGAAAGACACCGTTACACCTATAAATAATGATAAAGTTGTTGTAGATAATCAGGAAGGAAATCAGGTCAATGTGAATACAAAAGACGGTAATTCTGTGGATAGTAAAAGTACTCCCGGTTACGATGTAAATGTAGATATTAATGGTTCTGAAGTCCAGGTGAATACAAAAGACGGTAATTCTGTGGATAGTAAAAGTACTCCCGGTTACGATGTAAATGTAGATATTAATGGTTCTGAAGTCCAGGTGAATACAAAAGACGGTAATTCTGTGGATAGTAAAAGTACTCCCGGTTACAATGTAAATGTAGACCTTAATGGTTCCGGAGTCCAGGTGGATATAAAAGACGGTAATTCTGCGAAGCAAAAAGATGGTCAAGGGATAAATGTAAATATAGGTAATGGAAAAATTAAGATAAATAAAAATGAATAGTGGGTAATAACAACGAAGATAAAGAGTTCTCAAGGATTTTCCCGTGCTATGTAGCTTTCACTTTTGACACGAAAATAACACGGTTTTGACCTGAATTTGAAATCCCAGAAAGATTTTAATCGTGTTGTAATTAAATTGTAAAAGACTGTTTTCTGGTATGTTTGGAAGTGGAAAATCTGTAGTCCTCAATGTATCCGATTTAGCTCAGCTTTACTGTGAACAAAATCAACCATTCGGGAACCGTAAAAAGAATTATACTTATATTTTATCTTCATACTGTCTTACCTTACATGTTAAGCGTCACGAGTTGAACGTATTATGTAGTTATTTAAAGTATCCGAAAAAGCTTCTGCCCGGCAGGCTCTGGAGAAGAAAAATGCGGTTCAAATCCCAGTTCATCTTATCCGCATCACCGATCTTACCGCCATGAATTCCCCAGTTACAACCATGGCTTTTGCTTTACCGCCTATCTTCTTCATTGTTACCTGCCGGAAATGTTCTATCATAATTTCTGTCTTCAATAAAACCTTCTTCTATGGCCTGTCTCATAGAGTATAAATGAAAAGCCACAGGTTTGCCTGATGCATCTTTTTCACCAAATAATTCAAGGGTTTTTGCTTTCGGTGTGGCAGTAAAGGCAAATAAACTGAGGTTCTCCTGCCCGCATCTTTCCATCATGGATTTCCTGAGTTCATCTTCCAGGTCATCCAGATTATCAAGGGCAGCTTCTTCTTTTGCCGCTTCTTCCAGGTCTGAAATACTCAATACTTCCTTCATCTTCTTTGCAGCTTCTCCGTCCTGGGAACTGTGAGCCTCGTCTACAATGACGGCATAATTCCTGGATTGGAGGTTTCCTATCTTATCTATAATAAAGGGGAATTTCTGGAGGGTTGTTATGATGATATTTCCTCCGAATTCAAGGACTCTTACTAACTGGTCAGAGTTTTTATCTATTTTATGTACTACGCCCATAGCATGTTCAAGCTGATATATCGTATTCTGTAACTGCCGGTCAAAGACTTTACGGTCTGTTACAACTATGACGGAGTTAAATATTCTGAAATTCCCTTTATTATGAATACTGTAGAGGCGATATGCAAGCCAGGCTATTGAATTACCTTTTCCGCTTCCGGCAGAATGCTGTATAAGATAGTTCTTACCGGGGCCTGATTCCGTAGCATCAGCAGCAATCTTCCTTACCGCGTCCAGTTGATGATATCGGGGAAATACAATCTTTTCCTTCTTAAGTGGTTTACCATCATATTTAAAATATTCCGTCTGAATGTGCAGAAATCTCCCTATAATATCCATCCAGCTATCCTTTGTCCAGATGTATTCCCACATGTAAGATGTTTTATGTCCGGAAGGATTTGGAGGGTTGCCTTTCCCGTTATTATATCCTCTGTTAAATGGCAGGAACCTGGTGTCTTTCCCGGAAAGTTGTGTGGTCATAAATACTTCATCTGTGTCTACCGCAAAATGAACGAGGGTTCGTTTCTTGAATTTAAATATCAGTTCATCGGGGTCTCTGTCCTCTTTATATTGCTTTATGCTGTTTAAAACAGTCTGGCCTGTGAACTGGTTCTTTAATTCCACTGTGGCAACAGGAAGGCCGTTTATAGATAAAACCATATCGAGTCTATTATTATTCTTCTTACTGTATTCTACATGTCTTGTTACAGTGAGGATGTTCATTTTATAGAGTTTTTCCATTTCAGGGTTAAGGCCCCTTACAGATTTGAAATATGCCATAGAGAAAGTAACTCCGTAATATGTAATGCCTTTACGCAATACGTCAGGAATGCCCCTGTTATCCAGTTCTTTATGGATCCGGTAAATGAGTTTGTATTCTGTACTGTCACCATGAATTTTATAAAGTTTATCCCATGATCTGGGCTGGCTGTCTCTTAGGAATTTTATAAGGGTTTTTGTATCCATAGCATATTCTATAGAGAAATCTTCAGGATTGCCTTTTATATAACCGCCATAAGTTATGAGATGTTCTTCTATGGCAGCTTCAAAGGCTGTTTTATTGTGAACCGACATTTATACTTCACCTCTTACATTAAATGATTTTTCAATTGTAATAGAGCTATCTTCTATCAGCAGCAAAACAATTTTAATCTGATTATCTCCCAACTTTCTCCCAACTTATTTTGCAATAAATTTAACAACTCACCCCTTGTAATAACAACGTATTTTCCCAGAAGGTCAGTTATGTTTCGGGTAGTTTTCAGGGTAGTTTTTAGGGTAATATCTTCTTCATAATTCTTCTTTAAAAATGTAACTCTGAAAGCAATCCCCGGCTCACTCCATTTAAATTCTATTTCGGGATAATTCTTCAAATCTTCTGAAATAATCTTCAATCCATTGCCCCATTGTTCCATAATACCCAGTTTTTTAAATACTCCGGCAATAATTTTATTTTCTATATTCAAAATACTTATTTCAGCCAATATCAGGGGATGGCACTGATCAAAAATAATATTACTCACCTGTTCTTCAAGATGCATAATATTATTTTCATCCACTCCTACAATACTGCGGGGGTTGTCTTTTATGCCAATAAAAATAGTCCCTCCTGCATCATTGGCAAAGGCTATAGCAGTCTTTGCCAGTTCAGATTTACCAGGATTTCCTTCTTTAAATTCACTTCTTCCTTCTACCTGATTTATAATATCTTTAATTTCCATTTTTTTACTCCATAAATTTAATTATATCTCCTGATTTATCGGTGAGGAACATATATTCTATTATTGTATTTTTTTATAATAATATTATACACTGAAATTTAAAAAATAGAAAAATTTTCTATTTTTGCTTTCTGTCTTCACATAACTTTCACAGGTTTTTCACAACTTCTTCATAACTTCATGTTATAATTACTTTATTTATTATGAAGGAGGTAGCTGTTATGAGTATGGAATCCGCAAAAGCATTTATAGAAAGAATGAAGACAGATGAGGACTTCAGAAACAAAGTAAATGAATGTAAAGACCAGGAAACACGTATGGCATTTGTAAAACATGCAGGTTTTAACTTTACTAAAGATGATCTGGACTTGGCTAAAGCTGAATTAAGCGATGACGTAGTATCCGACGTGAGTGGAGGGGCTCTGTGTCCGATAGATGCTTTCATATGCAAGTATCATAAGATGTTCATATGAAGGAGGTAGCTGTTATGAGTATGGAAGCCGCTAAAGCATTCATAGAAAGAATGAAGACAGACGAGGATTTCAGAAAGAAAGTCAACGAATGTAAAGACAATGAAGCCAGGAAGGCTTTTGTATTAAAAGATGGATTTGAGTTTACAGCAGAGGAGTTAAAACAGGTGGGGGAAGAGCTATCGGATGGTGAGCTTAATTCAGTGGTAGGTAGTGGGACTGCCAGGTGTGATTTGGGGCATTCCTTGTGTTTAAAGTAACAGAACAATTACCGTTTTGTGTAGGGATGTAGATGCCAGCGATTTCATTTTATCTTAAATTAACCCTGGCCTTTTACTGGAGCCTGTATTTGAGGGATTTCCCAGGGAAGTGGATACGCAAAGTTTGCGCATCTGCTCCCTGGGGAATATTCAATAGAACTGCCTCAGTAAGCAGAAAAGATATGCGAGTTTGAATTGCTTTATTTAAAACTTTGCCTTACCGTTAGGCTACATCCCCTATTCTTTATGCGGAGACAACAGAATTCGAACCTGTATGGCATGGTCTGCCGAAGTATGTAAGCAATTCGTGTTATAGCATATCTTTTCTGCCATAATAGTCGCCGGGCCGTAAATAACATTCCCTTCTATAAGGAATATTTCACCATTTCCGGAAGAAACTTTCCTGCCGGGCCCTGGCGGATGGCGAAGATGGATAGGATGCAATGGGAAGGGATTTACTGGTATGACTGATAAGCCGGTCAGTGCCGGGAGATTGAGAGACTCGGTGGGGAGGGTTTTGATTAAAGGAAGGTAGATAAAAATTTTAAGTCGTAAATCTATATTTTTCCACAGCAGCTTTTAAACTTAATAGGAGTTCCATCGGCTTTCTTTTTCCCACAAGGGCAAGGGGCATTTCGCCCTACCTTTCCCTGGGATGGTGAATGCTTTTCTTTTCCAAAATCTATTTTTTCAATAGAAGGATATCTGAAACTTACTGCCGTTTTTCTATTAAAATTTGTTATTACAAAATCTCCCTGTGTTATAATGTCCATTCCGATAATTATATTAAAATTACCAATAGTGTCAGGGCATTCTGATACTGTAACTCCGCAAAACACCACTTTATTTGGTAGATATAAATCAATGATATAAGTGTGCCTTGTGCTTTGCCCTCCGGCATGATTAACCCTGACGGCACCTGTTGGAATTAAATTAAGTTCTTTTGCTATGCTCTGCGTGATTACGCTGTTTGTTGCACCTGTATCCCATAATGCTTTTGTTTCTGTAGGTGTTGGGTTCTGAACGGAAGTAGAAAGAGAGCTTTTTGCTACCCATGCCGATGTGATAATATGAGGAATTAACCCTGGATATTCTACGGTAAAACCCTGAACTTCTATAATGTTCATTCGACAAATAATCCTTGAGTGGAAATAGTAATCGTGTATGCCTCAGGCCCTGGTCTGCATGGTTGAATGGCAAATGTTCCAAGTTCATGTTCTTTTTGGGCTTCAATATATGCTTCAAGAGGGGTGTTATATATTCCTATTATTTCCTGTTCTTTAATAGCCAGGACTTTACCATTATATTTCTTAACTAATTCTTTCTGGTTTTCAATGAAAAAATCTAATTCTTTTTCGAACATTTTTTCCACCCCCTATAAATTTATTATATTATTTTTCTGAATTATTGTAAAGTGGATGATCACATACCAATCACATAAAGAAAAGCTTATTCTATAAGGCCTTTTTTGTTTTTTGGCTCTGGATGGAAAAAGGAAATCACATAGTTAATAAGTTAAATGTATCGCCCCTATTATCGAATCGTAAGTAATTTGTGAGGTTTGGCCCACAGAAAAGTAAATTCTTCCTTCTTTTGTTGCATATTCCATGCACCATCCATTACTGCCATACCCCTGCCAGTTTATCCCAGGATTCCCATGGGCGTCAAACAACTGCTTTACTGTATTTCCCACACCTATCCCCTTTAAAGTTCTTATTCTTGCATCGTAAATACTGATACTTTTAATGGCCGGATTCATACTGCTGTTATCAAATGGAGACATTACGCCCACGCCCTCCTGCTGCTCCGGCGGCACGATAACACTATAAGTATACAGAATGAGTCCGCAGGGCTCCGGCTCATATTTGCTGTCGACAAAGGCAAAAGTGTCTATCGTAGTGCCATAGAGATCGGCTTTCCTGCTCATTTGAGCGAGTGCATTTTGCTTAGTATCTCCGAGTTTTATAAATGCAGTAAAAGTATTAGTAGATCGTTCAAGAGTATATATTCCGCCAGGCCGGATATAATACTCTTTTTTCCATTCAGCGAGACATGGGATAGAAGATAATATTAAAAGTACATAGACAAATAAAGCTTTTTTCATAAACACTTCTCCTTTATTTTGTTATTTTTTATATATTATAATCCGTAAAAATCTTCACAGTAAAAAAAAGTATAAATCTTTTTTAGAATTAAGTCAAAAACTGCAAAAATTTATTTAAAATGAATAAATTCACTCTGAGTAAGCACCCTGAAGTTTAAGAATGTTGATTTAACAGGATTTCTTCACTTTGCAAAATTTTATACAGAAAAATAAAATATTGTTACTTTTTATAGTAAAAAAGTGTCCTTTTTGATATATAGTAAGGTGTTACAATAAGTCAAATTAATTTCTGTATATAATTTTTAAAAAAATTTAATAATTTTATAAAAGGAATTTATATTTACTATAGAGTAATATATGTGAAATGAAAACAGAGAGGAATAGACACGGATGTCAGAAATAATGATTGTTGATGATACTGCCAGCGGTCGCTATATAATAAGTGCTTTATTAAAAGAAGAGGGCCATGAAGTAATAGAAGCAGTTGACGGGAAAGACGCGCTAGAAAAGATAAATCCTTCAGTAAAAATGGTTATTACAGACCTTCATATGCCCCATGTAAACGGCCTTGAACTGGTAAAAAGAATAAGAGAAAATCCTGATTATAAGGCTATTCCTGTTATTATGGTATCGTCGGAATCCGAAGAAGAGATAAAGGCGGAAGGCAGAGCTGCAGGTGTTACGGAATGGATTGATAAGCCAGTCAGTGCCGGGAAGCTGAGAGATGCGGTGGGGAGGGTTTTTGATATACTCAAATCTGTTAATAAGTGCATCAGTAAATAATTATAAACTCTTATAATTACTTAATTTTACAGTAAATATTTTTATGTCATTATTTATGCGCGAGAGTATAGATACAATTTCCGTTTAGCAGACCCATAAGGGAATTTTCTGTCAGATGTGGAATAACTGATTGACCTGATGAAAAAGGGATTGTGACTTACTCTTATAGACTCATTCCCAGAAGAACAGCTTGGTTAGGACTGGGTGACCTGATGAATAAGGGATCGAAACTTTGTTACAACCTTCACACCTTTTCATTTTTATATGTTAAGCAGTATGACCTGATGAGAGGAGTCACAATATATGGTTATGAGAGAATGCAACAAATTTGAACAGGTGATTCGAAAGATAACTCCGAAAAGCAGATTGCTCAGAACATGGAATTTAGAAGGCGGAGGCTCATCGGAGATGGCAGCTCTTGAGATTGAAGACAGTAATGGACTGATTAGAAAAGTGGTTCTTCGTCTTCCAAGGAAAGGCGCAATAAAACAAAATATACAGAAGATAGAAAGAGAATTCAAGATCCTGCAAATGACATTTTCTCTGGGATTACCCACACAAAAACCTTATTATCTGGATAGATCCTGTGAAATTTTCTCTAGGCCATATATGGTCATAGAATATATCGATGGGAAGCAGGAATTCGCTCCTTCCAATTTATCCGATTACATTCTTCAGATGGCCACACATCTGGCAGGGATTCACAGTGTAAATTGTTCCGTTTCTGACTTGTCTTTCCTTTCTGAAAAGGCAGAAATATTTGATGAACTCTCCCATAGAAAGTCCATTAATAATTCTCTTTTATCTTCGGACGAAGGGCTTATTCGGGAGGTGTTGAAAGATGTCTGGCCATTACACCAGAGGAATTCTTCCTTACTATTGCATGGAGATTTCTGGACTGGCAACATATTGTGGCAGGATGATAAACTGGTGGCAATAATTGACTGGGAGGAAGGAAGAGCAGGAGATCCTCTCATTGATCTTGTTATCACCAGACTGGATATTCTGTGTATATTCGGAATTGAAGCCATGGATTCTTTCACGACTCATTATAAATCTCTTATGGCAATAGATTACACAGATCTTCCTTACTGGGATCTGTGGGCTGCACTGAGGCTGGGACGTAAGGTAGGTACCACTCTCACCGAATGTGCATCATTTTTTACACCTTTAGGAAGAGCCGATATTACTGAAAAAACAATAAGAGAAAGTTATAATTTTTTTATTACTAGGGTTCTGGGCAGCTTGATGTAAAAATAGGTAAAACAGTGAAAAGAGGGAGAGTGTTATATACAAAATTTTAAAAAAGCTGATTAAACAAAGTTTTTATCAGGTAAGGGCTTTTATGAAAATTAAATGTAAAATGTGCCCTGTTGTCGGGTAAGGAGAAAGCATTACTGCTCCCTCCTCCCCTAAGAACCGACCGTGCA
>DAIOEN010000242.1:0-10407 GCA_036746235.1 Vulcanimicrobiota bacterium | reverse complement strand
CAGGCACAGCTTTGCTCTGCTTATGATGACACATCTATACCTGTAGGCTCTGACGGGCATTTTGATAATACAGTCCTTACAGGAGCTACAGACAGTAATGTAAAACTGGAAGTGGCATTTGGAGAAGATAGTTATGCTGAAGTGGAAACACTTCCCTCGTCAGGGACTATAAACTCCTCTGATGCTACAAGTGCAGTGCTTAAATCATGTCCTGAGAAGATATTTGCCTTTCCCGGAGAGGTTATAATATTCAAAGTCTACTCAGAGCCGGGAATTAACCTGAAATCTGCAGGTTTAAAGTTTACACTGAATAATCCTTCCATAGGTTGTCTCACACAGCCGGTGTATCTCTGCTTGTTTGGAGCATATAAATATCAGGTGGCATATGGCTGTGTATATATTAAGCCTGGTCTGGATACCCCCGTTGATACAACAATAACAGCAAGGCTGAATTCCGGCCAGAGTATGAATATTTTCCTTGAAGTAATAAAGAAAACCGCCAGTGTATCTGGTACGGTTTATACTGGTGGACTGCCACTGGTAAAAGGCTTTGTTTATAGCTTGGGGCCGAAGGCTTGTTGCAAGATTGATGCTTCAGGTCAATACAGCCTGCCGAAGGTATTCCGAGGACATAGCAGGTCCGTCATCGCAACCTGGTGGACTTCTGAAAATGGTAAGAAGATAAGACACAGAGAAGAGAAGGTTATTGACTTCTTTTCACAGGATGTGACCGGATTCACCTTTGGAGTGCCACCCACGCCTACTCCTACTTTGACACCTACAGCTACTCCTACTCCTCGGCCTCCTTATGATGATTTTTACAGGGAAAAATTAGGAAATGTCCTTTCTCAGTATGATCAATGGGAAACAGGATTAGGTGTAATTGAAGCTAATCAACATACCATAAAATGGCTTAATGGAGAAGTGCCCGATGGTCCTCCTATACCCGATGGAATAGCAGGTGCCGTTTCGATAGGTAATCCTTATGATATATGGGTTAAGTTCAAAGATGGTATGAGTATATGTATTTCCACTTCAGATCCAATAATAATAAAGAATGAGGATACAGGCGAGCCATTACCTGAGAAAGAGGAAATAAAACCTCTTACTCATCTCACTGCTGCTAGTTCTAATAACACTACTGTCAAAAATGCCGATATAATAATGCTATCTCCTTATCACTGGCAAACACCTGATGGGATTCAGGTAGAAACTAGAATTCTGGATGAATTAACGAACAACAACTATAATGTAAAATGTATAAAAACAGAGGAGAATAAAGATATTTCTTTGGATTGGAATTATTATTATCCTTTTCCTCTGGTTAGATGCATTGTATTAAACTGGGATAATATGGTGTTTCCTTGGACTCTTGCGACTATGGGAAAATATGGAATAATTTATATTAATACCCATGGAGGCCCTGTAACTATAGATGAAAAAAAGTTTGATCCAAATAATGTGCCTTCAGGAGAAGTTTTTAGAATGTCCTGCACAGTTGATGGCAGAAATAGTATGGTTTCCAACGCCCCTACACCGTTAGATGCATGGGCTATTGTTTACCTTGATAAAATGTTTACTCCTTTAAATAAAGAAGGATGGTGGTTTTATCGTCTCAGAAAAATAAAAGACTTTGAGAAAGAAGGTTGGATTGTAGAACTTGCCCTTACCAATCATTATCTTGATTATCTTAATAGTAATTCTGAAACAAATTTTAAAGATTCACTTGTCTATTGGAATGGTTGTTATGCCTGGCATCTGAGAAACTCTTTTAATACTGCTAAATTATTTATAGGTTATGATAGAAGTTCTTATTCTAAATGGGCTTACCCTTTTGCATATGATTTCTTCTGGTTTATGATGTATGGCACTAGAGACTGCCCTAACATAGATCCTAAAAATGGAAAATTGTTTATTCCTGGTGCTCCTTTACCTTTAGGGACACCATCATATGATGAAGACAAACCGTTGGATGCAACAGAGGCATTAAATGCGTTAACAGATTATTATAAAGTTAATCCTGACCCGATGAGATATTACATAGACACAGAAAATGGCGATTGTAACTATTGCACTGCAAAAAAATGGCAGAAAGCCCCGGATGAACATATTTATTTCCCTGTTCCTGTAACAGTAACAGTTGAGAAATAATAATAGAATTCATTTGTAAGGTGATTGAAAATGGTAAATAAATATTTAATAATATCATATTTTATATTGTTTTTTATCTTTACAGGTTGTGTAAAAGAGCAGCCTATAGCAACTCCTACAGTAAAACATACTACTACTTCCCAAATAAGAGACTATATCTGTTCAGGAGAATATGATCTTAAGCATAATATAGGTGAACCATTTACAGTAGATTCTGAAGGGAATTTTTATATGACATATGATACGATAGATTATCGTATGAATATTGAAAAATATAATTCTCAGGGAAAATATATAACTGGCTGGGTTCCTGAAATAAAAAAGAGGAAAAAAAACTGCTGGTTTTCAGAGAGAAAGCATCCACCTAACGATGAAAAACTTACTGACATTCTTGCCAATAAAGAAAATATTTATATTGTTTATGGTGCAGCATACGGCTATCTAGAGGGAGGTTACCCGATTGATTATAGTGGTCATATTGAGCAATTTGATCTCAATGGAAAATTTATAACTGCCATAAAGCCAGAAAAAGATTCTTTTGTCGGAGATTTTGTCAGGTATATTACAAGGAATAAAAATGGGAATTTTTATTTAGCCTCATGGAGACATATAGAAAAGTATGATGCTAACTGGAAGCTACAATCTATTTTATATCCATTTGAACAGAAGTGGTATAAAAGATCTAATTTCCCAAACAATGCCATGATAGGTGATGTGGCAGTAAATTCTGAAGGATATATTTATATTTTATTAAAGTGGTCTGGCAATAATGAGAATGGATATGTTTCTAAATTCGATTCTTCTGGTAATTTGATAACGAAATGGCTCTCTAAGGATAAAGATAAATTTCATTTTTGCGGTTTAGAAATAGACTCTGATAATAATATATATGTATTGGGTATAGGTAAAAAAGGTATCTATCATATCCAGAAATTTGACTCCAGTGGGATTTTTATAACGGGATTGGATTCTAAAGGTAACGGAGATAAGTATACCAGTACATATACTGATATGAAAATAGATTCTAAAGGAAATATTTATGTTGACTCGGGCAACGGTAAGATCAAGAAATTTTCACCAAAACAATAAGAAAGGGGACTCGTAATGCAAGTTAAACTTTTATTAACACTATTAATAATAACTCTGATCACCATAGCCATAATTTGTGGTTGTGGTGGAGGAAGCGGAACTACTCAGCCAGCTTCTCTGGTCACTCCTACACCGGATTATACAGATACAGATACAGGTGATACTGCATATATTACAGTCAGGGTAAAATGGCCGGAACAAGGTAAGACCGGAAATATAAGTACAGTTTCGAAAAATGGCAAAGAACTTACAACATCTATGATACCTCCTGGTACAAAAATAATAGACATATATGTAATTGACTATACAGATAATCCAAATAATCCAAATATTCCGTGGGATAAAGTAGTAGCTGCAGGTAATATTCACGAAGGGGAAATTGAAAAAACGATTCCTGTTACAGCCGTAAAAGTTATCGGTAAACCTACACCGGGCGCCCCAAATCAGGGTAGTACCGGCCCACCCCCTGCCATTTACGTTAAGATACTTGCAGAAGCTTTTAGTGAATTTAATGAAAATGATCCCACAAGACGTAATCACGAAAAACAAGTAGCACATACAGATCTAAATGTGGAGCCTATAATTTTAAAGGTTGGTAATCAGGAGCATAAAATTAAGTTATTACTAAACCCCACTGTAAAGGTAGAAGCTTCTGAATCTACGACAGCACGCTCTATAATCGTCTCTGATACAGGTTCTTCCAATGAATATGATATAAATGCCAATCTTCAGCTTATGTATGGAACTCCTTTCCCAGTTTCTACACCTATGGGCAATTCATCAGGTAAAACATCAGAACCTATGGAAGGTCAGACAGTCAAGTTTAAAATAATACAGGGAAGCGGTCAACTGGATGCAACACAGGCAGAAACTGACCCTAATGGTGACTGTAAAGTGCACTTTACCAGCGCATCGGCATATAATGTAATAGAGGCTTCTTACCAGTATGACCCGGATGATCCGAATACCATTGTGACAAGTCAGTGCACTATAGGAGACAATTATATAATTCGCTTTGCGAAAATAGAACCAGATACACATAGACCGTATGGTCAATCAGGCTCACTAACATCAACTCTAAATACAGAACTTTTATTGGACTTACCTGATGATCCCAATGAAACGCCAGTTCCTATAAGTAATAAAGTCATTAACTTTACTATAGTAAACCCTGTTCCTAATGGAAGCGGATATACAGTTACCAATGAATTATCGTCTAATAATGCAACGACAACTACTACTGGATTATGTGATAAGGATATTATATACAAATATACATGGTCTATTTCTAATAGTACACATGGAACAATACCGCAAACTTATGTAATAATTAGAGCTACATATACATCAGAAAATGGCAATACGTATAATGCAGATGCTAAAATAAATATCTGGGGAATAATGTGGAGAAACAATATCTTTAAAATTATAAATCCTCAAGACCTATAAAAGTTATCTTAAATAAAGGATAGGAATGGATTCGTGTAATATAACATTAGAGACCTCCCGATATTATAGGCGAAAATAGCGAAAAATTGCGGTAAAATTTTCTATAATATCGGGAGGTCTCGCTATTACAGAATTTAATTTTTCAACTTTTACTCTCTTTCCAGCGGATGAGTCCTCTCATACTCAATCACATCATACCTCTGAGCAGTATAAAGATAAACCATTGTAGTTAAAATATACTCATGCCCCAGGAACCTCTGCAGAGTAGGAAGCCTCATACTATTCTCATAACAATGAGTAGCATAAGCATGCCTCATGCTATGGGTAGAGAACACCCGCCCCATAGCATCATACTTCGCCGATATTCCCGTCATATCCCCGGCACCTTCTACCACCCTGCGGATCTGCCTCAGAGTAATCCCAAAAACAGATTCCTCCAGCCCTTTCCCTTCCTGCCATGCTTTAAGCTGCTCCAGGGTTCCTTTATCAATCGCACAATACCTGTCCTTATCTCCCTTACCGGCTCTTACAAATACAGTCTTATTATCATAAAAAATATCACAGAACCTGAGATTCTCCATTTCCTCAGCCCTCAGCCCCGTAGCATAAAGAGTCCTTATTATCAGATTATTCCTGACAGCCAGCTTCCCTTTCTTATAAGCAGTCATAAGCTCCTGGCACTCCTCCCTTGAAAGAGTGGCAGGCAATTTCCTGTCACGGTTCCAGCTCCAATCTTCAGGAAGTTTCCCGAACTCCTTCTTTAGCTCTGCCTTAATCTCTGCAATAGCACTTTTATATTTCCTGCCTGCCTGCTCTATATCTTCCGGCTGCTCACCCTGCCCCGGCTCATTATCAGCTTTTTTCATAAGTCACCTCTCTACCAGATATTTCATAAATGCTTCTAAAATCGCTTCTAACGCATTTCAAACACAGTAAATGTAAATCCCTATCCATAAAAATATTTCAGCTAATTCTGGATGCTTTTTTTTAAATTCTGACAAAAAATTCTCAAAAACCCCCGTTTTTGGTCTGTCTTCTGCCAAAAATCAACCTTCCAAAAACCTCAAAAAACCTCAAAAAACATCCATTTTACGGCATTTTAGCCCAAATTTAGCCTATTTTAGCCCTAAAATGACCGACTTCCATGGAACATGTCCTACAAAGTCCGAAGGAGTTTCTCGGACATGTTTTTTGCAATCTTAAAATTTATGTAGACTCCTCAAAATCTTCTCAAAATCCTTTTTATCAAAAACCCTTAACACTATAACATCATTACCTTCAATCCTGAAAACAACTCGATAGTCACCGCTCCTTAAACGAGAATTCCCAGGAGCTGTCCTTATCTTCTTTATCCTATCACCATGAGGAAAGGGATTACTCTTTAATATCTGCAGATCTTCAAGGATTTGACCTATAATTTTTTTAGGCAACTTACGAAGATCTCTCTCAAAAGCTGGAGTCAATATTACATCATAACTATTCATCCTGAGCTACTTCCTTAACAAAATCATCCAGCTTCTTACCGCCATACTGTTTATACTCTTCATAAGACTCCTCAAATAAAGCCCTCATCTTCGGATGATTTAAAATATACTCTTCCATAGCTTCCTCTCCAAGAGGAGTAAGTAAAGCTTTAGGCTTACCACGATAAGTTATAATTACATCATTACCGTCATCTGTAGCCCTTAACAGTTCAGATGTTTTATTCTTTAATTCCCTGACATTAGCAAAGATCATAAATATTCATCCTTTCTAAATAATTATGTAGCTACTTTTGTAGCTACATATATTTTAACTCAAATAACAACTAAAATCAATAATAAAGTAGAAACTAACCTTTATATCTGAAAACCTTTTCAATAAAATCTCTAAAGAATTTATAATAAATTGAACCCCAGAAAGGAGTATCCCTGTAATATAATAATTCCTTACTCTTCAGATTACAAAGAACTGGCATCTCAAAGGCTGCAAAATGCTTCTTATAACTTCCCTGGACAAATTGCTTCGCATCTTCATCAATACCCGATGACACCAAAAGAGCAAAGGAAGTGACACAGGATAAAAAGCCCAATGGCAATCCATGATTATTCTTTATCGCATAATCAATTGCATGTTTAGAGAAATTCTCTATCACATCTCTGGAGATATTATCTGAGCAACCCATAATTACAAAAATGTTCATTTGAGTTCCAAACCATAACAACTGAAACTCCTGTTTGGTTGCAACAACAACATTTAACCCATCAATATTGTCATTCCTCAAAACAAATTTATCCCGTCTGAGTTTTTCATGGACAATTTCAAAATAAGTATTTTGATCTATATCCGGCGGAGGCGGATCTGGTGGCGGTGGATCTGGTGGTGGTCCCGGCTCAGGAGGCGGGGGAGGCGGTGCCGGCACATCTTCATAAATTATATTCCCTGTCTCCCTCTCTCTGGCAGCAAGCTCAAGAAGATATTTACTGTCCTTTTCAGATAGCTCCAGCACTTTAGAAATATTCTCTAAAGTCTCATCATTGGGTGTAAACTCTCTTTTCCAGGATAAAAGCTTATATACATAAGTTTCATTCAAACCGGTCTTTTCTGCAAACTCTCTTTTACTCCAGCCCTTTCCCTTAACCTTCTTACTTAAAAAATCACTCAATATGCTTATCTGTTTTATATCTTCCACGTTATAATACCTCTCTCTTTTATTTTCTCAGAATTATTCAATACATACAAAACTTTATCCTTTAAAACCTCAAATAACCAATTCAATACAGATAAACACTGACAAAATAAGCAAAAAGATCTGGCACGGACAATAATTCATCTGCACAAAATCTGGCACGGTAAAAAGCTTGCATAACAATATCATGAAAGATCTGGCACGATTATTAATTTTAACTCTGCTGAATCTGGCACGATAGTAAATTTAATAACATTAAACCTGGCACGATGTTAAATTTTGTCATTTTCTGTTTTATTCTGTGCCAGATTCGCATGAAGCCCTTTAGAGAAAAGCAGGAAACTTTATTGATCTGTGGAATATGAAATATATTAATAAAATAAAGCAGGTGAAGATGTCTTGTTATAAGGCAATTCACCTGCTTTATTATTTTCTTGGAGAGTGGAATTATATGAGCAAAAATGGCACATTAACTGTACCTGAAGCATCACGCTATACTGGAAAATGTATAAATACAATACGCAGATATATCAAAAAGGGTGTATTACATAGTAGTACAACTGAATCCAATGGAATCCAGGTAATAACAGTAGAAAAATTAGAGTTAGACAAAGTTTTTAATATCTCATGGAATCCAGGGGAATCCAGGGGAATCCACAATAAAATCCAGGGGAATCCAGAGGAATCCACTATGGAATCCAGGGGAATCCAGGATATCATAACTAAAGATAATCTAAGGGACGTTATACAGGAATTCTTTGAAAGTAAACAGACTCAGTTAATGCGCCCAATGGAAGAACACGCTTTTTACATTGTTGGGGAGCTGAAGAATGAAGTTAAACATCTTCAGGCAGAAAAAGAAACCCTTAGACAAGAAAATGAAATTCTAAAGCAACAAGTAAAAGCCCTACCCGGTCCGGTAGAATTAGAACAGAAAGAAAATATCATCTTACTGCTACAGAAAGAGAAAGAAGAGCAGATTCGAAAAGCAGAAGGTTTAAATCAGGTTTTACTTGATAATGCCAATAATATAAAAGAACTGGCTAAAGAAAGAGAGAATTTTCAGTCAGCATTAAAAGAACAAGAAGCAACTATAAGAGAAAAGGAAAAAGCACTGAAAGACCTGGAAGAACTTCACCGGGCAGAACTAGAAAAAGTATTAAAACAGGCAGAGGCAAAACAAATCGAAATATCGGAAGCCTGGAAAAAAGAATTAGAACTGGCAAAAAGGCCATGGTGGAAATTCTGGTAAAAGATATTTTAGAAATAAATCAATATAAAAAGGATTGTAACAACTAAAAATAGAATCAATCTTCCGGTATGTTTTTTATTGGGTAGGGAATTAAGTAAAGAAAGATTGGTTAAAAAACAAAAAACCGAGTGAACCAGACTCGGCTTTAAAGGTAAACCAACATCTTTAGGCAATCTAAAGTTTTGATTGCTCTCACCTCCTTACGTTTAAGATGTAGGAGGTAATTTATACCATTACTGTACTAATTATATAAATAATAACAAAATCCTTCAAGCATTTTTGAGAAAAAGGAGAAGTTTATCTATGGATGTATTAGAAAAAATTTACAATAATCTAAATCATGAGAAAATATGGGGCCCGGATGGACTCACCCCTTTAAACAATTTTAAAGCCAACTCCGGCGGCTATACTGCCTGCTGCCCGAACCCGGCACATCCGGAGAAAAAACCATCCTTTCTCATGAAAGAAGGTATACCTGCAGGTAAATGTCAGTCCTGCGGATATCACCTCACATGGTTTGATGCAGTAGCCATCCACTCAGGGCATAAAGATTGCCGGGTAAAAGGCAGAGATTTCTGGCAGGTCTTAAACAATTTAGCAAACCTTGACGGTGGGTTGCAATTAGATCTGACTGCAGAAGATAAAGCAAAATATGAAACTCAGCATGAGATCCAGGATCTTTATAACAGCCTGTCAACATATCTACATATACAGCTCTTAGAAAGCACATGGGCAGAAAGCACAAGAAAATACCTTAACCATAGGGGAATCCCTCTTAACTATTTCCCGCGATTTCCCATGCTCGGCTTTTATCCATCAATAGAAAACATAGAACAATACCTTCTTTCAGAAGGCTTCAGCCATGAAATAATAGAGAAAAGCAATGTCCTCCAGAAATGCTTTCAAAACAATTGCCTTATATTTTCCTATAAAGACGAACTCGGCAACACATTAGGATTCAAAGGCAGAAAACCTTCATTAAAAATCAAAGATATCAAATACCAGAAAGGTTTTAAAGGAGAGATAAAAGACAGAGCCATCATGGGTTTAGAGTGCTGCAGCATAGCAGTAAAAGACAGCACAAAAGCCGTATGTTTTGAAGGTGAATTTGACTGGCTTACTGCTCAGACAGCAACAGTCAAGCAATATGACAGAACAGCAGAATTTATATGTTTTGGCGGGTCGGATGTAAAACCTGCTAAACTGGAAACCCTTAAAAAAGCAGGGATAAAAATTCTATATTTAAGTTTCGATCCAGACCAGGCAGGCAAGAAAGCTACCAGAGAGGCAATAAAATATTCTGAACAGCTTAATCTATGCCCCTTTGTAATCAATCTCCCTGCCGGATTAGATCCAGATGAATTCATAAAATCTCAGGGATTAGAAGCATTTAAAAACCGTGTCAAAAATGCTTCAACTGCAGGAGAATGGCTCAAACAGGAATTCCTTCATCAATACCCGGACTTAAAGAAAGAGAACCTGGAAAAAGCAAAAGTAGATCTGCTTGAAGAAGCACAGAAGCATAAAGGACTTGTCCTGGATTCTTTCTTAAAATCCACATCTAAAGAATTAAACATAGATAATGAGCTTATCCGGCAGATAATAGAAAAGCAATACCAGAAATTACATAGCATTACAGAAGCAAAACCATTAAAGAAATCTCTGCCGGATATACCGGCTCAGGAAGAATTCCTTATCCCTGACAACTGGATATTAAATAAAAATGGACTTGTCAAACTGGTCCAAACAAAAGAAGGTATTAAAGAAATAGCTATAGCTCCGTCACCCTTTTATATAT